>PKXI01000291.1 GCA_003133425.1 Acidobacteriaceae bacterium
GTTGCACCACAGGCTGCTAAGGTTCAACGTGCGCGGAATTGAGGATCTTCCAGAGCGCTGCGAACGTTTCAATGGATAACGCTTCGGCGCGGGCTTGCGGGTCAATGGCCGCCTGCGCCATTGCTGCGGCTGCGCCTGCAAAGCCGGCGGCGCGAAGATTGTTGGCGAGTGTCTTTCTCTTTTGCGCAAAGGCCTGGCGCACCAAGGGGAAGAAGCTCGCTTCCTCAACACCAAGCTCGGCAAAGCGCGGCGCGAACCGCCAGCGGAAGACCGTGGAGTGCACGTCGGGCGGCGGTGAAAATGCGTCGGGCGGAAGCGTGAACAACCGCTCGGCGGGCCCGTACATCTGCACCGTGACGGAGAGCAACCCGTAATCGCGCGAGCCCGGCTGGGCGGTGATGCGGTCGGCCACCTCGCGCTGCACCATTATGACGGCAACGTCGAGCGCGGCGTGGCTGGCGGCCAGTTTGAGCAGGATTTGCGAGGTGATGTAGTAAGGCAGGTTGCCCACCACGCGCAGCCGCTCGCCGGCCGCGGCGGCAGCTTCAGCGAAATCGAAGTTCAGCACGTCCTGCTCGACGACCGTGATCTGCTTATATGCGCTCGGTGAAAACTGCGCGCGCAACTGGACGGCGAGGTCGTGGTCCAGCTCGACTGCGACTACGTGCTGCGCCCTTGCGGCCAGGGTTCCGGTAATGGCGCCGCCACCGGGTCCGATCTCGATCACGGTGCGGCCGGAAACATCGCCGAGCGCAGCCACAATCCGCTCGACGGCCTGCGCGTCGTCGAGGAAGTTCTGTCCGAGTTTGGGCTTGGTGGGCATTGGACTCTCTTGATGGTAGATGAACGCGGAGGGCTGATGGCGCGCTGTTGGCAACGCAGCGAAGTTTCGGGGTCGCCGCAGCGCCGGCGAAAGAAAGAGGGAACTCGTAGGCCGCCGAGGTTAGAATGGCAGCGACAGCGCGGAGCCTGCTTTGCGTTCGGCGAAATTGCCAGGAGGACAGACGATTGAATTCACTCCCACGCCGGTCTTTTCTAAAAGGAACGGCCGCGGCATTTGCAACGGCTCTCTTTCACAACCAGGCCGTAACGCGCGCGCTGGCCGCATCGGGCTCGGGGCAAAAGCCGAATATCGTGCTCATCCTCTCCGACGATGTCGGTTATGGCGATCTGGGCTGCTACGGCGCCAAGCTTCCGCGCACTCCGCACATCGACGGCCTGGCACAGTGCGGGCGGCGATTCCGCGACGGACACGCCGACGCATCGGTCTGCACGCCTTCGCGCTATGCGATTCTCTCCGGGATGTATGCCTGGCGACGTCGCGATGCGCAGATTCTGCCCGGCGATGCGGCGCTGCTATTCGCGGACCATCAGACCACGCTGCCGTCTCTGCTGCAACAGGCCGGCTACAAAACCGGATGCGTTGGCAAGTGGCACATGGGCCTGGGGCGCGGCGGGATTGACTGGAACGGGGAGATCGCTCCGGGACCGCGCGAAGTAGGCTTCGATTATTCGTTCATCATTCCGGCTACAGCCGATCGGGTTCCCTGCATCTATGTTGAGAACGGGCGCGTCGTCGGTCTCGACCCGAAAGACCCGATTCGTGTGGACTACAAAAAGCTGGTGGGCGACGATCCTACCGGGCACGACGAGCCTTACCTGCTGAAGATGAAGTTGAGCGAGGGACACGACGGCACGATTGTCGACGGCGTAAGCCGAATCGGTTTCATGACCGGTGGAAACAGTGCGCGCTGGATCGACGAAAAGATGGCCGCGACGCTCGCTGAAAAAGCGACGAGCTTCATCGATGCCTCCTATGAAAAGCCCTTTTTTCTCTACCTCGCGACCAGCGACATTCATGTTCCGCGCATGCCGAATGAGCATTTCGCGGCGAAGAGTTTGTGCGGAGTTCGCTGTGACGTGATCGAGCAACTGGACTGGACCGTGGGCCGGGTGCTTGAAACGCTGGAGAAGCACAAGCTGATGGAGAACACGCTTATCTTGTTCAGCAGCGACAACGGACCGGTGGTTGACGATGGCTATGCGGATGGCTCGGTTGAGAACCTGCATGGACACACGCCCTCCGGTGCACTGCGCGGTGGAAAATATTCACTCTATGAAGGCGGTACGCGGGTGCCGTTGATCACTTTCTGGCGCGGCCACATACCGGTAGGCGTTTCCGATGCCGTGATCAGCCAGACCGACTTGCTGGCGTCGATGGCCGCGCTGGCGGGCGTCTCCTTGCCTCAGGGCCAAACGTTCGACAGCGAAAATGTGTTGCCCGCATTGCTGGGCCAATCGGAACACGGACGCGACGTGCTCATTGAAGCCGACGTGCGGCAGCGCACTGCGATTCGCCGGGGACGTTGGAAGTTGCTTGACCTCGACATGCCTGGGACTTCGCCTCATGCGGCCGGCAAGAACTGCGAACTCTACGATCTTGAGGCCGATCCCGGCGAGACGACCAACGTAGCGGCGCAGCATCCCGAAGTGGTTGCTGAGCTGTGGAGCCGATTGCAGAAGATTCGCAGCGCGACGTAGAACATCCCAAGCGAAAGTCAGGAAAACTCATGCTAAAGAAAGCTCGCCTGAAGAAACTTTCGATCACTGCATTTTGCCTTGCAACGATTGTTGCAGGCGCCGGATGCGGCGGAGGCACGATCGTTTCGCCTGTCTCCGGCAGTTCGGGTCCGCTGAGTTATTCGCAACAGGCTACGGAGGGTGTGAAGGCGCTGCAGCTTTGGTACTCGCAAAGCTCCGGCCTCTACGCGGCGCCCACGGGCTGGTGGAACGCTGCCAACGCAATCACCGTACTGGTGAACTACGAAAGAGTCACCGGCGGGACGACGTATTATTCCGTTCTGTCGAACACATTTACCGCGGCGCAAAAGACCAGCGTCAATTTCGTCAACAAGTATTACGACGATGATGGCTGGTGGGCGCTCGCATGGATCGATGCCTACGATTTGACCGGTGATGCAAGGTATCTCGCAATGGCTGAGACAATCTTCTCCGCCATGACGGGCGGCTGGGACACCGCTACCTGCGGCGGTGGCGAGTGGTGGAACACAGACAGGAAATATAAGAACGCGATTGCGAATGAGCTGTTCCTGACTGTTGCCGCCAAGCTTGCCAACAGAACCACCGGCAGCACATCGGCGACCTACCTGAACTGGGCCCAGCAGGAGTGGACATGGTTCAAAGCCTCGGGCATGATCAACTCGCAGAGCCTGGTCAATGATGGTTTGACTTCGACGAATCCGAATGCCTGTACCAACAATGGCCAGAAGACATGGTCCTACAACCAGGGCGTGATTCAGGGCGGGCTCGTGGAGCTTTACCAGGCCGATAAAGATCCGACATTGCTGCCGCAGGCCGAGGCGATAGCGAATGCCGCCATGACGTACCTTGTGACGCCGAACGGAGTTTTGACAGAATCAGTCTCCGGGACCGATCTGCCGCAGTTCAAGGGAATCTTCATGCGCAATCTGATGGCGCTGTACAGCGCTGTTCCGAGTACGCAAAGCGCGCAATACAAAACCTTTGCCGAGACGAACGCCAGCAGTATCTGGAGCAACGACCAGGGACCTGGGGTTGAATTCGGCGGCTTCTGGCAGGGCCCGTTCGATTCTGGCGATGCAACGCGCCAGGCATCGGCGCTTGATGCGCTGATTGCTGCAGCCGCAATGCAATGAGCGATAAGGACTTGGCCAATGCCCGGACCCAATCGTCTCCGAGGGGCAAGTGCCTTGTGCCAGATTAACGATTTTGCTACTATTACTGAACAGATGATTCGCGCTTTTCAAATTCGCGGTTCTCAAGGCCGCTCTTGTTGTTGCCTGTCGAACATTTTCGACGGGTGTCCCCGCTAGTCTCTGATCTCCAAGCACAATCGAATCAGAAGACGCCCGTAGCTGAAACGCCGGGTTTCGTCTTCATTTCGCTCCGGCATACAGCATCCACTCTGGAAGAAGAGGTCATGCATGCCGGTCGCCGAAAGCGCATTACGCACACAATCGCCGCACGTCACAGTCAGCGCCCCGCCGCGCCTGAGTCATTTGCGCCTGCTTGAAGCAGAAAGCATCCACATCATGCGCGAGGTCGCCTCGGAGTTCGAGCGGCCGGTGATGCTTTACTCCATTGGCAAGGACTCGTCCGTCATGCTCCGGTTGGCGCAGAAGGCCTTCTACCCGGCGCCGATTCCATTTCCGCTTCTGCATATCGACACCGGCTTCAAATTTGCGGAGATGATCACATTTCGCAATGAGATGGCGAAGTCGATCGGCGCGGAGTTGCTGGTGTGGCGCAATGAGCCGGCCATCGCTGCGGGAACAAATCCGATTGCGCTCGACACCAAGCGCTGCTGCGGTTTGCTGAAGACGCAGGCACTGCTGGATGCGCTGCGGCACTACAACTTCGACGCGGCCTTCGGCGGCGCGCGCCGCGATGAAGAGAAGTCCCGTGCCAAGGAGCGCATCTACTCATTCCGCGATAGTGCCGGACAGTGGGACCCGAAGAACCAGCGCCCCGAGTTGTGGAATCTATACAACGCACGCATTCATCCGGGCGAAAGCATTCGCGTATTTCCGCTTTCAAACTGGACGGAGATGGACGTGTGGCAATACATCCATGAAGAGAAGATTCCGGTGGTCGATCTCTACTTTGCGAAAGAGCGGCCCATGTATGTGCGCGGCGATGCGCTGCTGCCCATCGAGCAATCCTTTGTCGCGCGACTCGGCGAGAAGCCGCAGATGGTGAAGTCGAGACTGCGTTCGCTCGGTTGCAGCCCTTGCACCGGCGCCATCCGTTCCGATGCGGAGACGATTCCAGCAATTATTTCGGAGCTGATTTCGTTCCGCTCCTCCGAACGCGCCAACCGCGTCATTGACCACGATCAGGAAGGCTCAATGGAGATCAAGAAGCGGGAGGGATACTTCTAAATGGCAACGCTGACGCCTCCCATTTTTTCTATCGACGAATTTCTGCAGCAGGAGCGCGAGAAAGATCTGCT
>PKXI01000333.1 GCA_003133425.1 Acidobacteriaceae bacterium
GTGCGCGGAACGCTGTTTACGGTTCAGAAGGCGTTGCCGCTGTTCAACGATGGCGGATCGATCATCATGATCGGGTCAGTTGCTTCGGTGAAAGGTTTTCCTGGTTTCGGCGTGTATGCGGCGAGCAAGGCGGCATTGCGCTCATTCGCACGCACGTGGCTCAACGAACTGAAGGGCAGGCATATCCGGGTGAACGTGCTGAGCCCGGGGCAGGTCGACACACCGGATTCCCAGCGACTCGACAAGGAGACGAGGGAGATGTTCGAATCCCTGATCCCGCGCGGAAAGATGGGTCGTCCTGAGGAAATTGCGGCGGTCGCGCTGTTTCTTGCTTCAGACGAATCGAGCTACGTGAATGGGGTGGATTTGGCTGTCGACGGCGGCTTCTCGGCCATCTGAAATCGGCGGATCTGGGTGAGTGCATGATCGCCAAATCACTCGTCAACGGCAGATAAGTAACGAAATGTCGGCAAGGCGGCTGGAATTTCGTGCCCTCCCGCCGGACTGGGGTCCGAGGAGGCTCCCGGAGCCTAGGGCGTTTTCGGGTACTAATCGTTCCGGACCGCCGCAACTAACTCGTTTATCGAGGCTTCATGGTCGCGGAAGGGCTAATTTGGTGGTTAGCCCGTATACGTCAAATTGCCGGCCTGAGGAACCAGAAAGGCTGGCCGACAATCCGGGAGTAATGTGCCGCATGACCTCAAGATCGGGAACCCGACTCCCCCCGGACCTTTAGTCGATGCCTTCGTCCGTCCACGGAGCGGTTTGGATGACGGTTTCCAGAGGATCGCGTCGTGCTGGTTTTTCGCTTTGACATCATTTTCCCCTGTTCTCCTCCAGGGTTCGCGGGCGACTCTGGATGCGATCTGGGTCGATGATAAGTCCGAGTGCAAGGAGTATCCTGGTTGTCTTGCGGCCTATGCCGTGAATACGAAGAGCTTGGCGTACGGTAGTGGGTTGTCGTGCAAGCAGATCGTTGCAGGCGGCACGCGTCAAACCCGGGAGCCCCCGCAGGTCGTCCGCAGTAATCGATTTGGCCGTTCTTGCCACTGCCGATTCCTCTTCGAAGACACTGGGCAAACTCTTCTTCTGCCTCTCTTCGCAGATGCGAAGATTCTCTCTCGCCAACTCATCGGAAGGATCCATGGAGGCTGCTCGTTCCAATATGCGGTGGGCCTCCTCAGCGCGACCAGCACTGAGAAGACACCATCCCAGGTCGTTGACGAACTTCTGATTGTCCGGAGCAAGCAGCAGTGCCCGTTCGGATGCTGCAATCGCTTCCTCATGGCATTGTTCATGACCGGCACAACACCCGAGTCCTTGGTACAAAACAGCGACGGCGGGGAATAGTCCGACAGCACTCCGATACAGCGCCAACCCATCCTTGTATGCGCCGATCTGGATTAGGAAACTCCCGGCCTCGTCGATGATCTCGCAGAGGTCCGGCGTGTTCTTGGGTAGAGATAACAAGGATCGGAACAGCTCTCGCCCTGCGGTTCTCATCCCCAACTGATACTCGACTGAACCCAAGGTCAGAATGGCCGGTGCGTACGTCGACTTACATTCGAGTGACCGCCTCAGGGCAGCGATCGCCCCTTCGTGGTCGCCAACAGCCGTTCGCAATTGGCTATCCGCATATGCTGCTTCGGCGAAGAACTCACTTTCGGTGTAACTGTCCGTAGCTGGAGAGGGCTTTGGTCGTTTCATACTGGATCCGCTCGCAATGTTCCACTCAACATTCGGGAAATGCACGCAGCCGGTGGTCTTGGAGAAAACTGTGCCGAGCGCTGGTAACGTTCGGCGGATGCATCAGAAATGCCCGCGCCGCGATGGCTTTGGCTGATTTTCGATCTCAACGAATCTCAAAAACAGTCTAATCTGCCATTCACAAACCTGAAATTGCTGCGCACATAATTATCGAGTCGCCGCACGCCAAATCGCTACCCGGGGACTGTCAGACAGGAATGCAAAATCCGTGTTCCCGCCTTCCTGCATCTTCCTGACGGGCGCCCGCCGCCGATACCCCATTGGACATCCTGTTCTTCGAGGGGAGTACGCCCCCTGGTCACCTTCCGGGGCTGGTGATCAGTTTAGATTTCCGCTCTTCCAGTTGGGCAATCTGCGCCTTCAGCCGCCTCAGTTCGCGGTTGATGAGCGCCAGTTCCGTCTTCGCCTGCCGGTCCTTCAAATAGATCTCGCCGTGATTCTTCTTGACCAGCGCCTCCACCTCTCGCCGTAAAAGCCGCAGCCAGGGGTTCCCATGCATGCAGCCTTCTCGGTATTGGAGTTTGCCAGCCCGTATCGCCCGGATGACCTCGTCCCGCGTCAGCCCGAACTCCTCTCGTGCCGTCTTGTCGCTGAGCGTGGCGCCCTTGCCCTGCCACTCGGAATCCAGGCTGTCCATAGGTCCACTCGCTCTCTTAACAACGTTGGTTGTGGAATCAACGCCAAACTCGCAGCCGTCCCCTTCGGAATGTGGCATTGACTGAAAGATATTGTGGCATGTGGCGCCACTCTCAGACTCTGCGGAGGAACGTCGGCAGCAAAGAACATTCACGCCTTCGCGGAAAGCCAGCGTGGGCGGAGACAACGGTCTGGTCCTGCCCGCTCCGCTGCCGTCAAATCCACCTCCGCCAGTGTGTCCGAATCGGTCCCGGCAGATAAGTGAACATAAGTTCCATGTTCGCCTCAAAGCTGGATTCCGGTTCGGCATCCTGGCAACATCGATGGTAGAGTTCGCAGGCGTGTCGGCGCAGTTCTCTTACCGCCAACGCGCTCAATCCAGCGCGGGCAAATGATCCAATCAGCGTGTCCAGCAGAGGCATGAATTCCGAATCGTCGAGAGAATTTTGATGGTAGTGCGCGAAGAGATCTTCCATCTGGATTCTGCCGAGACGTACCACAGCCGCTTCTGTATCGGCAGGTTGCTGCTCTTCGCCGTGATGCGCTGCGGGAAATGGAATTGTCGCGGTCGCGGCGCCGCTTTTCGAAGGCGGAAGATTTTCAGGCGAAACATTGAGCCTGATGCTCCGCGCCACGCCCGGCGTGCGAGTGATCATCCCGCACCGTTCCAGTGTCAGAATCATTTGATGCACGCTCGGCGGCGTGACATGGAAAAATTGCGCCATCTCCGCTTCCGCCGGCGCGTGTCCATGCAAAGTGGTGTATTGGTGAATGAAAGCCAGAAACTGGCCTTGTCGAGATGTGTAGAGCGATTTCATCCCCGTGCCTTTCCAAGGCTTCGATGGTGAACAGGAACCGAACGATTTCTTCAATCTTCGTCCGCCTGGGCCGTTCAGACAGTTGCCGTATCGCAAGTCGTAGTTCTGACAATAATCCGGCGCCAGTCTGTAGCCGGCCATCAAGCGCCACAGCATTTTTTGAACTTCTTGCCGCTGCCGCAGGGGCATGGCTCGTTTCGCCCGACCTTTTGCCTGACGATGGGCATTGTCGGAGTTTCACGCAGCATTTCCGCCACGCTCGACAGCTCGTTGAGTGGCAGCCCCTCGCCACCGAAGTTGAATTGCGTCTTTTGGCGCAATACCTTGCCGGCCGAACTGACGGTCCGCGAAATTCCCACGGGGGTGCCGCGCTCGGACTGCCGCCGAAACTCCTTCGCCTCCTGATCACGTCCCTCTTCTTTGCACAGATCAGCGAGGCGATCGGCGATGTCAGCGCGGTCTCGCACCCGGGTGATCGCAATACCTTCCCTCAGAATCCGCTCACACCGATTCAGGTCCACCGGCCCGGCGCGCGTGAACCGGTAGCAGTCGGACCACCCGATCCAACCCCATCCCCAGCACGGATCGGCGGCCAACCACTCCCGGTAAAGCGCTTCCGCTTTCTCCACTTCCCCCAGCTCGAAGTATGACTCCGCCAGCGAGCGCCGTCGGTTTTCGGTCATCAGGTCGTCGGCGGACGGAAAGCGCCGCAGCCCCTCTTCGCATAACACGACGCGGGCGCTGAGAAACTGCCGATCCTCCAGGCCCGCATTCCACAGCTCGCTCTCCAGATCCTGAATCCAATTGAACAGCGACTGCGTGCCCCGGAACCGCTCATCGAATGCCTCGATCGATTCGATGCCGGCCTTGTCCAGCAAGCACAATACATTGCTCCACGCTTCCAGCCAGATGCGGCAGGCGTCGACGGCGCCGCCGCTGTTCAGAAGCTTGTAGCCGGCCTGCATATTGTCATCCAGCTCCTCGAAGGAAGGCTGTTCGGGAAACCAGCGCCGCCACAGTGTCGCCACACAGATCCAGATCCAGTCACTTTCCTGGCCGTGGCTCCGGCTTTGATCGATGAGCGGGCCGGCGATCTCCTCGGCCGAGACCGCCCGCTCACACCTCTGCTCGAGCCAGGCTTGGTCGATGTCGATGTCAAGGGAGTGCAGCTTGGCCAGCAGTTCTGCATCGGTGAGGTGTTTGGCGTGGTCCCGCAAGGGCCTTACCCCGGCCCGCTTGAGGAGTCTGGCATCCGGCAGAACCTCGCGTTCGTAGATTCGTTCCATCGCCACCCATGAGAGCATGCGTACTCCTTTCTGGCCCAGCGCCACACAAGTGGACCTCCGCCACATTGGCAAGGAGGTCTGGCGGAAATCCAACACCCTTTCCATTCCGCGGGAAGCGTGTACAACTCTTTGCCGAACTGCAGGAAGAGAGGTCGAACCTCATATTTCCATCGGCACTTCGCCCATCCAGTTTCTTCTCTCCATTCTCCTACGGCCACGCCGGGCGGTATGCCAGAATGTCTTCGGTCTATGACGATCAAACATAAGTGGATGTTCAAGGCCCGTCTACGTTGCTCGATGCGATGTCAATAGGATAGATACCGGCAACGGAGCAGGGTCCGGCGATCCACTTTGACGAGAAGTCGCCTATGGTGACAAGTGCTCGCCCCGGATCGGTAATGGGAAGTCGGCTATGCGTCAGAAATCTGATCATCGTTTCCCCCTCGACCCAATCGTCTACCCTGAAACTACGTGATGTCTGATTGGATCTTCACCCTATCCCGCGTCGCTCGATGCGAAGGGGCCCGATGAATGCCCGTGTTTCCGACCTGACCGCCATCTTTTTTGCTGTTTTCGGCTTCACCTGTTGGGTGCTCGGCGATAGTTGCATCAAGTGGATCGGGCAATACGGCCTGCCACCCGAAGAGATCGTAGCCTTCATGGGTTTCTTCATGGCGCTCACGCTCACGCTGCTGGCCGCTGTGCGCCGCAGCCTCGGCAATCTGCGTCCGCGCTCGGTGGTGCGCCAGGTACTTCGCGCCCTCCTGGACATGACGAACAACGTCTGCGTCGTCATTGCCCTCCGCCATCTCTCGCTGACCATGTTCTACATCCTTGTCTTCACCTCACCGCTGGTCATCTCCCTGCTCTCGGCCGTCTTTCTTGGCGAACGCATCACCCCCAAGAAGGCTCTTGCCCTGCTCGTCGGCTTCTGCGGCGTGGTCATCGCGGCCGCCCCCTGGAGCCATGCTCAGCGCATCGATCCCATTGGCCTCGTCAGTTGTCTTGTGTGCGTCGCCTGCTTTTCGGTCAATATGGTCTGGTCCCGCGTGCTTACGCGCACTGAACCGCCCGAGAGCCTTGCTTTCTGCTCCGGCCTGGTGACCGCCATGGCTGGTCTGGCGCTCACCAGCTTCCACCCTCGGCCGCTCACGCCGATGCTCTGGCTGGCGCTAGGAATGATGGGCGTCTTCTGCGCAGCCGGCACGCTCAGCTTCTATGTCGCCGTCAAGCACACATCTGTCGGCAACGTCTCGCAGTACCACTACACCCAGTTGCTCACCGGAGCGTTGATCTCCTACCTCGTCTGGCACGACAAACCGGGCCTTTCCATGCTGGTCGGTGTCGCTGATTATTGGCTCAGGCCTGGTGATCGCCCTCGGAGCGCGCAACGCCCAGCCAGTTCTACTTCCCGACATCGCCATCCGATAAAGCCAGCGCACCCAGCTTGCCGACCTTCGCTCCGGCCTTCTGGCTCTGGGCTCACACTAGCTAAGCTGCAATCTAACGCCGCGCCGAACTCGTCGGACCGGGCGCCGCCTTGGATGGCTCACGGAGGTCGGAAGCTCGGTTGGAATTGCAAGGCGATGGCCCATACGAGTGGTCCCCGTAGCGAAGGGCGTTTGAACTAAGTCGCTG
>PKXI01000131.1:0-10486 GCA_003133425.1 Acidobacteriaceae bacterium
ACTGGTGCATCAAGGACCGCACGGCGCTGGCGGAGGCGGAGGTGGAATACGCGGACCACACCAGCCCTTCCATCTGGGTGCGGTTTGCGCTGGTTTCGGAGGCGGCGGCAATCGACCCGGCGCTGGCCGGGCGCACGGTGTACGGAGTAATCTGGACGACCACGCCGTGGACCATCCCGGCGAACATGGCGATCGCCTACAATCCGCGCTTCGAGTACGCGGCGGTGGAGGTGGCGGGCGCGGTGTATCTGGTGGCGGCGGACCTGGTAAAGGTCACGGCGGAAAAACTGGGCTGGCGGGATTGCCAGACCATCGCGACGTTCCCGGGCGCGCGCATTGAAGGCGCGGTGTTCCGTCATCCGTTGCTGGAGCGCGATTCGTTGGGCATACTGGCCGACCACGTGACGCTGGAACAGGGCACCGGGGCGGTGCACACGGCGCCGGGGCATGGACAGGAAGACTACACCATCGGTCAGAAGTACGGCATCGCGACCTATTGTCCGGTGGATGCGGCGGGGCGGTTTTTCCGCGCGGAGGGCGCGCCGGGATATCTTCCCGACGAGCTGATCGGCAAGACGGTGTGGGAGGGCAACCCGATCGTGCAGGAGCTGTTGGAGCGCGCGGGGGCGCTGCTGGGCACGGAGAAACTGGCGCACAGCTACCCGCACTGCTGGCGCTGCCACCATCCGGTGATCTTCCGCGCCACAGAGCAATGGTTCATCTCGCTCGAAACTCCGGTGAAGCGCACGGACGGCACCGAGACGACTTTCCGCCAGCTTTCGATTGAAGAAATCGACAAGGTTGTGTGGGATCCGGCCTGGGGCAAGGAGCGCATCACGAACATGATCGCCACGCGGCCCGACTGGTGCATCAGCCGGCAGCGCATCTGGGGTGTGCCGATCGCGGTTTTCATGTGCGAAGGCTGCCAGAGACCTATCCTCGATCCCGCTCTCAACAGCAAGATCGTGGGGCTGTTTGAAAACGAGGGCGCTGAAGCCTGGCACACCACCGACATTGCTGTGCTGCTCCCCAATGGCACCGCCTGCGCTGACTGCGGAGGCAAAGAGTTCCGCAAGGAAACAGACATCCTGGATGTGTGGTTCGACTCGGGGACAAGCTGGTTCGCGGTATGCGAGTCCGACCCTGACCTTAAGCCGACTTATTCTGCCTTCCAAAACAAGAACGGTGCGGAGTGCTTGTATCTGGAGGGCGGCGACCAGCATCGCGGCTGGTTCCACTCTTCCCTGCTGACCTCAGTCGCCTTGCGCGGGCGCGCTCCTTACTCGCATGTGACTACCGCCGGATGGACGCTCGACGAGCAGGGCCGTGCGATGTCGAAATCGCTGGGCAACGGCGTCGATCCGGTGGATATCGCGAATCGCATGGGTGGAGAGATCGTCCGCCTGTGGGTTGCCTCTGTGGACTTTAGAGAAGACATGGCGGCGAGCGAAAACCTGATGCAGCGCTGCGCCGAGCTTTACCGCAAGCTGCGTAACACATTCCGCTTTCTGCTCGGCAATCTCAACGGATTTGAGCCTTCGCGCGATCGCGTTCCGGAAGCAGAGCTTCTGCCTCTGGACCGCTACATGCTGGCCCGGACGCGCGAGCTTACCGAGAAGATCGTGGCATGGTACGAGGGCTTTGAGTTCCATCGCGTGTATCAGGCGGTCAACGAATTTGCCATTGTGGATCTGAGCTCGTTTTATCTCGATGTGCTCAAGGATCGCATGTACACCTTCGCGCCGACGAGCAAAGAGCGGCGGTCAGCGCAGACAGTGCTCTGGCAGATCACAGAAACACTGGTGCGGCTGGTTGCTCCTATCCTCAGCTTCACCTCCGATGAAGTCTGGGAGTATCTGCCGGTCGTCGCTGGGCGCGAAGCCAGCGTTCATCTCGCGCTCTTCCCCGAGCCGGAAGAGGTGTTCTCGGAAGATCCGTCGAAGCTGCTCGATGAGTGGAAGCAACTGTTTGAAGTTCGCGACCTGGCGCTCCGCGCCCTCGAAGAGGCTCGTCAGAACAAGATCATCGGCAAGGGGCTCGAAGCGGAGCTCGAAATTACTGCATCCGGCGATCAGCTTGCGCTTCTGAGGCGCCACGCAGCGGGGCTCAAAGAAGCCATAAATGTCTCCGCTGTCAAAGTGGTCGAAGGCGCGGCATTGGCGGTCAAAGCTCTTCCCGCCACTGGCCACAAGTGCGCTCGCTGCTGGAATTTCATGCCTGAAGTTGGCGACTATGGTATCTGGCAGAATGTCTGCACGCGCTGCCAGTCGGCACTCAAAGAGATGGGCATTGCGCCACCTCAGCCTGCGGAGGCCGCCCAGTGAGCTTTAGAGCGCCTCGCCGCCTGCCGTGGCTGCTCGCCCTCTCGGCGCTTATCCTGCTTGCCGACCGGCTTACGAAGGTATGGGTCGACACGCACATCCCCATGGGCGACGCCATCCCGCTTATCCCGCGTGTCCTGCGCATCACGCATTGGACCAACGAAGGCGCGGCGTTCTCGCTCTTCGCCGACTCTGCCTCTCCGCACACCGTCCGATGGGCCCTGATTTCGTTCTCGATTCTCGCCATACTCGCGATCCTCGGCGCCCTGGTCCGTTTTGGCAGCCACATCAACATCACTACAATCGGGTTGGCTATGGTGCTTGCGGGAGCGCTGGGCAACGTGCACGATCGCATCGCGTACGGCTCCGTGGTCGATTTCATTGAAGTTCACATTTACTCGTACCATTGGCCCGACTTCAACGTTGCCGACTCCGCGATTGTGGTCGGCGCGATCTTGCTGATGCTGGATTCGGTGAGGCCGAGAAAGGACCTTAAGCCTGGTGCTAACGCGTCATCGTGAGCGAAGGTGAGAGCAACTGTTGGGGCGTGGATGAAATTGCAGTTGACCTTCCGTCACAAAATTCGGAGGCGCGGCCTTCAGAGGGAAACCATCCGTCACGGTCATGCGTACTTCTTCTTAACGGCTGTCTACAGTATTCAAGTTGAATGACGTGTGGCAAGAACCGCTTCCATGCGCCGCATCTGGCTTTTTTTCAGTTCCGGGGCGCAGTGATCAAGAAAGATTTTCCTGACATGCCGCTCAGCACCGCGAGGATTCAATGAAGATTCGTTTTTGCGCTCTCTTACTCCACAAAGTTCTTTTTGCCATCACGATTGCTTCACTTCTTCTGGTCTTGATGAAGCCCGCATGCGCACAGCGTCTGCCAGCTACTGTTCTGCCCGAACACTACACGCTCACTCTGACACCGGACCTGAAGGCAGCAACATTCTCCGGCGTCGAGTCGATTGATGTGACGGTGAAGACGCCGGTCAGCTCCATCACGCTGAACTCTGCGGAAATTGCGTTCCAGTCGGTCACCGTTAGTGCCGCCGGCCAAAAGCAGAACGCTGATGTTTCCCTCGACGCTGAAAAACAGCAGGCGACTTTCACGTTCCCTGCACCGATTCCCGCCGGCAACGCTAAACTCACCATCGTCTATACGGGCATTCTGAACGACGAGCTGCGCGGGTTCTACCTCTCCAAGACGGCACGGCGCAACTACGCCGTCACCCAGTTCGAATCAACCGACGCGCGCCGCGCGTTCCCTTCGTTCGACGAACCGGCGTTCAAAGCTACCTTCGACGTTGCACTCGTGATCGATGCTGGAGATACGGCGATCTCGAACAGTCCCATTGCTACAGACGCACCCGGCCGCGGTGCAGGAAAGCACACGCTCAAGTTTCTTACAACGCCAAAGATGTCCACATATCTCGTTGCCTTTCTGGTGGGCGACTTTCAATGCACGTCCGGTGAACAGGACGGCGTCGCGATCCGCGTCTGCTCCACTCCGGATAAGGTCGCGCTCACTGCTTACGGCGTTGAAGTTGCCAAATACGTACTGCACTACTACAACTCCTACTTTGGAATTCCCTACCCGCTCAAGAAGCTCGACCTGATTGGGTTGCCCGACTTCGAAGCCGGCGCCATGGAGAACTTCGGCGCCATCACCTACCGCGAGACCGATTTGCTCCTCGATCCCAAAACCGCATCGGACAGAGCCAAGGAAAACGTCGCAAGCGTGATCGCTCACGAGATGGCGCACCAATGGTTTGGCGACCTGGTAACCATGCAGTGGTGGGACAACGTTTGGCTCAACGAGGGTTTCGCCACATGGATGTCCGACAAACCGATTGCTGCCATGCACCCGGAGTGGAATGTCGACCAAAGCGCGATTTCCGGCGAGGACGGCACCCTGGACCTGGACGCGCAGATAACCACACGCGCCATTCGCGCCAAGGCCGACACGCCTGACGAAATCAACCAGATGTTCGACGGCATAGCCCACGGCAAGGCCAGCGACGTACTGCTCATGGTCGAGAACTACCTCGGCGAAGAAACGTTTCGCAAAGGCGTGCACGCCTACCTGTCGGAGCACCTCTACGGGAACGCGACCGCGGAAGATTTTTGGAATACTCAGACTGCTGTAAGTCACAAGCCGGTTGATAAGATCATGGACTCGCTCGTGGCTCAACCGGGCGCGCCGATGCTTACATTTGGCGAGCCAGCCAACGGCCAGGTTTCAGTCGAGCAGAAGCGCTTCTTTTTGAGTCCAAGTATTCAGCCCGATCCGAAACAGAAGTGGACTCTGCCGGTTTGTTTCAAAACCNNCCTGTTCTTTGCCAACGCCGGCGGCAAGGGATATTACCGCAGCGCTTATACACCCGGCGTTTATGCGGCACTCGTTTCCGGTATTGAAACTTCCCTGCCCCCAACGGAACGCATCAGCCTCACTGGCGACGAATGGGCACAGGTCCGCGCCAACAAGGCAAAGGTGGGTGACTATCTTGACCTGGCCGCCGCCCTCAAGGCCGATCCCAACGCCGAGGTGCTGTCGAATGCTCTGAGCGGCGTCGACGCAATTATGGAGCGTGTGGCCGCCACGCCCGAGGAGAAGGCTGCACTTGCCGGTTGGATGCGCCGCACCTTCGGGCCTGAATACGCCAAGCTCGGCCCTCCATCGCCGGGCGATACACCCAACACTCGCGCCATGCGCGCCCAACTATTCAGCGTCCTCGGATACTTCGGCAAGGACCCCGCGGTGCTGACCCAGGCGGCCGAAATCACTGAGAAATACTTGGCCGATCCTGCCTCGGTCGATCCGACTCTCGGCCAGACAGCACTCGCGATTGCTGCGCGCAACGGCGACTCTGCCCTGTACGACAAACTTCAGAAGGTCTATGAGACATCAACAAATCCAGACCTTCAGGAAAGTGCGCTCCGACTTCTCGCTGAGTTTGAGGACCCAGCACTGGTGCAGCGTTCGCTTGATTACGCGGTCTCAAGCAAGGTCCGCAATCAGGACGCAGCCATTCAATTCTCCATTTCGTTGCAAATAGCTGCCAATCGCAACCAGGCCTGGGACTACATCAAAGCTCATTGGGATAAAGTCCACGCACAACTGACCACCGAGATGGGCAGCTATCTGGTCGGCGCCACCGGCGGTTTCTGTTCCGCCGATGCGCGCGATGATGTACAGAGCTTCTTCTCGACGCACAAGGTCTCTTCGTCCGACAGGGCCCTGAAGCATGCCGTCGAGCGCACCAACGGATGCATCGAGTTCCAAACTCTACAAGAGCCGAACCTGAAGCAATGGCTCGCCGCGCATCCCAATCTGTAGCTCGGTCGTTCATTTGGCCGTTGGAATCGCAGCACTTCAGAGCGGATTGCGCTATTCTAGATGCGTTTGAACTGCCCCAACAGCAGACGGAGATTCACATGGGCGAGTTTGTTTTGAATGTTAACGGCTCTCCGCTCCACGTAAGCGCTCCACCTGAAGAGTCCCTACTCTCGGTGCTGCGCAATCGACTCAATCTGACCGGAACCAAGTACGGCTGCGGCGAAGGCCAATGCGGAGCCTGCACTGTGTTGCTGAATGGCTTGGCCACGCGTTCATGCATGATTCCAGCGGCCGCGGCGGTGAAAGCGAAGATCGTTACCATCGAGGGCCTGGAGGCTGACGGCAAGTTGAGTGCCGTGCAGCAGGCTTTTCTCGATGAAGGCGCGTTCCAGTGCGGCTACTGCACTTCCGGCATGATTCTGAGCGCGACTTCGTTGCTGAGCAGGACGCCGAATCCCAGCGATGAAGAGATTGTGACGGCGATGAATGGAAATGTCTGCCGGTGCGGAACCCATCCGCGAATCGTGGATGCTGTGAAACGTGCCGCGCATCTTGCGGCCAAGGGAGGCGCACGATGATCCTTCGCGATGAGCCAAATCTTGAGTCGTTCCAGGAGGAATACTGGGGGCCGTCGGGCAGCCTCCGCGTTGATCGCCGCGACTTTCTGAAGCTGCTTGGCGGCGGGTTGCTCATTTGCCTCGGCCCGGCAGGCGCACGATCGCAGGAATCTGGACGGGCTTTCGGCGGACATGAGCTTCCGAAAGATGTAGGCGCGTGGCTGCACATTGCAGCTGACGGCCAGGTGAAGGCATTTACAGGCAAGGTTGAGGTCGGACAGAACATTCGCACTTCGCTCGCGCAGGCTGTGGCCGAAGAACTGCGGGTTCCGTTTGACTCCGTCACGATGGTCATGGGCGATACCGACTTGACGCCCTGGGACATGGGCACGTTCGGCAGCCGTTCAACGCCTACGATGGCGCCGCAGTTGCGCGCTATGGCCATGGCTGCGCGCCAGATGCTTTTGGAGATGGCTGCTGAACGTTGGCATGTGGCAGCGGATGGCTTGAATGTGGCAGATGCCAAGGTCACCGATGCTCAGAATTCACGCTCGCTGAGTTATGGCGAACTTACGCGCGGCGAAAATCTGATCAAAGTGATCTCTGCACAAGAGAGCCTGACGCCTGCAACAGAATGGAAAATCGCAGGGACTCCGGTTCCGAAGGCTGAAGGCCGCGATTTCGTTACGGGGAAACACGCTTACCCCTCTGATATCGTGCAGCCCGGAATGATTTTTGGCGCTGTGCTGCGTCCGGACGGATACAACGCGAAGCTTGAGTCGCTCGACACTGGTGCGGCGGAGAAGCTTGCGGGTGTCCAGGTTGTGCGCGACGGAGACTTTACTGGCGTTGTCGCTGCTGATGCCTTCACTGCGCAAAAGGCCGTCTCTGCGATCCAGGCGAAGTGGAACGTGCCCGCACAGCCTTCAAATCGCGATCTCTTCGATTATCTGAGGAACAATCCTGAGTCAGGCCGCGACAATGGACCGGAGCATGTTGTGGGCTCTGTGGCTCAGGCTATGGATACCGTGGAGGTAAAGCTGGAAGCGCGGTACACCGTTCAGTACATCGCCCACGCTCCGCTTGAGCCGCGTGCCGCTGTGGCTGAGTGGAACGGCGACAAGGTGACTGTCTGGACGGGGACGCAGCGGCCATTTGGCGTTCGCGACGAACTTGCGCAGGCATTTCACATTCCTGCTGCGCAGGTGCGCGTGATCCAGCCGGATATGGGCAGTGGCTATGGCGGAAAGCATACTGGCGAAGCGGCGATTGAAGCAGCACGCCTAGCCAAGGCAGCCGGCAAGCCCGTCAAGGTTGTGTGGACGCGGCAAGAGGAATTCAACTGGGCCTACTTCCGACCTGCGGGAATTATCGAGATCAAAGCGGGCGCGCGACGCGATGGAACACTGGTAGCCTGGGAGCATCACAATTACAACTCCGGCTCCGCAGCCATCGGCACTCCATACGAGGTGGCGAACCAGGTCATCCAATACCATCCGGTGCGGTCGCCTCTCCGCCAGGGTTCGTATCGGTCGCTCGCCGCCGCGGCGAACCACTTCGCGCGCGAGTCGCACATGGATTCGCTGGCGCACGCGGCGGGAATGGGTCCGCTGGAATTTCGGCTGAAGAACATAACCGATGCCAGGCTGCGCGCCGTTGTGGAGGCGGCGACTGGCAAGTTTGGTTGGAACAGCGCGAAATCGACACCTGAGCACGGATTCGGCATGGCCTGCGGAACTGATAAGGGCGGCTACGTTGCCACGTGTGTGGAAATTGAGATTGATGCCGCGAGTAAAAAACTGCGTGTCCGGCGCGTTGTGCAGGCGTGGGAATCGGGCGCGATTGTGAATCCAGACGGGCTGCGCAATCAGAATGAGGGCGCCATTATGCAGGGCATCGGCGGCGCCCTCTTTGAGAGGATTCTCTTTGACAACGGCCGCGTCCTGAATCCGCGCTTCTCGCAGTACCGGCTTCCGCGGTTCAGTGATATGCCTCAGATCGTAATTGTCCTGCTGGACCGAAAAGATCTGCCTTCGGCTGGCGCGGGCGAATCGGGACTCGTAGGCGTGGCGCCTGCGGTGGGCAACGCAATCTTTGCGGCCAGCGGAGTGCGGCTTTGCAACATGCCAATGTTGGCGAAAAGTGGTGCGGCGGGAGAGGCCGAGCCTCCGTTCAAGATTTGAACGAGGTAACGCTCTCCCACAAACTTCGCTGCAATCTCTACTTGAGATCTCTCCAGTTCGGGCCGAACCCCAGGTCCGCTACCAGCGGTACCTTGAGCTTTATAACTCCCTCCATCTCGGTCCGCACCAGCGTTTCTATCTCGGCTTTCTCGTCGAGGGGAACTTCGAAGATCAGCTCATCATGGACCTGGAGGATCATGCGCGTCTTCAGTTTGCGCTCGGTCAACTGGCGGTCGATCGAGATCATGGCCAGCTTGATGAGGTCAGCCGCTGTGCCTTGCAGCGGCGTGTTGATGGCGGTGCGCTCGGCGAATCCTCGCTGGTTGGGGTTGCGGCTTTCCATGTCAGGAATGGGTCGCATGCGGCCGAACAGCGTGCGCACGAAACCCTCTTTGCGCACCTCGTCCAATGTGTTTTCAATGAATGCTTTCACGCCCACGTAACGGACGAAATAGCGCTCGATATATGCCTTCGCTTCGGCCTGCGGAATTCCAAGTTGGGCCGCGAGCCCGAACGGCGAGATTCCATAAACGATGCCGAAGTTGACGGCCTTTGCGCGGTTGCGGGTCTCCTTGTCCATGGTGTCAATGGGCACGCCGAAGACTTCGCTCGCAGTGAGAGCATGAATGTCGATGTCCTCCTCGTAAGCACGGACCAGCAGCGCGTCGTCGCTGAAATGTGCAAGCAGGCGCAACTCGATCTGCGAGTAATCGGCCGAGAGGAGTTGCGTGCCGGGCGAAGCAGTGAATGCCGCGCGGATTTCGCGGCCCAGCTCAGTGCGCGTGGGAATGTTTTGGAGATTAGGGTTGATCGAGGAGAGACGTCCAGTGGATGTGGCTGCGGCCTGAAATGTGGTGTGGACGCGCGATTGGGAATCGGCCAAAAGCGGCAAAGCGTCAATGTAGTTGGATTTGAGCTTGGACAGGTGACGGTATTCAAGCACCAGCCTTGGAACTTCGTTCTGCTCCGCAAGTTGTTCGAGCACGTCCTGCGCGGTGGAGAGGGCTTTGCCTTTTCCACGGCTCGGCGGCGCTGCAAGGCCCATGTGCGTGAACAGGACTTCGCCGAGTTGCTTGGGCGAGTTGATGTTGAATCGACGGCCCGCGAGTTCGAAGATCCTCTCCCCGACGCGTCCGAGCTCCAGGCTGAACCGCTTGGAGAGGCCGTCGAGCACGCCGACGTCGATGCGGACGCCGACCTGCTCCATCCGGTAGAGCACTGGCGCGAGAGGCAGATCGATTTCTTGGTAGACGCGCTCGACTCCAGATTTTTGCGCCTCCACGAGCAGCGCTGGAACCAACGCATGAATTGTTGCAGCGGCTGCAGTCTGCGTGGAGGGCGCGGGCTGGCTGTGGCGTGCGGCTACGTCGGCGAGTGCCTGCGTGGCGTGGGTCGGATTGAGCGCATAGGAAAGCAGCATCGTGTCGTCGGCTGCGCCTCCCAATACAACTCCTTGCGCGTCAAGCAAGTGCATGGCCAACTTCAAGTCGTGCGTACGCTTTGGCGCTGCATCCTGTTCAAGCAGCTTGCGTAATTCAGGCGTCAGCGGAAGGCGCAAAGCGACACCAGGCTCGGCGCATACGCCTACTGCAAAGCTGGCGTGCTTCTCTTCTGCCTCGGCTAGATCGAGCAGCGACTGAGCTGGAGGCAGCTCGTCTTCTGCCTCGGCTTCCGCATTGCGAGCGGTGGCATCAAGTGCGAAAGCGAAACCGTGCGCCTCTGCTGCGCGGTAGAATTCGGCGGCCTGGGCTTCGGTTGGTTCCTCGATGAGTTCTAGTGGCGCCGCGCTTTCGGCGGGCGCAAGGTCGCGGAGCATCGATGTGAACTCAAGCTCAGTGAAAAGCTCGCGGCAGGCTTCGAGATCCGGCGACTGCGTTTCCATGGCGCCCAGATCCAGGTTGAGCGGGACGTGGTTGTCGATGGTTACCAGCTCTTTTGACAGGAGCACAGCGTCGCGATTCTGCTCCAGCGATTCGCGGTAGGTTTTGCGCTTGACCTCGGCAGCCCGGTCCAGCACTGCCTCCACGCTACCGAATTCGCGAATCAGGTCTACGCTTCCCTTGTCGCCGATGCCGGGCGCGCCGGG
>PKXI01000131.1:10536-15680 GCA_003133425.1 Acidobacteriaceae bacterium
TGCATCATGTCCTTGTCGCCGGAGACGATGAAGACCTCGTGCGCATGTTCGGCGGCTTGGCGGGCGAGGGTGCCGATTACGTCGTCGGCTTCAAAACCCACTGCCTCGAGAATGGGAATGCGCAGGGCTTCGAGGGCGCGACGGATGTAGGGAATCTGGCGGCGGAGGTCCTCGGGCATTGCCTCGCGGTTGGCCTTGTAGCCCTCGTAACTTACTTCGTCGAAGCTCTGAGTCTTCGAGTTCCACTTGCGGAGGGGGCCCATGGTGCGCGCGCGCTCGTCGCGAAAGACTTCGCCGCTCATGTCGAAGACTGCGGCAAAGTAGTGGGGCGAAAAGTCCTGGCGCAGCTTCTTGATCATGTTCACGAAGACGTAGGTGGCCGCCGTGGGCAGGCCGCCTCGGGTGGACATGGGGCGGCTGCGCTGCATTGCGTGGTAGGCACGGAAGATGAACGACATGGTGTCGAGCAGGAAGACGGGCGGTTTGGCTTGGTCTGTCACGGTTCCGAGTTTAGCAGGGGGAGAGAGACGGCTTCTAGCTTTCAGCTCTCAGTTTTCAGTTTTCAGTTCTCAGTTTTCAGTTCTCAGTTCTCAGTTCTCAGTATTCTGATTTTGCGGGCTGGGTGCGGGCTTGTTCCGTTCTGCGCGGTGCTTTGTTTCATTCTTTTGGCAGGTCAGCTCCCACTTCGCGGGAGTTAGCAAGTCAGCGAGTCAGCGGGTCTGTGCGAGGGGTGAGGGCGCTGCTGGAGATCAATCTCACGAAAATGAGGCGTTCTGTCACTGGATAAACATGCAATCGCCGTAGCTGAAAAAACGGTACTTGTCGTGGACGGCGTGGCGGTAGGCGGCGAGTACGCGCTCGCGGCCGGCAAACGCGCTCACCAGCATCAGGAGGCTGGATTGGGGGAGGTGGAAATTGGTCAGCAGGGCGTTGACCAGGCGGAATTGGAAGCCGGGCGAGATGAAGATTTCTGTTGCGCCGGCGTGGGGCTTGAGTTCGCCGTCCCCCGCCTGCAGGGCGGCCGCCGCGGCGGCTTCCAGCGTGCGGACTACCGTGGTGCCGACGGCAACGATCCTTCTTCCTTCTCTGACGGCGCGATTGATGGCGTCGGCTGTTGAGGCGCTCAGCGTGTAGCGCTCGTGATGAAGTTTTACTTCCTCCAGCTTTTCGACGCGAAGGGGGGCGAACGTGCCCAGGCCTACATGCAATGTGACGCGCGTAACTTCTACGCCATTGGCGGTGAGCGCATCGAGTGTCTCTGGGGTGAAGTGCAGGCCGGCTGTGGGTGCGGCTACCGAGCCCAGTTCGCGTGAGAAGACGGTCTGGTAACGCTCGCGATCCTCGATCGCGTCGTCGCGCCGGATGTAGGGCGGGAGGGGCATGTGTCCGATGCGGTCGAGAATAGCGAAGAAATCATCAACTGGCGAGAACTGGAGTAGCCGTTCGCCAAATTGGCCCCGCTCGAGGACTTCTGCTTCGAGTAGGATTTCGCCCGAGGGCGCGGGGAAGATGAGCCGTTCGCCGATTGCGACCTTTCTGCCCGGGCGAACGAGGGCGCGCCAGAGGTTTTCGCCGACAGGTTCGGTGAGCATTACTTCGATGCGGCCAGTTGGTTTCTCGTGGTCGCGAAGCAGGGTGCGGCGGGCGTAGAGGCGTGCCGGGATCACGCGACTGTCGTTGAGAACTAGCAGGTCGCCGGGCCGGAGAAGCGTTGGGAAGTCTGCAAAGGTTGAGTCCCGCAAATCGCCAGAGGCACGATCAAGCACTAACATGCGGCTCGCGCCGCGCTGTGCTGGGGGCTGCTGCGCAATCAGTTCCGGGGGCAGATCGAAATCGAAGTCGGAGACAAGCAGCCCGCTTGTGGCTTCCCTGCTCACGGCTGGGCCTTCTTGAAGTGCTGGAGCGCCCGCAGGCGCGCACGTTCAATCGCAGCGTTCAACTCTTCGCGCTTTTGTTCAAGCTGTTGCTCGGGGAGATTGGCCGGGACATGGGTCCATTGCGCCCAACTGACCACGATCCGCGTGAATGGCTTGGGTACCAGGAAGTGGTCCCAGGAGCGCATCGCCCAGGCGTGCTCGGGCTCGAGGTGGAAGGCACCGATCTCTGCGCCAGTCATCTGCGCGAGCTTGATGGGTCCCATCTTGGTGCGATAGATGGGCCCACGCGGTCCGTCGGCGGTGAAGATCGCGGGGCCACCGGCTTCGATTACGCTCCTGAGCCCAAGCAGTCCCTCGCGGGCGCCACGGGAACTGGACCCGCGCACGGCACGGAAGCCGAACAGTCCGAGAACTCGGGTGATCAATTCGCCGTCGAAGCTCTGGCTGATGAGGATTGTGGCGTGGGTGCGGCGGAAATAGACGGTGCATGGCAGCACGCACTGGTGCCAGAAGCAAAAGATCCGCGCGCCCGCGCCGGCGCCGTACAAGAGAGGAACGACGCCTTCTTCGGCGATTTCCTCAAAGCGCCAGGTGAGACCGATGAGAGAAAACATTGCCCAGACGACGCGCGGAATCACGGCCAAGGCTATGCGTTGGCCAAATGTGAAATGTGGTCTCCCAGGTTTCTCCGTCGCGGCGGACGAGACCTGGGGCACGCGATCTGATGTGGGGCCAGTGGTCACTTTCTCGATTCTAGCGGAGTAGGCGATGTTCGCGCGGTTAGCGGAGTTGGCGCGGTTGCGAGAGGTCCCGAAACGAAGCCAACATTCCCTCAGGGGCTAAAGCCCACGTCGATATTGTGGAGTTTGCGTACGGGCTCAAGCCCGTACCCTCCCCGAGTCGAGCTTCTTTCGAGCTCATGAGTAGCGAAGCCAGCGCAGCACTTCAGGGAGTGTTGCGCGCTTGCCATACATCAGGATGCCGACGCGGTAGAGACGCGAGGAGAACCAGAGGACGCCCCAAATCGTGAGTACGAGCAGGATTACCGAGAGAGCAATCTGCCAGAACGGAACAACGGTCATGCCCATCCTCGAGATCATGGTATAGGGCGAGGTGAGCGGAAAGATCGTTGCAGCAATGCTCCAGGCGGAGTTGGGGTCGTTGAACATTACCGGAAGAAGGCCCATGCTTGTGTAGAGCGGAACGATGGCCACCCACATGAACTTCTGCAGATCCTGTGCGGATTCGCAGGTAGCCGCCAGACCCGAAAAGATGGCGCTGAAGAGAGCGAATCCCAACACAAAATAGATGGGAAAGAAGATGCCCTCGGCCCAGGAGAAGTGGATGGCGATGTCTCCGGTGAGCAGCGCGGCAGCCAGCGTGGTGCCCATGAACAGCGAGGCCGCCACCACCCAAATGGCGATCTGCGTGATGCCGACACCGCCTACTCCCAGTAACTTGCCGGCGAGAAGATCGCTGGGTTTGACCACGGCGAGCATCACCTCGAAGATACGCGAGGTCTTCTCTTCGATAATGGCCCGGGCCACGTCGAGCCCATAGAGCATGATGGGAAGGGAGAGCATGATCAGCATGAGAGTCGCCTTGATGACGGTCACGCTTCCGTTGCTCTTGCCGATCTTTCCATCCTTATTCAGTTGCAAAGCCTCGATGGAAACTTTGGCGAGCATCTTGTCGGCCTCTGCCTGGGTCATGCCGCTGCCGATCATCCGCTCGTTAATAACCCCGCGATTCAACGCGCTCTGGAGGCGTCCGAACTGGTTGCCTTCAGCGGCGGAGAGCGAAATAACGGTAGCCGTGATCTTTTGGGGATCGGAGGAATCGATGGCAAGAACGCCGTCGATCTGCTTGGCGCGCACCAGCTTTTGCAATTCTTCGCGCTGCTCGCTGCTAGCGGGCGCCGTTACGTCCACCGAGTAATGAGCGTCTTTGTCGTCGAGCATTTGCTGCCGAACCTGGTTGGCAAGAAATGCGTCATCGGCCACGATAGCAAAGCGCCTGCCTTCTTTGGCCTTGTGGTCCATGTAGTAGCTGAAGGCCAGCAGTGCGGCAATCAAAAGGGGCAGGGCGATGGTGGAGATTTTGAAGGCGCGGCCGCGAATCTGTTCCAGATACTCACGCCTGGCAATCAGAAGCATGTTACTCATTGGCCTTGGCTCCTACGGTCTTAATGAATATTTCTTCGAGGGACGGCTCGACCAGTTCGAAGCGATAGATGGTAGCCATTGAGGCGGCCTGGTGCAACAGCTTTTGCGCGTCGCCGCGCGGCTTGAGCCGAATTTCGGCGTGTCCGGAGAAATTCTTCGCCTCTGCGATTTCGTCACTTTTCAGGAAGGCCGAATCGCCTTCGAACTCGACGATCACATGGTTGCGTTCATAGCGGCTCTTGATCTCGCGCATCTTACCTTCAAGCACAGCCTCGCCGTTGTTGATGAGGCAGATGGCATCGCAGAGCTTTTCCACCTGGTCCATGCGGTGGGTTGAGAACAGGATGGCATTGCCCTTGTCTTTAAGCTCTAGCAGGGTTCTCTCGACCAGCACCGCATTCACGGGATCGAGGCCGCTGAAGGGCTCATCCATGACAATGAGGCCCGGTTCATGAAGCAGGCACGAGATGAACTGGATCTTCTGCTGCATGCCCTTGGAGAGCTCTTCGGTCTTCTTTTGCAGCGAGTCGGCAATCTCCATGCGCTCCGCCCACCCGGTGGCCCGTTTGCGCGCGTCATCATGGGCAAGCCCATGCAACTGGCCAAAGAAGACCAGTTGCTCAATGACCTTCATCTTCTTGTAGAGGCCGCGCTCTTCAGGCAGATAGCCGACGCGCTCCAGGCTCTTGCGATCGAACGGCTTCCCAAAGAGGCTGATCCGGCCCGTGTCAGGAATCGTGATGCCCATCATCATGCGAATGGAACTGGTTTTGCCTGCTCCGTTCGGACCGAGCAAGCCGAACATCTGGCCTGCATCGATGGAGAGGCTCAGGTTATTGACAGCGACCTTGTTCTCGTAGGCCTTCGTAACACCTGAAAGTTCAACAACTGGCATGAATTCTCCCGCCGCTTTCATCCTGCAGATTGGCCATCGGCAAACCGAGGGAACGGTCTAAGAAGAAGTGTAGCAAAGGGGGTAGTTCGAAACCGGCCTGACTCTTTTACACGTTCCGGAGGTCCTTTTGCCGCACGATTCAGGGGTCGAACCCTCCGCAAACATCTCTCAGTACTACTAATGGGTGATTGGAGCGACCAAAGAGGC
>PKXI01000322.1:0-625 GCA_003133425.1 Acidobacteriaceae bacterium
CAGATCTGGATCAAGCGCACGATTTTGGAGATGGGCGGTAAGGATTCAATCGTGGTGTGCGCGGACGCGGACGTGGACGCTGCGGTTGATGGCGTGGTGGCTTCAGCGTTCGGATTCAGCGGACAAAAGTGTTCGGCATGTTCGCGGGCGATTGTCGAGGCACCTGTCTACGATATTTTTGTTGAGCGGCTGCGGGAGCGAGTTGCAAAGCTGAAGGTGGGNNTGGGGCCGGTGATCAACAAGGCTGCGCTTGCATCGATGCTTGGCTATGTGGAGAAGGGCCAGAAGGAAGGCCGATTGATTGCGGGCGGCAATGCGCCGGCGACTGCAGATGGCGGCTACTTTCTGGAGCCGACGGTGATTGCGGATGTTGCTCCGAACTCGGTGCTGGCGCAGGAGGAAATATTCGGGCCGGTGTTGGCGGTGATCAAGGTTGCGAGCTTTGAAGAGGGCATGAAGGTTGCGAACAACACTGAATACGGACTGACGGGCGCGATCTACTCGAGCGATCGGGAGAAGTTGAACCGGGCGCGGCAGGAGTTTCATGTGGGGAATCTCTACTTCAATCGCAAGTGCACGGGTGCGATGGTGGGGGCTCATCCGTTTGGCGGGTTCAACATGAGCG
>PKXI01000322.1:716-37658 GCA_003133425.1 Acidobacteriaceae bacterium
TTCAAGCAATCCAAATCCGCGATTTGGCTGCTCGAAAGGTTCCGGATTTGAGCAAAGGGTTGTTTGGAACTACCCGGAATGGGTGTAAATAGGGGCTTTTGCGCACAAAAAAGGCGCTTATTCTGCGCTAGAAGCCCCCTTTACAGGGACGAAACACCCTATAAGGTGTCATAGCCCAGTTGTAATTTCCGCTTTTTCCTGACTGTGGGCGGTTGAGGTTTGTGCTATCCCACTCTTTCCGCAAAATGCGCGGAAAGGATGGGGCACCCGGCCCTCGGCGCTGACAGCGGGCAGTGGACCGTGAGCTTTTGCGGAGCGCGGCGGGGATCCTGTAAAGAAAAGCAGCAAGTCAGCCTCCGCTGCGCGGAGATGGCGGATCAGCAAGTCAGCCCGTACTTGTGGAGTTGGCATTTCAGTCCTGCTCAGGCGGGGATCTTGAGTCAGCAGTTGGGATATGCGCACGCCGCTCAGGCGACGGCGGAGGGGGCGGACTGTTCTTCGGCGTCGATTTTGCTGCCTACTTCGGCGGCGGCTTTTGCGAGGACGCGGTGGTGGATGGTGAATAATGCCAGTTCGAGGCGGTCGCTGACGCCGGTCTTGTCGTAGATGGAGCGCAGGTAGTTTTTGATGACCTGTTCAGTGGTTTTGAGGCGGAGGGCAATTTCGCGGTTCTTGCAGCCCTGAGCGATGAGGGCCACGATGCGCATCTCCTTGGGTGTGAGGCGGTCGCGGACGCGCGTGCCGACCATATCCTCTTCGGGCGATTCAGGCAGCATGAGCTGAGGGGGCACCCAGGTATCGCCGGCAGCGACGTGGTGGACGCATTCAACCAGGGCGGGACCGGTGACGTTGCGGAAGACCACGCCGCGAAATCCCTGCTGCAAATAAGCACCGGCAACCTCGCTGTTCTCCGCGATTACGATGCCTCGGCTTCCCACGGTATCAAGGAGCATGCGCAGCCGGGTGAGCTCGGGGTGGAGGGAAGCGGCAAACAGGACGATGGAGCCGGGGAATGTGGTGATGGCATGGTACATGCGGTCGAGATCGGTGCATTGAGCGATGATCCGCAGACCCTCGTCCATGGCCAGCACTTTGGCGGTTCCTGCACGAAAGATCGCTTGCGAATCGGCCAGTATAAGTTTATTCATAACGTGCGCCTCACCTGCTGGACTTTACTGCTCAACGTTTTGCAGCCGGCACGACTTTGATCTCCGGCAAGAGTTGAGACTTCTGTCTGAAATCGGACTTTATTTTCTTCCGTTGTAACCCTATCGGCAGAATGGCTAGAAATCCTGCAAATGCCCAGATCTGCGACACTGCGAATCGTAAGAGTTCCTAAGGTAATCTGATGGACTGGGACCTAATTAGTCAAGTGGGATTTAGCAGGACAGAGGCTACAACTTTTGGGGAGTGAAGGCCCATAAAGATCACGGCAGGAAGCGCGGAAGTTGCTGTTTTTTCAGGGGCAATCAGGCCCTAAAAAGTGAAAACCGCGTTCTACACTGAGGACATATGGCGAGGCCGATTCTGTTAGCGGTGGATGACGACGTAAGCGTTCTGGAAGCGGTGGTACAGGACCTGCGAAGGCAATATGGCGCCACCTACCGGGTAATGCGAGCAGCGAGCGGGCAGGCTGCACTGGATACGCTGGCGCAGGTAAAGACGCGTCAGGAGCCGGTGGCACTCCTGGTGAGCGATCAGCGTATGCCGGGAATGGCCGGCGTGGAGTTTCTGGAGCGCGCGCAGGAGATTTATCCGGATGCGCGGCGGGTGCTGCTGACGGCCTACGCGGACACGGAGGTGGCCATCCGTGCGATCAATACGGCCCGGATTCACTACTACCTGACGAAGCCCTGGGATCCGCCGGAAGAGAAGCTTTACCCGGTATTGACCGACCTGCTGGAGGATTGGCAGGCTGGCTATCGGCCGCCCTTTGAGGGGCTGCGCGTGATTGGTCACCGGTGGTCGTTGAAGGACCACAAGGTGCGCAACTTTCTTTCGCGGAACCATGTGCCCTACCGCTGGCTGGACATTGCAGGCAACGAGGAGGCTTTCCAACTGCTGAAGGACGCGGGGCTGGATCCGGACGTGTTGCCCGTGGTGTTGTTTGCCGATGGGGCCGCGCTGGTGGACCCGGAGACGGAGGAGCTTGCGGCGCGGGTGGGGCTGAGGGTCCAAGCCGAGCAGGAGTTCTATGACATGGTGGTGGTGGGCGCCGGGCCTGCGGGGCTGGCTGCGGCGGTTTATGGCGCCAGCGAGGGTTTGCGTACGGTAGTGATTGAGCCAGTAGCGCCGGGAGGCCAGGCGGGGTCTTCATCGAGGATCGAGAACTACCTTGGATTCCCTTCAGGAGTGACGGGAGCGGACCTGGGGCGGAGGGCACACACGCAGGCCACGCGCTTTGGCGCCGAGTTTGTAACGCAGCGGGCTACGGGCCTGCGCATCGAGGGGCAGTACCGCTTTGTGCAACTTGCCGACGGGCGCGAGGTTTCGAGCCACGTGGTGCTGCTGGCTCCCGGGGTGCAGTACCGCAAGCTTGGAATTCCTGATGCGGACCGGTTGACGGGGCGAGGCATCTACTACGGAGCGGCGCCGGTAGAGGCTGTTGCGTGCAAGGACGAAGAGGTGTTTGTAGTGGGGGGCGCGAACTCGGCCGGCCAGGCGGCGCTGCACTTTGCCAAGTTTGCCCGCAAGGTGACGATGCTGGTGCGGGGAGAAGGACTTTCGGCAACCATGTCGAAATACTTAATCGATGAGATCGAGCGAACATCCAATATTGTGGTGGAGCCGGGCACGCAGGTGCTGGAGGCAATGGGCGAAGAGAGGCTGGAGACGCTGAAATTGAGCGGGCCGCAGGGGGAGTATCAAGCTCCTGCTTCGTCGGTGTTTGTGTTTATTGGAGCGGCGCCGGGGACGAAGTGGCTGCCGGCGTCGATCTTGCGGGACGACAAAGGGTTTTTGCTGGCAGGACCGGATCTGCGGATTGAAGGCAAGTTGCCGGAAAGCTGGCGTGAAGCGCGCGAGCCGTACTTGCTTGAGTCCAGTGTGCCGGGTGTGTTTGTGGCCGGCGATGTGCGGCACGGTTCGGTAAAGCGCGTGGCCTCGGCGGTGGGCGAAGGATCGATTGCGGTGCAGTTTGTTCACCAATACCTGGCGGGGTTCTAGCAGGCTGCGGAAAAAGGCCTGAATTTGATTTTGGCGCGAAGTGGAGTTTCGCAGGGGCTAAAGCCCACGTTCATTTTGCGACATTTGCGGCACGACTAAAGTCGTGCCCTGTTACAAAGCCTTGAGGTTTTATGCCAAGACCGAGTTTTTCCGCAGCCTGCTAGGGCGTTTTGGGAGGGGCATTCGACGGCTGAAATGGAATTTTGCGGTCCCTCACCATTTGAGCGAATGAGGCATAAAGGATGGGGCGCCCAGGTTAGAACGACTGTGAAGACGGTTCAGGTGGGGGAGAAGCAAGCAAGGATGAGCGTGGAAGGAAAATTACTGGAGATCGAATCGGTCCCGTTGGCGGAGATCATAGAAGCTCTGCGTCGGACGCGTCCTTTTGCCGAGACGAGCGCGGAGACTCTGCTTGGCGCGCTTGGCGGCGTTGTCGGCGTGGAACGCGTGACGGCCAGGGCGGGCGCGGTGCTGATGGAGCCGGGGAAGCCCTGGCACTTCTATTGGCTGGTGCTTGACGGCGAGACACGGGCCGAGCGCCCGGAACAAGATGGGTCGCTGACACTGGTGGGAATTGCGCGCACCGGCGAGGGATTTGGCGAAGCGCCGATGCTGACCGGCAAAGGCTACTCGCCCTTCCTAATTACGGCGACACAGGATTCGCTGCTGTTGCGATTCACGGAAGAGGATTTTTGGAAGCTGCTTGCCTGCTGTGCATCGGCGCGCAAAGTGGTGCTGGCCGATATGGCGGTGCGGTTGCAGGCTTACCAGGTAGAGGCGCTGCACCGCGAGAAGCTGGTGTCATTGGGGACACTGGCGGCAGGGTTGATGCACGAGCTGCACAATCCGGGTTCGGCGGCCAAGCGTGCTGCTTCGCAACTGCGCGAAAACCTGAAGCGGCTGCAGGAGCTGAGTCTGCGGTCGGCGGGGAAGCCGAAGACGCAACTTCAATTGGAGTGCATGCACAGTCTGTTGGACCACGCGGTTCGGAGCTGCTCCGCGCCCGCATTGAGCACAGTGGAACAGTCGGACGCGGAAGAGGCGATGTCAGAGTGGCTGCAGGCGGCCGGAGTAGAAAACGCATACACGATTGGGCCAGCGCTGGTGGCGATTGGCTTCGACCAACAGGAACTTGCCTGCGCGCGGGAGGCGTTTGCGGCGGGGAGTTTTTCAGACGCGCTGAACTGGCTGGAGGCGCTGGTTTCAAGCGTCACTCTGGTGTGTGCGATTGAGGAAAGCATCACGCGCATTTCAGACCTGGTGATGGCGGTGAAGAAGTTCGCCTACGACGAGCGGTCGCCGGACAGGGAAATGGACGTACACGACAATTTGCAAAGCACGCTGACGATTCTGGGCCACAAACTTCGGCTGAAACAGATTGGCGTGGACAAGCGGTTTGAGGCTGAACCTTCAATCATTCGCAGCAAAGGATCGGCGTTGAGCCTGGTGTGGACCAACCTGATTGATAATGCCGTGGACGCATCACCGGAGAAGGGGCAGATTGAGATTGCGACCTGGAATGAAGCAGGGGCGGGGATTGAACCGGGATGGCTGGCGGTGAGCATTACCGATCATGGCGCGGGGATTCCGGAGGATGTAAAGCCGCGGATCTTTGAGGCGTTTTTTACAACCAAACCGCAAGGATCGGGGACCGGGCTGGGGCTGGAGATTGTTCACCGGATTGTGACACAGAAATTTGGCGGCACGATTGAGGTGGAGTCGCAGCCGGGGAGTACGCGGTTCATTGTGAGGCTGCCGATGAAGGGTGCGCAGGCGGCGCGGTGAATCGCTGAGCGCGTGATTTTGCCTTTACTCGTGGTAGGACCACTGGGGTTTTCTGGCGTATGATGGGTGGGCACGTAAACTTTCCCTCCGCGAGGAATTCTAGTGAAACCACAGATTTTTCATATTAAGCAGAAGCTCTTTGTGCCGGTTCTGGCCTTGGCATTTTTGGGATTATCCGCGAGCGCTTTGCATGCGGCGGCGAACTGCGACGCACGCGCGCTTGGCGCCAAGGGTGATGGAACCACGAAGGACACGGTTGCGCTGCAGGGTGCGATTGATGCATGCGCCAAGCAGGGGGGCGGCACGGTGCGGCTGACGGCGGGCACGTATTTGAGCGCGCCGATCGTGCTGAAAAGCAATGTTACGCTGCGGCTCGACAAGGGCGCAACGCTGCTTGGATCCCCCAAACACGAGGACTACCCTCCGATTACGATGTTTCATTTGCCGGATTTGCAGCCGCTGGTGAGCGCGACGAATGCGTCGAACGTGGCGATTGAGGGCGAAGGCACGATTGACGGCAACGGCGAGAGCTGGTGGCAGCAGGCGCGGGCGATCAAGGATCATGGCGTGCTTGGCAACGGGCACCCGCGGCCGAAACTGATCATCTTCGATCACTGCAAGAATGTTCGCGTTGAGGGAGTGACGATCCAGAACTCGCCGATGTGGCAACTGGTTCCGTATTACACCGACAGCATGGTGATTCGCAACGTGAGGATCCTGGCGCCGCAACACTCGCCGAATACCGACGCGATCGATCCGTTCTCGTCTTCGAATTTGATTATCGATCACGTGTACTCCGATGTGGGCGACGACAATGTCGCGATCAAATCGGGGCCGATCAATTCGCCGGGGCCGGACGATCCGAGCAAGAATATTACGATTACGGACTGCACGTTCAAGCATGGGCATGGGCTGTCGATCGGGAGCGAACTCTCCGGTGGTGCGCAGAATATTCGTGCGGAGCGGATCAGCTTTGAGGGCACAGACAATGGGATTCGCGTGAAGTCCAATCGCGACCGCGGGCACGATGTGGGGAACCTGATCTTCCGCGACATCACGATGAAGGGCGTGAAGAATCCGATTATCATCAGCGAGTACTATCCCAAGGTGATGCCGCCGGCGGACGAAGCGGCACAAGTGGTTGGGCGGCTGACACCGCACTTCCACGACATTGTGCTGGAGAATGTGACGGCAACAGGGGCTGGCGTGGCTGCGGTGATCGCGGGGCTTCCGGAGTCACCGGTGAAGAACGTGGTGCTGAATCATGTGAAGATCAGCGCGGAGACTGGAATGTCGGTTGGCTATGCCGAAGTGACGGGCAATGGCGTGGTGGTGACGGCGGAGAAGGGCGAGGCGATTACGAAGATGACGGGGGCGAACGTTACGCTGCGGTGAGAATGCTGCTATTTGCTTTCAGCTGTCAGCTTTCAGCTTGTTTGTGGCGGGGTTGGGGGCTTGCTATCCCACCCTTGAATCAAAGAACGATCCATGGATGGGGCACCTGGGGTTTTTGCGACACTTGAATTGAAAGTGCAAAGAGGGGCTGCGCTGGCGCGCAGCCCCTCTTTGCATTTACTGGCGGGATTTATTGGTTGACGCCGCTGGCGAGGAAGCCGCCGTCGACTACGAGGGTTTGTCCGGTGACGAAGGAGGCGGCGTCAGAAGCTAGATAAATGGCGGCGCCGATAAGCTCTTCGGTTTTTCCGAAACGGCCCATGGGGGTGCGCATGAGGAGTTCCTGACCGCGGGGCGTCGAGTCGAGCAGGTTGGCGTTGAGGTCGGTGCGGAAGACGCCGGGTGCAATGGCGTTTACGGTGACACCCTTTTTGGACCACTCGACGGCGAGGGAGCGAGTGAGGGAGGCGACGCCGGCCTTGCTGGCGGCGTAGGCGGCTACTTCACTGAGGGCGACGAAGCTATTGAGCGATGCGATGTTGATGATGCGGCCGTAGCCGCGCTCGAGCATGTGCCTGCCGAAGATCTGGCAGGCGCGCAGGGTTCCGGTGAGGTTGGTGTCGAGGATGCTGGTCCATTCTTCTTCGGGGAAGTCGAGGGTCGGGGAGCGCTTGATTCTTCCGGCGCAGTTGATGAGGATGTCGACTTTGCCGAAGCGGTCGAGGGTGGCGGTCAGCAATGTTTCCAGCGATTCGCGATTGCAGACGTCCGAGGTCAGGCGCAGAGATTTGCGGCCGCGGGCTTCGATTTCGCCGGTGGTCTCTTCTACCTCATGCTGGCGGCGCGCGGTGGCAATAACGTCGGCGCCGAAATCGGCAAGCCCGAGGCTGAGGGCGCGGCCGATTCCAGAGGTGCCTCCGGTAACGACCGCGGTTTTACCTTCAAGGCTGAGAATATGAGCTGTCATGACCTCTCCATTAGAGCTTTTTCAAAGAAGGTGTAATGCCTTGCGGGAGTGTACAGCCTCGCATCCCGCCCTTGCCACAAAAACAAAGAAGTGGGACGCGACTCAGAGGGTTCCCCGGTGCCCCGAGGGGCACCCGCTGGCGTGCGTGGACGCTGCGATTACGCGTTGCGCCCTAGAAAGACGGGGGCGATGTGGCGGTTGTAGAGATTTTCGGTCACGTTCTTTGCGATCACGGATTCGTTGGCTTCAAGCAGGTCGAGATAGCGGCGGCCCATTTTTGCGGCGACCTTGAAACCGACATGAAGCAACTGGCGGAGGCTGCTGTTATATGCGGGGTTGGCCTGGACGTGACGCAAGGCAGAGGTGTATTGCTCCGAGGTCCAGCCGCGGACTTCATCGGGCGAGGGGAGCTTCGCGGGATCGATGTCAATGACGGTGGCATAAGGGGCGCAGAGCTCCTCGCGATGGGCGAAGGCTTCGGCGTAGATTTCCTTGGCGAGGGCGAGACCGTCTCCACCGGCTTCGGCGAGACCGATGAGTTCTTCAAGCCACGTGGTTCCGGCGGTCTTGAGGTGGACGCCGGCGTTGAAGCGCCTGGTGCATGCGTAAATGGCGGGGTAGATGGAGAATTTGTCGCTGCCGGAGTGAACGCTGAGCTTGAGATTCGCGGGCAGGCCGAATTGTTTGACGGCGTAGGCGATGGCGGCGATGTCGAGGCCGAATTCGCGCTCGAACTGGGCTACGTCGCCGACGTAGTCGACGCCCTTGTTGAAGCGGCCGCTGAACTTGGGGGCGACGGTCTGGACGGGAATGCCTTCATCGGCGATGGCGGCCAGGATGATGAGCAGCTCGACTGGGCTCTGGGCGCGATCGGTTTCGTCCATTGAAACTTCGGGGATGAAGTTGCCTACACCTTTGGCGCTTACGACCTTGCGGTAGACTTCGCGGGCTTTCTTGACCGCGGCGAGAAATTTCTGCGCGGCCTGGCGGAGGTCATCGGCTGTGATGTCGAAGGCGGCATCGACGCCGGCGAGCTGAATGCTGCCGAGGAGTTCGGGATGGCGCTTTACGAATGCGTCGATGTCCGCCGCCTGCGGGGGCTGGCCGATGAAGTCTGCTACGTCGATGGTGAAGAAGTCGCAGGGGGCGAGGAAGCGGTCGACGGTTGCAATGGTGATGTGGTCGGCGTCGCAATAGTAGGGGAGCTTCCACGCGAGTGCTTTGACCGCGGCATCGGCGGCCTGACGTGCTGATAAGGGCTCAGAGCCGATGATCATGTGTTCGCGGTTCGACTTGTTCCACACGGGAACGACTTCGATTCCGCTCGAGAGGGCTTTTACGCAGGCCTGTAATTGAGCCTTGGCCTGGTGAGAGAATCTGTCGCCGGTTCCAACCGAATATTTGTTGAGCATCAAGCTTTGGTTCTCCGTGGTTTCTTTTTCTGTCTTGAAGAATTTGTGATCAGGTCTCTGCCGCGTCCATTGCCTCGGGGGCTAAAGCCCCGATTGATATTGCTCACTTGCGGCACGACTAAAGTCGTGCCCTTTCAAAGCCGCCGTTCGCTAGAGCTGCGCCCTTCCAAAAACCTTCGCTTCCTAAGGCCGCGCCCGTTCAAAGCCTCCACTTGCTAGACTGCCGCTTTCAAAACCTCGGCCGGTTCGGGGGTTTCATTGAGGCGGCTGCGATGGGCCCATAATCCCAAACCTGGATTGGCGATGAAGAAGACTTCTTCACCATCGACCTGGTTGTAACCGTGCTGGAGCTTTGCAGGATCGAAGCGCGACGTCATTGTCTTGAGATCGCAATAGCTGAAGCCGACGCCTTCGACTTCTTCCCGAGTGAGCTGTCCGGGGCACCAGGTGATCTTGAAACGTCCTTCAGACGAGGCGTGGATGAGGTGCGCGGCTGCGCTGAGATCGCTACCCAGGTCCGGATTGTCATTGACAGCTTTCAGCGTCGCCGGAGTTCCGCGATAGCCGTATTTGCGGATGAGCGCGTCGATGCCCTTGTCTTCGCCAAATTCGTGCACGCCGGGAGCGAGGATGATGAGTTCGGCGCCATCGGCGAGTGCCATGCGGGTGCGGTAGACGGCCTTGTTGCCGATCCATGTGGAGTGAAACTCGCTGGGATCGAGGAAGACGACGGCCTTGTGAATCTGCTTGTCGACTATCTCGAAGTTGACCTTGAGGCTCAGCTCGGCGGCCCGAAGGAAGCACTCGATGTCGTCGCCGATGAACAGGCCGCGCACGGCGAGGCCTCCGTCTGTCTTGCGCCCGACGACCGTCTGCACGTAGACGATGGGCAGGTGGCGCAGAAAATGGTCGGACGCGTAGTTGAGCACGTTGCGCACGGGATTGATGGCGCGGCCCATGATGCGCTCCATGCCGTAGACGGCGCCCAGGTAGTGGCTGCGGTTGATGCCTTCGCGACCACCGGTGCCGATGAGGATGTTCTTTGTGAAGTTGGCCATGCCGATGACTTCGTGGGGCACGACCTGGCCGATGGAGAGAATGAGATCGAATCCGCCGCTGGAGATGAGCTTGTTGACCTGTGCGGGCCAAGCGTAGGTCAGCTTGCCTTCAGACTGTTCGCGGATGAACTCCGACGGGACTTCGCCAACAGTCTCGACGTCGGTGCGCCAGTTGTGAACCTTGAACAGATTTTGCGGCACGGAGGGAAACATGTGCGTGAGCTGGTCGGGGCGCATGGGCGTGTGCGTTCCGATGGCAGGAAGAACGGCTTTGAGCTTGTCGCCGTAGTGCTTGTAGATATAGCCGGTGAGTTCGCCGGCACGCGAGTGTTCGCGGCTCTGGTCGGGGGGCACGGCGAGGACATTCTTGCGGTCTCCGAGCTTGGCCACGCTTTCCACGAGCAGGTCGTTCAACTGCTGCGGAGTGAGATCGGTATCGACGCTTCCGGTGGCGCAATAAAGGCTCATGCTGACAACTCAACTTTCTTTAATCCCGGCGCGAGCAGGAGGATGATTGCCAGTGCGGTGAGGTATGCGCTGGCCGCGACGATAAAGAGGGTGGCATAGCTGTGGGTCATTTGCAGGATGAAGCCTGAATAGGTGGCGAGCAGAATGCCGCCAACCGATCCAGCCATTCCGCCGATGCCGGTGACAGAACCAACAGCAGCGCGCGGAAACATATCCGAGGTAGTGGAGAAGAGGTTTGCTGACCAGCCCTGGTGTGCTGCGGCAGCCAGACTGAGAAGGGCCACTGCTACCCATTCGGAGTTGGTGTAGTTGACCGCAATGATCGGCACCACGAGGCAAGCACAGAGCGACATGGCAGCCAGGCGCGCCTTGGTGGGCGACATTCCCATTCTGATAAAGGGAGCGGGTAGCCAGCCCCCGCCGATGCTGCCAATGGTGGTGCAGTTATAGACAATGATGAGCGGCAAACCGAGATGTGAGAGATTCAGGTGAAATCTCTGGGTGAAGTAGGAGGGGAGCCAGAACAGGTAGAACCACCAGATGGGATCGGTGAGGAACTTGCCAAGAGTAAAGGCCCATGTCTGGCGATATCCGAAGAGCTTGATCCACGGCGTGGAAGGCCCGGGTTTCTCAGTGATTCCCTTGTTGATGTATTCCAGTTCGGCGGCGCCGAGGGCGGGGTGTTCGGTGGGCTTGTGGTACTTGAAGAACCACAGGACGATCCAGGAGGCGCTGAACAGGCCAGTTGCCAGAAAGGCCGCATGCCAGCCATAGTGAATTGTGACCCAGGGAACGATGAGCGGAGCCAGGATGGCGCCCACATTGGCTCCCGAGTTGAAGATGCCAGTGGCCAGCGAGCGCTCGCTTTGCGGGAACCACTCAGCAGTGGTTTTGATCGCGGCAGGAAAGTTACCGGATTCGCCGATGCCGAGGCAGGCGCGGGCAATGCCAAACTGCAACACCGTGTTGGCAAGCGCATGGCCCATTGCGGAGAGGCTCCACAAGGCCATGATGACCATGTAGCCGATGCGGGTGCCGATTCTGTCAACAAAGCGGCCGGCCATTAGCAGGCCCAGCGCGTAGGCAAACTGAAAGGCGTCGACGACGTAGCCGTAGTCGAGTTCGGACATGCCGATGCTTGCCTGGAGGGTGGGCTTGAGGATGCCGATGACCTGGCGATCCATGTAGTTGATGGTGGTGGCGGCGAAGAGCATGGCGCAGATCGACCAGCGCACGCGCCCTATCCGTGCGCTGATCGGGGAATCTTCCTTAATCGCGACAGCTGAATCCGTACTGCCATCCATGTCTTTCTCCTTACAGCTTGTAGGCCTTCTTTACCAATGAATAGGTCAGCTCGTGCGCGAGTTCAAATGCTTCGTCTTCATCCAGGCGGTGCTGGGCGACGAGATTGGCAAGGAAAGCGCAGTCGATGCGCCGTGCCACGTCGTGCCGCGCCGGGATGGAAAGGAATGCCCGGGTGTCGTCGTTGAAACCTACGGTATTGTAAAAGCCCGCCGTTTCCGTAGCCTGCTGCCGGAAACGCATCATTCCCTCAGGACTGTCATGAAACCACCACGGGGGTCCAAGGCGCAAGCACGGATAATGGCCTGCGAGCGGAGCCAGTTCGCGGCTGATGGTGGACTCGTCGAGCATGAAGAGAATGATGGTGAGTTTGGTTTCGTTGCCAAAGCGGTCGAGCAAGGGGCGGAGTGCATCAACGTAGTTGGTAGGCCGCGGGATGTCGGCGCCCATGTCGCGGCCATAGTGCTCGAAGACCTTGCGATTATGATTGCGCACGCTGCCGGGGTGAATCTGCATGGTGAGGCCGTCTTCCAGGCTCATTTGCGCCATTTCAGTAAGCATCTGGGCGCGGAAAAGCTCGTTGTCTGCGGCGCTGGATTTGCCGGAGAGAACCTTGCTGAAGAGGGAAGCTGCTTCAGCGGCGGGAAGGTCGGCGGTTTGCGCGGTGGGGTGGCCATGGTCGGTGGCCGTGCAACCCTGTTCGCGGAAACGTGCACGGGCTTTGCGCAAGGCGGTGAGATAGCCCTTCCAGGCGGAGGTGTCCTCGCCGGTTTGTTCACCGAGCTTTGCAATCAGGCCGGCAAACCCTGCGAAGTCGGGATCGACGACCGGGTCGGGACGGAAGGCGGGCAAAATTCTCGCATTCCAGCCGGAGGCGCGAATCGCCTTGTGATCGTCGAGCGAGTCGGTGGGCGAGTCGGTAGTGGACAGGACCTCAATATTGAAACTCTTAAAAAGGGCGCGGGGCAGGAACTCGGGGGTACGCAGCTTTTCGGCGATGGTATCGAAATAGTGGTCTGCGGTTTTTTCCGAGAGGCGCTCCGTGAATCCAAAGTGCTCCTGGAAGGCATAATCCAGCCAGACGCGCGTGGGGGTGCCGCGGAACAAGTAGTAGTGCTTTGCGAAGATGTGCCAGACCTTGCGGGGGTCCTTGATGACTGCTTGTCCGATTCCGAGATCGTCAAGAGAGACGCCCTGACTGTAGAGCATCCTGAAGACGTAGTGGTCAGGCTGCACGAACAAGGTGGCGGGGTCAGGAAATGGTCCATTGTTAGCAAACCAAGCGGCATTGGTATGCCCGTGGGGGCTAATGATGGGCAGGTTTTTTATATGTGCGTACAGGGCTCTGGCGACTTTGAGGGCGCTGGCCTCGGTTGGAAACAGACGATCTTCATGGAGCAGCATGGCTGTTATTTTACCCCTCGGATAAGTGGTGGTGCGATCCCGCCTGCGTTGAGGTCAGACCACAAGTATACACATGGCTCCGGAGGTCGTGAATTCCTTCGCGAGGCGAAGATTTCAGGGCAGATACACGCTCCTCAGTGGTAAGCTCATTCTGTCTGGATTTCGATCAATCTGGAGAAGGTGGCTGACACTTATGCCGCGGACAAAGCAAGACGAACCTAATACCCACCGCACCATGCAGGTGGTTAACCACATCCGATCCCTGATAGAAAATGGCACGTTGCAACCGGGCGACAAGATTCCGCCGGAACGCGAATTTGCGCGCACACTCAAGATCAGCCGGGCCAGTCTTCGAACCGGCATTGGCTACATGGCCGCCATGGGAGTGATGAAGGTCCGGCATGGCGTGGGAACCTTTGTGGCCGATGGTCCGCCGGAGTTCGGCAAGGCGTCGCTTGGCCTGATGGGCGCGTTGCACGGCTTTCAGACATGGCAGATGTTTGAGGCCCGCATCATTCTCGAAAGCAACATTGCGGCACTTGCGGCCGAACGCGGCAAGGACGAGCACTATACGGCAATGGCCGAGGAAGTGGCCGAGATGTTTGCGGCGATGGAGAGCCCGGCGGATTTTCTGATTCACGACCTGCTTTTCCACCGCATCATTTCGCAGGCATCCGGCAATCCAATTCTGGCGGCAGTGATCGAGACCATCACGTCGGCACTCTACGACAAGCGGCGCAAGACGGCGGAACGATCCATCGACATGCGCGAGTCCGCGGAGATGCACCGGGAGATCTACCGGGCAATTCGCGCTCGGAAATCGCAGGAGGCTCGCAAACTGATGGAAGAGCACCTGCGCATGGCTCAAACCTCGCAAGGGATGGAACGGCCTCCGGACCGCAAGGCGGTGCTGGTGGCAAGCCGGTAGGGAAACGGCGAGGCGGAACTCGGAGGCCGGCACGGGATCTCAGGTTCCGGGCAGGCCTTTGGCGACTGATGTGTCGCTGATGAGACCAGCCAATTGCGTAGCCACTGGGCGGTCGCTGGTGATGACGTCTGGGTCTTCAACATTTTCAAATATGAGCGGCACGGATCGAGTTCTGAGTGGGGCTTATTCCTTGCTTCCGCTTAAGAGGCTGCCGGCAAGCGCCCGCAGCCTCTTCTTCCTTCACCGAAAGTTCAGATCAACTTAACACGGATGGAACACGTCCCAAGAAAGAGAAGGAACTCGAAAACATCCTTCAGCGTTCAGAATCAACTCCAGAGGATTGCAAAATGCTTGCTTCAAATGTGCAGAATTCCTGCCGTCGTTCTTTGTGCTTGTCTCCATGGTTCGCGCGGAGAGCGGGAACGTTCTTTCTTCTTGTGGTTGCCGGGTTCGGTTTGTGCCTGGCGAGCGCCGCGCAGAGCCCCACGGCAACTGCCGCCGCCGCTGCAACTCCCGCTGCCGATATTGCTTTGCCGCATGGGCAGATTGAATATCTCTGGCCGGACGGAGCTCCGGGGGCAGTGGGCACGGAAGAGCAGGACAAACCGCACCTGGAGATTTTCGGCGCCTCGGGGCCGGGGCCGCATACGGCGGTGGTTGTATGTCCGGGTGGCGGGTACGTGCACCTGGCGTATGAAAAAGAAGGGACACGCATAGCCGAGTGGTTGAATCTGCGCGGAATTACGGCCTTCGTTCTCACTTACCGGTTATCTCCGCGCTATCACTATCCCGCGCCAATTCTTGACGGATACAGATCGGTGCGCTGGGTTCGCAGCCACGCGCAAGAGTTCGGCATTGATCCGAGCCGGATTGGCGTGTGGGGCTTTTCAGCGGGCGGGCACCTGGTGGGAATGCTGGGTACGCACTTCGACGACGGAAACGCTCAAGCTGCGGATCCGATTGATCGGGTGAGCGACCGTCCCGATTTTGTAATCAGCTCGTATGGCGCGTTGACACTGCAAGATGGAGTGGCAAAGCCGACTGCGCTTGTCCCACTGGTCGGCGGGTCGCTCACGCCAGAGCTAAAGGACGAACTATCTCCTGATAAACATGTGACAGCTCGGACGCCGCCGTATTTTCTTTATGCGACTACGCCGGACCAATCGGTTCCGGTGCTGAGCAGCGTGGTGTTCTATACGGCGCTGGTGCGCGCGGGAGTTCCGGCTGAGATGCATATTTTTCAAGAAGGGCCCCATGGAACGGGACTGGCGCAGAGTTACGCCGCCCTCTCTGCATGGCCGGAGTTGCTGGAGAACTGGCTGCGGCTGAATGGTTGGATTGCGGCCAGGACTGCGGGTACGGGGCATTGAACGGCTTAGAGTTTGGAGAATATCGATAAATGAGAATGAAGAAAGGCAAGCGCCTGGCCGTGCCACCCAGATCGTGAGCGGCGGAAAGCTGACGGTATGGCCGCAGCAGGACGATGCGTTGACACTTAAGCCGGTGTCAGGCCGCAACTACGAGATGCCGTCATTAGTGATTTGTCCCAAGAACGCCGTAATGGGTATAGTTGGTTCGGCGCCGCCCCGCAACGCGCACTGGACCGCTATGAAAAGTGGGCCCAGGAATTTCCGGAGTCCAAATGAAAATCTTTCGCAATCTTGCCTTGGTTCTCTTGCTTGCCGGAATAGCAAGCGGCTCGTTCGCCGCAATAAATAAAGATGAGTTGCCGTGGTCGCAGCGCGCCGCCAATGCGGCGATGGCGCGCTGGCCGCAGGGACATATTGATGGGCCCAACGCGAAGCCGGCCTTCAAGTATGAACTGGGCACGCTGCTCGGAGGCATCGACAATGTGTATCTGAATACGGCTGATGCGCGCTTCTACAACTACATGAAGAGCGCGGTGGACGAGTTGGTGACGGCCGATGGAGCTATTCCGACATACAAGCCAGAGGAGAACCAGCTCGATAGCATCCTGATGGGGAGACAACTGCTGCGTCTCTACGGCGTGACGCAGGACAAGCGCTATCTGACGGCGGCCACGCTGCTCTACGATCAGTTGCAGAAGCAGTCACGGACGCCCTCGGGGGGCTTCTGGCACAAGCAGCGGTATCCGAATAAGATGTGGCTCGATGGGCTCTACATGGCCGAGCCATTTTATGCAGAGTACGCGTCGATCTCGCATCAGCCGGAGAAGTTAGCGGATGTCACGCACCAGTTTGCGCTGGTTGCAGAGCACATGCGCGACGCGAAGACGGGCTTGCTGTACCACGGGTGGGACGAGTCGAAAGAGCAGCGCTGGGCCGACAAGAAGACTGGACTCTCACCGGAGATTTGGGGCCGCGCCATGGGTTGGTACATGATGGCGCTGGTGGATACGCTGGACTACTATCCTGCGGACGACGCGGGGCGCAAGCAACTGCTTGCGATCCTCGGCGAAGAAGCCGCTGCGCTGGTACGCGTGCAGGATGCGAAGACCGGGCTCTGGTATGAGGTGCTCGACAAAGGCACCGCAAAGGGGAATTACCTTGAGTCGTCGGCATCGTGCATGTTCGTCTATGCGCTTGCTAAGGGTGTGCGACGCGGCTATCTGCCGGAACACTACATTGCGAATGCGGAGCGAGGGTACAAGGGGATTCTCGCGAAGTTCATTGAGGTTGGGCCGGGCGACGATGTGTCGGTGGCCAGCACGATGAAGGTGGGCGGACTGGGCGGCGATCCGTACCGCGATGGAACCTATGCCTACTATCTGAGTGAGAAGGTAGTTGCGAACGATCCGAAAGGCGTGGGGCCGTTCATCATGGCGGCGACCGAAATGGAGAACGCGCAGAATGCGAAGCTGGGCCGCGGCGATACGGTGCTGATGGACGGCTGGTTCAACTCGCAGAAGAGAGCGGATGCGTTTGGCAGGCAAGTGTACTTCCATTACAAGTGGGATACACAGGATATGCCGGGGTACTCGCTGGTCGGGCGCATCTTCAGGAATTTTGGCGTGGAGACGAAGGAACTTGACGCGCGGCCTACGTTTGAGAATCTCAGCAAGGCGCAGGTTTACATGATCGTTTCGCCGGATAATCCGGACAAGAATCCTCATCCGAATTTTGCCATGGCGGAGGATGGGGAGCAGATAGCGAAATGGGTGAAGGCAGGTGGCGTGCTCGCGATCATGGAGAACGATACTTCGTTCGCGGACCTGGACCACTTCAATGCAATCGCTGAGAAGTTTGGCATGCACTTCAACAGCGTACTGCGCAAACATGTGATCGGTACAAATTGGGAGCAGGGAAGGATCGAGCTTGATGGCACTGGGCCGATCTTTCACCATCCGCACACCATTTATGTGAAAGACGTCTGCACGATCTCGGTGAAGGCTCCCGCGGTTTCTGTGCTGAAGGAAGGCGACGACATATTCATGGCCACGGCGAAGTACGGGAAGGGAACTGTCTACGCCTTCGTCGATCCGTGGCTTTATAACGAGTACACCGACGGGCGAAAGCTACCGACAATGTACGGCAACTATGCCGGAGGTGTGGAATTGGTTCGCTGGCTTCTCGAGCAGGTTCCACGCTGAGATAGATTCCGATTTCGGGGATATTGAGATGGCGGGTACGGTTCCGCCGGAGGATAACAATCTCTGCATTGCCGCGGACGGCACCGGAGATTTTTATTCGATTCAGCGGGGTGGCGGGAATGGCATCCGGGAGAGACGCATTCTCTGGATACAGCGTACTACGCGGAGTTTGATTCGACTGGGCCGGGAGCACATCCTAAGGAGCGCGATTCGCATACGCATTTTCTTACTGCGGACGAGGCCAGGCAATATGAGCCTTCGGTTTTTCTACGCGGTGCGGATGGGTGGGACCCGACGCAAGCGACCAAGAAGTAGGGCGGGGCTTCCGGAGCAGTAGAATGGTAGGGGACTTCTGATTGCCTGATTGCGCGCTGGGCGATTGAATGGTGGTATCCCAACCTTTCGCCAAAGGAACGAAACGCAGGTCCTTCGACTTCGCTGCGCTTCGCTCAGGATGACGGAAAGGATGGGGCACGGGGCTTATTCTCCAAATCCCAGGTGTCATCCGCCGCGGCGGACGAAACCGGGGACACCCATTCTTAATGCGAGAACGAACAATAAGAGATCAGGGCCCGCGTCGAAGAAGAGAGACGTGGGACGTTGAAAGTGAAGGGGAGAAGAGATGAAGACGGTAATGATGGCTGATCCGGTGCGGTATCCGCGTATGACGACCGGGGAAATTCGCGAGACATTTTTGCTGAATGGGCTCTGCGAACCGGGCAAGCTGCATGTGAACTACGTGGACCTTGATCGTACTGTGGTTGGATTTGCGGCTCCAACAGAGAGCGCGCTGACGCTGCCGACGTATCCGGAGCTGCGAGCGGAATATTTTCTGGAGCGGCGCGAAATTGGCGTGCTGAATGTGGGCGGGGCAGGCACAGTGAGCGTTGAGGGGAAGAGCTACGAGCTGAACAACCTGGATGCGCTGTACGTTGGCAAGGGCAACAAGCAGGTGAGCTTTGCTTCGAAGGACAAGGCAACGCCAGCGGTCTATTACCTGCTGAGCTATCCGGCACACACGGAGTTCCCGGTGACCGTGGTGAGGAAGGCAGAGGCCAATCCGACCGAACTGGGCTCGGTGGAGACCTGCAACAAGCGGACGATCTGCAAGTACATCTTTCTGCAGGGCGCGCGGAGCTGCCAACTTGTGATGGGCGTGACGCACCTGGCTGCGGGGAGTAACTGGAACACGATGCCTCCGCACACGCATATGCGGCGCTCGGAGGTCTACATGTACTTCAACGTTGCTGAGGATGCGCGGGTAGTGCACCTGATGGGGCCGCCGGATGAGACGCGGCACATTGTGATGGCCGACAAGGAAGTAGTGGTGTCTCCGGGCTGGTCGATTCATGCGGGTGTGGGGACGCGGGCTTACAGCTTTGTGTGGGGGATGGGCGGCGAGAACCAGGATTACGCGGACATGGATCCGGCGCCGGTTCAGAGCCTTCGGTAAGCGCGTTGATGGTTGAAAACAGGGAAGTAATGTTTGCCTGCGAGGTGCGTGTTTAGCGGGAAATGTTCGCTTATAGGGTTGCGCAGGGCGTGCAAAGGTTGGTCTATAGGGTTGCACTTTTTTGAGCACTTAACCTTTCGAGCAGCCCCAGGGCACGAATGGGTTGCTTGAAAGGTTCTGAAAAGCGGGCATGGGTTGTACATAATTACCTGAAAAGTGCGTTATTTGTGGTTTTTTGAGGCAAATAACGTGCATTTACGCGTGAATTAGGGTGTTTTTCTGCGTTATTCCTGACTGTATGTGCGTAGAAGAACGGCTTGGTGTTCCGGTTCCTTTTTTACAGTTGCGGGCACGAAGTTTAGGCATGGGGCAAGAGACACGACTGCGAGTTTCTGGATGAAGGGAGTAGTGCGATGAAGATTGCGATGGCATTGGTAGCAGCGCTGGCGCTGGGTGCTCCGGCGGCAACTCTCACGGGAGACAAGGCGCTGGTGATTTCGGCGCAGGATGTGAAGGCGCAAATGGCGGACCTGGTGCCGCAGGCGAAACCTACAGGGAGCGCGGGGCCGATCATTGCGACGTATGGCAATCTCGGACTGATGCTCTCAGTGCGCACGGCAAGCGGCGTGGGAGAACTGCATCAGCGCTTTGACGATTTGATGATCGTTGAAGAGGGAACCGCGACTCTGGTTACGGGCGGGTCGCTTGTGGATCCGAAGACGGGGGACAACGGGGAGATTCGCGGCACGAGCGTGCAGGGCGGGACCTCGAAGACGATTGGCGTGGGGGATGTGGTGATTGTTCCGGCGGGTGTGCCGCATCAGATTCTGCTGGCGCCGGGGATGGTTTACAAGTCGATGGTGGCGAAGATCAAGGAGTCGTAGAAGTGGTCTTTCACAAACACGAAAGGCCAGGTTCCCGCTTGGGGAGCCTGGCCTTTTCGTTTTGGATAAGTGCCGAGCTGGATCGTATAGGTGGAGGAGGAGTCGCGTCCGGTTCCCTCTATGGTGAAGAAAAGTTCCAAGGCGATTGATGGGAGCACGATGAAGACACGCTTCCGCACATTTTGGCCGTTGCTTTTGGTGGCTACGTTGGCGGCGACTTGCGTGGCGGGTGCGCAGAGTTGCGTGCCGGCTGCGACCGCGCCGCTTGTGCTCCCGATGGAGAGTGTCAACGGGCACCTGGTCGTCGAGCTGGAGGAACGTACGCTGGGCAAGCTGCGGCTGGTGGTGGATACGGGAGCGGAGAAGACGCTGCTGTCAACACGGGCGGCTGGGAAGGCGAAGGTGGACCGGCATTTTACCGACCGGTTCTATTCGTTCTACGGATTCGGGCAGGAGAAGAAGGCCAGTCTGGCAGGGCATACGAGTCTGGAACTGCGGTTGGGCGAGAGGTCGCTAGCAACGGTGGAGGCGCTGGTGCTCGACGCCAACAATATGGATGTAGGCGTGCAGCCGGCACCGGATGGGATTCTGGGGTGGGACTTTTTTCAACACCTGTGCGTGCGGCTGGACAGCAAAAGGCAGCGGATGACGATTGGCGCGGCGGACCAGTGCGCGACGAAGGAAGAGGGGTTCGACACGCCGCCGGTGGAATGGATGAAAGAGGGGCTGCTGCTACCGGTGACGGTGGCGCTGGCCAATCAACACACGATGAAGCTGAAGCTGCATTTGGATACGGGCAGCGACAGTATCCAGCTGAATCCGCGGCTTAGGGGTGAACTGGGGCTTGAGCAAAAGCCACAGGGAGAATCGCAGAATCAGAGTAGGGGCGTGAACGGCTCCTATGCCTGGGACGTGGCGTACGCCACGTCGATTGAGGCCGACGGTGGGCACCCGAGGCTTGAGGGCAAGCTTCCGCTGGTGGTTCCGCGTTCCGGGGCCTACTCGCGGCCCAGCAGGCTGTTCAGCGGGCGGGACGAGGCGCTGCTGTTTCGGGATGGTGTGGTGGGCAACAATGTGCTGAGCCAGTACGAGCTGATCTTTGATCCGGCACAGAAGAAGTTGTATGCGCGGGCGTATAGTTTTGTGGCGAAGTAGGGGTAGCTTCCAGCTGGTTTGTTCGGTGGTTGGGGGATTACTGGCGGTGGGAGATTGGGTGCGGGTCTTGAGACCCGCACTACAGCCGGGCTGGAGCCCGGCGCTACTGATCGACGGTGAGCCGGGCGCTACTGGTGCTGTTGACCAGGTGTGACTTGGACTGCCGCGGATTGAGGACTGTCTGGTTGTCGATCGAATAGGGTATCCTTGCAGGGATTCCAAATCGACCTGTCTGGAAATGCGCAATTCGACCGATTTAGACCAAGAGACGGTTGAGGGATCAAAAGATTTGCTCTTCGAGGAAAATCGATTTTCTGAACTACAATCACCGTTGCGAGAGAATGACGACTGTCCTCTCACTCTTGCGCCTAGATAACTTGATCTGAAGGTTGCATCTTCAGTCCAGCCGGAACTCTTAGGAACTGTATGTCACGATTGAATCCATACGTTGTTCTGCTCACGCTGATTGCTACGCTGGGCGGATTGCTTTTTGGATATGACACGGCCGTGATCAACGGCGCGGTGGGCAGTCTGAAGGCTTATTTCATCGATCCGCGCTTTGCGGATTTGGCCAACCCGGCACAGGCCAATGCCGCGAATTCGCTGCTCGGGTTTGTGGTTTCGAGCGCGCTGATCGGTTGCATCATGGGCGGAATCTCCGGCGGCTGGGTCAGCACCAACATCGGGCGCAAGCGCGGATTGGTGATTGCCGCCGTGCTTTTCCTGCTCTCAGCGTTGGGCGCAGCGGCGCCGGAGTTTCCCTTTGCTCCCATCGGCCACGGCGGACCGGGCTACATGGTGAATTTTGTTATTTACCGCATCCTTGGCGGGATTGGTGTTGGGCTGGCTTCGATGTTGTCGCCAATGTATATCGCTGAGATTGCGCCGCCCAAGGTGAGGGGAAACCTGGTGGCGTGGAACCAGTTCGCCATTATCTTCGGCATGCTGGTGATTTACTTTGTCAACTTTGGAATTTCAAAAACGGGGAGCGGCGATGCGTGGCTGAATACCATTGGCTGGCGCTACATGTTCCTCTCCGGCGTAATTCCCGCGGGCCTGTTCCTGGTGCTGCTGCTCTTGGTGCCGGAGACTCCGCGCTTCCTGATGCTGAAGGGAAATGAGAGTGCCGCGCGCGCGGTGCTGACCAAACTGGTGACGCCGGAAGAACGCGAGCAGGAACTTTCTGAAATTCGTGCCTCGCTGAGCGAGCATCACTCCGGCAAGATGTTTTCGTATGGCGCACTGCTGATTTTCATCGGCATCACGGTGTCGGTGTTCCAACAATTTGTGGGCATCAACGTGGTGCTCTATTATGCGACGGATATTTTCAAAGGCATGGGCATGTCCACCAATGCCTCACTGATGCAAACGATTATTGTGGGCGCGGTTAACCTTATCTTCACCGTTGTTGCCGTTCTGAGCGTGGATCATTTCGGCCGGAAGCCGCTGCAAATCATCGGAGCGCTGGTGATGGCGGTGAGCATGATTTCGTTGGGCGTTGACTTTTGGCTCGGCGGCCAGGGCATGGTTGCGCTGGTATGCATGCTGGTGTACACCGCGGGTTTTGCTGTTTCGTGGGGGCCGGTGACCTGGGTGCTGCTGAGCGAGATTTTCCCGAATCAGATTCGCGGCAAGGCGATGGCGGTGGCGGTGGCGGCGCAGTGGATCGCCAATTATCTGGTGAGTTGGTCATTCCCCATTCTCGATGACAATCCATACCTGGTGGCGCACTTCAAGCATGGGTTTGCTTATTGGATCTATGGGGTGATGAGCGTGCTGGCTGCTTTATTTATGTGGAGATTTGTCCCGGAGACAAAGGGGCGGACGCTGGAGCAGATGGAAGGGTTGTGGAGGAAGAAGTCGGCTTAGTCAGCTAGTCAGCGGGGCAGCCGGTTGGCGGGGATGGATTCGTGGTATCCCACCCATGAATCAAAAAGCGATTCATGGATGGGGCAGGCGGCACTTGGAATTTGAATGTGCCCACCCGGCGCACGGTGCTAGGACCACTGCAAAGTATGCACGGAATCCGCGGGCAGTTCGATGCCCAGGGAGCTTGAGCCGAGTATGAGCTGAACCTGCGTCTCTGGGCCGCGATTGGAAAGCACTACGACATAACATCCATCTGGGTTTCGGAAGCCAACGTGGGAGACAGGATTCGTGGAAGCTTGCGCGGCACCCTCCGCAACTCCGTTGGTACGAAAGACCCTGGCTCCGCGGCGCACGTGTTTTGAGTAATGCGCAAGCGCCCAGAAGCGCCCGCTGCGGCTTATTGCGCGGGTCTTGCTATCGATGGTGATGACGCCACGGCCGGTGGTTGGCGCGCCAGGCACGACGTCCCCTTGCTCATGAATGCCGATATAGGGTGTTCCTGCCTCGTCGAGCGCCAGGTTCCACATGGTGATGGATCGCGCCCAGTTTCGGATCACGCTGTTGGCCCACTCCGCCCAGCGCGACCAGGCGGTCATTGGGTCGGGAAAGCGAGTTCCGGGCTGACGCGGTTCGCGCTGTGGACCGCCCTCGGTGAAGTAGGCGCTCTTTTGAGGAAAGGCATCATGCACCTGCGTCATGGCCGACGGTTCGCCGGCGTAGCCATGCCACGCAATGCCATCGATGAACTCGTTGGCCCGCGGATCGCTCAGTTCGGCAATGGCGCGTCCCCAGAGAGTGAAGTTGTGGTCCAGCACCCAGATTTTGGTGGAAATGCCCGCGTTGCGGAAGAGCGGTCCCAGGTATTTGCTTACGAAGAGGATTTCGTCTTCCTGCGACCACTGGCAGGCCGCATAACGGCCATCGACAGTTGTATCGACCTCGTTTTGGACGGTGATCGCGTCGATCCCCACGCCCTCCGCTTTGTAGGCTTCGAGGAACTTTTGGAAATAGCGCGAGTATGGCTCGAGATTGCTCTTGCGGATGGTTCCACCCAGCATGGAGCGGTTGAACTTCATCCATCCCGGCGGACTCCAGGGCGAGGAAAAGAGGAAGAGATCGGGATTGACTTTGCGTGCGTCCCTGAGCGCGGGAAGGATGTAGGCTCTGTCGTGGTCGATGGAAAACTTTTTAAGCTCAGGATCGTCCTGCTCGCTGTCATCGAAGCTGTAAAGCGACTTCGAGTAGTCGCTTGCCCCGATGCAGGTCCGGCAGACGTTCATCGCCATTTCGCCGGGAGCAAAAAGTTCGTGCATCAAGGCAGCCCGCTCGTCGGCGTGAAGCTGGTTGAGCATATAGCAGGCAGCATCGGTGAAGGCCGCGCCGAAGCCCAGCATCTCCTGTTGCGCCGCCGAGGGGTCGAGCACGATGGCATTGGATGCAATCGCAGTTGCAGGCTTCCATGCTAATGGCGCAGCCAGCTCGTGCCGCTTATCGCGGAAGGTGCTCCAAAGCTGCGCGGAACCAGTGGCTCCCGTACCGTTGGCCCAGGCTGGAATGCGATAGGATGCCACCAATCCAGCCATCGTGAACGACGCTGTCTTCAAGAATCGTCTGCGCGAACCGCTAGCCATCGACGTGCCCTCCCTTTCAATGACGACTGAGATGTCGTTTTGAAATGCAACCAAACGTTAAGACTTCAGGCCGCGCAAGTCAAGGGGCGCGGTGTGCCGACGGGATAGGAACGCAAATCGATTGTCTTGAGGGGATGGCGTTGGATTTGGCGCAAACAAGAAGGCCAGGTTCCCGGTTGAGGGAGCCTGGCCTTCGTGTTCGGACTGATCTTGAGTTAGACGGTGTAGGTGCTGGAGGAGACGCGGCCGCCCTTGCCGGTCCAGTTGGTGTGGAAGNNTCGCGCTGGGCCTGGAGCAGGTTGGCGGGCAGGCGGCCGGCGCGGTAGCCGTCGAAGAATGCGAGCGCGGTAGAGAACGCCGGAGTGGGTACGCCGAGCTTGACGGCGGCCATGACCGCCTTGCGCCAGGATGCCTGGTACTTGTTGACGGCGCGCGAGAAGAACTTGTCGAGGAGCAAGTTGTCGAGGTTCTTCTTTTTGTCGAAGGCGGTCTTGATGNNTGATGCAGCCGCCGCGCCACATCAGCGCGATGCCGCCCATGTTCAGGTTCCAGCCGTTCTCCTTGGCAGCGGCTTTGAGCAGCATGTAGCCCTGCGAGTAGGAGATGATCTTGGAGCAATAGAGGGCGCGGCGCACATTCTCAATGAATGCGGCACGGTCGCCGACGGAGGGCTTCGCCTTGGGTCCCTTGAGGACCTTGGAGGCGGCGACGCGCTCGTCTTTGAGTGCGGACAGACAGCGCGCAAAGACCGACTCGCCGATGAGGGTGACGGGCTGACCGGCGTCGAGTGAGCTGATGACGGTCCACTTGCCGGTGCCCTTTTGGCCGGCAGTGTCGAGGATCTTGTCGACGAGGGGCTGGCCATCTTCATCCTTCTTGGCGAAGATGTCGCGGGAGATTTCGATGAGGTAGCTGTCGAGTTCGCCCTTGTTCCACTCGGCAAAGACATCGTGGAACTCGTCGGCGGTGAGGCCGAGGCCGTGCTGGAGCAGGTCATAGGCTTCGCAGATGAGCTGCATGTCGCCGTACTCGATGCCGTTNNCCGTTGTGGACCATCTTGACGAAGTGGCCTGCGCCGTCTTCGCCGACCCAATCGCAGCAGGGGATTCCGTCTTCGACCTTGGCAGCGATGGCCTGGAAGATCGGCTTCACGTGCGGCCATGCGGCGGGATTGCCTCCGGGCATGATGGAGGGACCGCGGCGCGCGCCTTCTTCGCCGCCGGAGACGCCGGTGCCGATGAAGAGGATGCCTTTGGCGGCCAGAGCCTTGGTGCGGCGGTTGGAGTCGGTATAGAGCGAGTTGCCGCCGTCGATGATGATGTCGCCGGCTTCAAGGCTGGGTACGATGTGGTCGATCATCTGGTCGACGGTGTCGCCCGCCTTGACCATGAGCATGACGCGGCGCGGGCGCTTGAGCAGGCCGGCGAGCTCTTCGACGGAATGGGCGCCGACAACCTGGGTTCCCTTGGCCTCGTTGGCGATGAAGTCGTCGACCTTTGACACGGTGCGGTTAAAGACGGCGACCTTGAATCCGTGGTCGTTCATGTTGAGGACAAGATTTTGTCCCATTACGGCAAGGCCGATGAGGCCGATATCACACACTGCTTCAGACATACGCTCTCCAAAAGACGAATTTTATCACTGCGATAGAGTGGACTCTTCCTGATTATACAGGGGTGGTCTGACCAGTGAGGGCGGGAGCGAAGTGCAAGGGGAGCAAAGTTGCGGTGGTATTAAAGGGGCGGTTGTTGGTTTTGGATAGAAGCAGCAAGTTAGCCCCCCGCTTCGCGGCGATAGCAAGTCAGCAAGTTAGCGGGCTTGTGCGAGGGAGCAGATCCTTCGATTCGCAAGCGGGGAAGGAGCCGCATTCCGAGGTCTTCCGCCGTGGCGGGCGAGGCCTGGGAATGCGGAGTTGGTGTGAGACCAGCCGCTAGATGGAGATGCCGGCGGAGCGGTAGATTTTTGTGATTAGGCGCATGTCGGTGAGGCCTTCTTCGCCGGGGCTTTGGGGCTGGAGGTTGTTGAGGACGCAGTTGGAAAAGTGTTCGCCTTCGGCCTGGAAGTGGGAGGGATCGCGTGCCGGGTTGAGTTCATCAAGCTTGGTTCCGGAGAACTCGGCGCGAAGGCGCAGGCCCTCGTAGACAAACGCCTGGTCGACCTGGAGCCAGCCTTTCGATCCGTAGACACGGTAGTAGCCAGCCATGTTGGAGCCGTAGGTGGTGGTGCAACTGGCGACGATTCCGGAGGGAAACTTCATTGTCCATGCGACGTTTTCTTCGACTTCGTTAAAGCGGCCGTCGTGGTCGATGACGGAAGCGTAGGCGGAGATGTCAGCGGGCTCCTCGCCGGTGAGGTAGCGGCATGCGTTGAGGGAATAGATGCCGACGTCGAAAAGCGGGCCGCCGCCAGCCAGTTTCTTGCTGAGGCGCCACTCGCCCGCGTGGATGTTGAAGCCGAAGGGACTTTCGATGGCCTGCACCTGACCGAGCGCGCCATCGCGAATGAGCTTAATGGCCTTGAGGTTCGTGGGCTCGTAATGGCATCGGTAGGCGATCATGAGCTTTACATTGGCGGCCTTGCAGGCGGCGATCATGGACTCGGCCTCGGCGACGTTGGTGGACATGGGCTTTTCGCAGAGTACGTGCTTGCCGGCCTTGGCGGCGCGGATGGTGTACTCGGCGTGCATGGAGTTGGGCAAAGCGACGTATACGGCGTCGATGGCGGGGTTGTGCGCGATTTCGTCGAAGTTTTCGTAGTTGTAGATGGAGCCGGGCGGGACGCCGTATTGAGCGGCGATTCCATTTGCCTTGTCTCGATGGCCGCTGACCAGTCCAGTGATGTGGGAGTTGGTGGTGGAGAGCGCGCCCCGCAAGAAATGGTCGGCAATGCGGCCCAGGCCGATGACGGCATAGCCGATTTTGCGGGTGGACGATTGGGCGTTGAGAGCGGGTGCGAAGCGGGCGGCGAGCGAAAGGGCGCCGAGTCGGGCGAATTCTCTGCGAGTGAGGTTCATGGTGGTCTCTAGTTCCTCTCGTAATGTTGAGGTGGAAGCCTGTGGGCGCGGCCGCGAATGAAAGGTAAGGCCGATTCCCGACGCTACCACTATAGATGGAGAGGGGTGGGTAGAGTCGGCAAGCTTGCTGGTTCGGAGCTTTCGACGATATTTGTACCGGGAAGACCCAGCAAGCTAGTATTGCGGCCATGAAGACTCTGGTTTTAGACGGTCAGCCGTTGACGCTGACGGAGATTGAGGCTGTTTCTCTGGACGGATGCACGGTGGCGATTGCGCCCGAGGCCCTTGAGCGCGTGGAGACAAGCCGGGCGCTGATTGAGGAGATTCTGGAAGCGGGCGAGACGGTGTACGGGGTGAACACGGGCTTCGGCAAACTGTCAGACGTGAGCATTCCGCATGAAAGCCTGGCGGAGTTGCAGACCAACCTTGTGCGCAGCCACGCGGGTGGGGTGGGGCAGCCGCTTTCGGTGGGTGAGTCGCGGGCGATGCTGCTGCTGCGGGCGAATGTTCTGGCCAAGGGGTTTAGCGGGTGCAGGACGGCGGTGCCGGAGTTGCTGGTGGCGATGCTGAATGCGGGTGTGAGCCCGGTGATTCCGGAGAAGGGGTCGGTGGGGGCTAGCGGGGACCTGGCTCCGCTGGCGCACCTGGCGCTGGTGGTGATCGGCGAAGGCGAGGCGTTTTGCAAGGGCGAGCGGATGGCGGGCGGAGAGGCGCTGCGGCACGCAGGATTGCAGCCGTTGGCGCTGGCGGCCAAGGAAGGGCTGGCGCTGCTGAACGGGACGCAGGCAATGACGGCAGTGGGCGCGCTTGCAGCGGCTCGGGCGCGGCGCGTGGTGCGGTTGGCGGACCTGGCCGGCGCGATGTCTCTGGAGGCGCTGAAGGGGACGCCGGCGGCGTTCGACGAGCGGATTCAGGCGGCGCGGCCGCATGCGGGCCAGATTGCGGCGGCGGCACACCTGGTTTGGCTGATGGAGGAGTCGGAGATTCGCGAAGCGCACCGGGAGCACGACGCGCGGGTGCAGGACGCCTATTGCCTGCGCTGCATGCCGCAGGTNNCACGGGGCGGTGCGGGATGTGCTGGAGCATGTGACGGGCGTGCTGGAGGTTGAGGCGGGGTCGGCTACGGATAATCCTTTGGTCTTCCCAAAGAACTCCTCCAAAACGCAAGAGCACGGAGTGCTTTCGGGGGGGAATTTTCATGGGGCGCCGCTGGCATATGCGTTTGATTATGCGGCGTTGGCGCTGGCCGATCTGGCGGGCATGATGGAGCGGCGCATCGACCGGTTGCTGAATCCCGATATTAATGAGGGGCTGCCGGCGTTTCTCTCGCCGAATGCGGGGCTCTCGTCGGGGTTCATGATTGCGCAGATTGTGGCGGCGGCGCTGATCAACGAGTGCCAGGTGTTGGCGCATCCTTCGTCGACGGGGAGCATTCCGACGAGCGGTGGCAAGGAAGATCATGTGTCGATGGGGATGACGGGGGCGCTGAAGCTGCGGCAGATTGTGGAGAATGCGGAGCGGATTGTGGGGATCGAGATGATGTGCGCGGCGCAAGGGGTGGAGTTTCGGCGGCCGCTGAGGCCGAGCCGGGAGATTGAGAAGGCCCACGTTGCTGTGCGCACGGTGGTGGCGCGACTGGAACGGGATCGGGTTCTGGGGCCGGAGATCGAGGCGATGGCGGCGGCGGTGAGAGGCGGGAGGTTTGGAGAGTGGTGTGAGGGGTGATGCGATTTCGTAGCGAGGTCTGCAATGCGGGCGTCTTGCGCTCTTAACCGAAGAGCAACCGCAGGTCCCCATTCGACTTCGCTCAGAGGCAGGCTATCGGGCACCCGAATTTGATGCAACAGCGAGTGCTCAAAGTCCTTGTGATATCGGGGTCACTTTACGCTCAGGTCCCCGTCTATGTCCACAACCAGGTTTTCGCCGTCGATTTGAATGGAGTGAATCTTCAGGCGGTCGAGGGTGACCTTGTAACCGGAGTTCGCGGTGGACCCTTCGAGAGCCTTGCGGAGCAGGTCAGCGGCATTGACCTTCATGCTGGACGGGACCTGGTGGCCGAGGAATGGATTGAGGAGGAAATTCAGCTGCTTCTGGTCGGAAACCCGATCCAGGCGCGCATCGCGAAAGCCGATGATCTCGCCTTCGGCGTCGGGCGCGAGAGAGACTTCGGCGGGAACGGAGAGCGGCAGCCCCAGGCAGGTTCCTCCAACAGCTTTGCCGAGGCGCGCATGGGTTTTGACGCGCACGACGATGCGGTCCTGGGCGAAGGTGAGCTTGGGGTCCTCGACATAGGTGAAGCAGGCGGATTGGGCGTTGCCCTTGAGGTAGTAGCGGCCGTCGGGTCCGCCAAAGAGCTGCTGTTTGAGGGTGCGCTCGATGGCGTCGCGGCTGACCTTCATTTCGATGGCATGGGCTGGGACGAGCCCGCCCAAGAAGGCGCACACCAAGACCAGCAGGCCTGAATTAAGAAGACGCACGAATGAAGACATATGAGTATCCTGTCACCGGTGGCGGGTGCAATGCCAGCATTGTGTGCAAAACTGCACCATACTTGGGCATTGCCGGTGAGGTGATTCTGGCTAATTCTCGTAAAAGGAGCCAGATAACCGATTTTCCTTGTTTAGTGAGAGGTCAGACAATCTTATGAGATAAACGTATTTTTCTATTGATTTTTGGATGAAAATTACTTAAAATAGAAGGGTGTTGATTCCTCTGGACTGACTGGACTCCCCATCCGCGATCTGAGGATGTGCTGACAAGTTAACCCACTTACTAAGGACACAAAATCGATGGCAAAGCGTCGTGGAAATCCTAACTGGGGCAAGCCGGAGCCCATCGGCCCGGTTGTGCCTACTGTAACCTCCTTCGAGCAGATTGTGAAGGAGTTCAAGCTGCCCCCGGACCAATATATCCGGTCCACCCGTCTTCGGGAGTGGGCGCGGCGTAACAAGAATTCCAAGTATATCCCTGAGGCGCTGCTCGAGGCCTGGGGGTTTGAGATCGAATCGACGTTGTAGGCCGTTTTTGAGGTTTTTGACAAAAGCGCTGCCCTTGGGCAGCGCTTTTGCTGTTTGCACTGGAAGTGGTGCAGATTCCAGATTGGTAACCACCCGCTCGGAGCATGCCAGATCTACTCATCAACCGATCTGTTGCTTAAAGCGTGGTGATCGGCTCCCAAATCTCGACTTCCCTTCACTTGGCGGGTGGCGTGCCACTCCGGCTTGGAATGCCTGAAGCTGGTCGAAAGCTTGCCGCTATCAGGTGCTCGGGTACGCCGTTCTCCGCAGGTGTGCGCTTGAGGAACTGCGTCGCGGCCGCGTCGTGTTTCAGGTACGCATTCAAGAACTCCAAGGCGTACCGAGCCATCCAGTTGTAGCTCTCTGCGCCTTCTTCCAGAGAGTAGTCTGCCGGCGAAAACTGCAGTGCTTCTTTTCGAAACCGTTCACTTCGCTGATACATAGAACTGAATTGGATATGCGAAACAGCAAGCAAGCGGATGTGCACCAGGTCGCCATGAGTCCATTCGTTAAGGACATTCGGTGCGAAGTCGGTCTGATTATTGTTCTTGCGCAACGCGTCCCAGGATTCCAGCGGCTCTTCAGCTCTACTGAAGACAAGTAATGGAATTGTCATCTGATCAGGATGAACGTCTCCAGTCTCCCGCACTGTGCCTGGAGAGTAGCGAAAGGAGCCGTCAAGAGAGATAAGGGTGTCGATGCGCTGGTCCCGTGCTGCGGCAAACAGCGCTGACATTCCACCCCAGCTATAGCCCATTGACGCAATTTCTTGCATATTCGCGTTCGGTAATGTTTCAGCAAAATCGATTAGAAATGAGATATCTCGAGCCTCCGCATTGGCCCCGACGATATCAATCGTCATATTTCGTGTCTTAGCACCCATGCTGGGCGTCGCAATCACAACGAAGCCATGGCTTGCAAGATACTCGCAAAGCTCGATGTTCTCGGTCGCGGGCGCGTTGAGGCTGGGTGCGTAGATCACAACCGGAAAGCGGCCGACTTGCATTTCAGCGTCACGGACGGCCAAGGCTGGAAAGGCTGAGACTCCATGCATGTATTGCTCGACAAATGCCTGCGGCTTGCCCTGTTCGACCGGTCTCCCGAAGCTGGTTTCAGTCTTGATCAAAGCTGCGTAGTCGGCCAACGTCATTAACCTGCCACTAGATTCTTCCGCCGGATACCACATCAGCGTCTGCATCGGTCGCGGCCCTTCTATGGTGGCGGGCGTGTTAGCCTTGTCGCCGTCCATCTCGAAGACACGAGACTTGTCATATTGCTCAATTACCTTAAGACCGACAACAAACGTCCCAGGCTTTTCAGTGAATTGAAACTTGAACTCCGTAGACGCTGAAACCGGGGCTGCGATCGCCAAAACCCAAGCTGCAAACCCGGCCAGCGCAGCGGAATGAAGGCGCATATTCGGCTCCCCTGTTCTTGCACCGAGTATAGAGGTTGTGACGCTCCTCAGGCAGGGGCCGCGCCTCTTAAGGATGCACCCTAGCAAGCCGGCCCGGGACTGCGCATGAGGGGACCCCTCTGCGCATAACTCCTGATTAACCGGCAAACTGGAGACCGTGTCAGGATCGTCGAGCCCGATGGTTTTGCCGATTGTTGCTGCGATAGGCGAGAATGAAGGGGTAGGCATGCCAAACTCACCACGCAGCTTCGAAGCTCCGTTTACCGACGTTCCCGGCGCGGTCGAGCAGATACGCGCGGGGCGGATGGTGGTGGTGGTGGACGACGAGGATCGCGAGAATGAGGGCGATCTTACGCTGGCGGCGGAGCACGTTACGCCGGAGGCCATCAACTTTATGGCGCGGTACGGGCGGGGATTGATTTGCCTGACGCTTACCGAGGAGCGCGCGGATCATTTGCGGCTTTTTCCGATGACGCAGCAGAACTCGTCGCGGTTTGGCACAGCGTTCACCGAGACGATTGAGGCGCGCGAGGGAGTGACGACGGGAATCTCGGCGGCGGACCGGTCGCATACGATTCGTACGGCCATCGATCCTCGCTCCAATGCGAGCGACCTGGCGCGGCCGGGGCATGTGTTTCCGCTGCGGGCGCGCAGGGGCGGGGTGCTGGTGAGGGCGGGCCAGACCGAGGCATCGGTAGACCTGGCGAGGCTGGCGGGGCTGAACCCTTCGGGCGTGATTTGCGAGATTATGCGCGATGACGGCGAGATGGCGCGCATTCCGGACCTGATTCCATTCTGCAAGGAACACGGGCTGCTGATTCTTACCGTGGCGGAGCTGATTCGCTACCGGCTGCGCAACGAGCGGTATATTGTGCGCGCGGGCGAGAGCCGCATTCAGACGAAGTACGGCGAGTTCCGCATGATCGCTTACGAGAGTGAAGTGAACGGCGGCGAGAGCCACATTGCGCTGGTGCGCGGCGATCTGTGCAAGGACTGTGCGGCCTTCAACGCGGGACCCGCTGTGGGCAGCCTGCCGACGCGAGGGGATTTGCCTGGCCAGATTGAGCTGCGAGCGCCATGCGAGCACGCTGTGCTGGTGCGGGTTCACACGCGGTGCACGGCGGGCGATGTGTTTGCCGCCGATTGCAGGTGCCGCGAGACGCTGGACCAATCGATGCGGATGATTGCGGAAGAGGGTTGTGGCGTGGTGCTGTATCTGCACAACACGTCGCGGGGATTTGAGATTGACCACACACAGGCGGCGGCGTTTGGGCCGGAAGGGGCGGCTATGCCTGCGGGCGAGCTGGCATCGAATTCCGGCCGGCTGATTCTGCACCAGGAACTGCGTTCACGCGAAGGGTCGCAGGCGCGGAGCGGGCGCATTTTGCGCGCCATCGGATTGGGCGGACAGATATTGTCTGACCTGGGCATTCATCGGATACGGCTGCTGTCGAACACGCCGATGCACATTCCGGCATTGGAAGGGTTTGGGCTGGAGATTGTGGAGCAGGTGGCGATTCCGGTGGAGGAGTGCAGCAGGACAGTTGTCAGTTGACAGTGGTCAGTGGGGCAGTTGCCCCATCAACGATTGGGGCCGCAGAGCGGATGAGGGCATGAGGCTGTTTAAATTGATTGGCTTTCTCTTATCACCGCTCTTCTCATGAATATTGGTTCATTCTGGCAAATTTGGTCAACATTGACCACTCTGCCTCAGATTAAACCTGTACAATTAGAGGAACTGTCTAGGGGGATTGCTTGGCTTGTGGAGATCTATGGCGTGCAATCTTCTGAGGACGGATCTTCCCGATTGATTTTCCGGACTACGAAGACGCTTACTTGAACGATTTCAGGGTTCACCGGCCTTATTTGAAATCCAGCGTGGTTTTTTCTGGATAAGAAGCCACTTCAGTTGATCACCCCCGCATTACGGCAACCCTGCAATTGCTGTGACGCCAACCGCACCTGCACCAGGAAAGGTTGGATTCGTTGAGCGTTCATCTTGTCAATCCGAGCGACAATTCATTTGGTACGGCGGTAATTACACCGCGTTGGCTGTTTGTGCTCGCGGCAGCTACACCGCAAATAGCGGGAGATCCCATTCTGGTGGACGAGTCTCTGGAGCAGATTGTGCCGGAGACGATACAGGCCGGAGACATTGTGGGCATCAGCGTGCACACGGGCAACGCACTGCGCGGATATGCAGTGGGCCGGATGGCACGCAGCCGCGGAGCCTGGGTAGTGTATGGCGGGATTCACGCGACGCTGTTTCCTGAAGAGGCGTTTGAGCGCGGAGAAGCGCATGCGGTGGTGACCGGGGACGGCGACGTTGCCTGGGGCAAAGCGGTTACCGATTGCCTGGCGGGCAAGCCGGAACGAATTTATGCGGGCGGACGGATTGAAGGCGAAGAATTTCTGGCGGCGCGCTGGGACCTGATGGATCCCGAGAAATATATGTGGGCCTCGGTGCAGACGATTCGCGGCTGCCCGAAGCACTGCTCCTTTTGCAGCGTGTGGCGGACGGATGGACAAAAGCCCCGGCAAAGGAAGTTTCAAAGCGTGGTGGACGAAATTATTGCTTTGCGGCGGTTGGGGTTCAGGTTTATTGCGCTGGCAGATGACAACTTCTATCCGGTGACGTTTACCGATCTGCGGCTGGCGCGAGAGCAGCACAACACCGCGAAGGTGGAAGAGCTGACGGCGATCCGCAACGAGCGCTTCGCGCTTATGGAAGAGTTGGCCAAACTGCCGAAGGACATGGTGTTCTACACGCAAATGACGATGGAGGCGGGCGAGGACGGCGTTTTTCTCGACGCAATGAAGAAGGCCAACATCAAGGGCGCTCTGGTGGGCGTGGAAGCCGTGACACCGGAGGGACTGAAGGCGGTTTACAAGGACTGGAATTACTCCGGTGAGGCCCTTGCCAAACAACTGCAGACATTCAAAGCGCACGGAGTGCATGTGCTTGGCTCGTTCATCTTCGGACTACCGACGGATAGAGCGGCGACGTTTGATGCGACGGTGGATATGGCACTGAGGGCGGGCGTGACGTTTGCGCAGTTTGTAATGATGACGCCGTTTCCGGGCACGGTGGATTTCGGGCGTTGGGAGAAGGAACAGTCGCAACATCCGACCATGGTGGGCGACGTGCCGATAACGCGGTACTGGCTGATTCCGACTGAAGTTAGGCCGAAGATGTTTACGCCGCATCCTACAATGAGCTCGGAGGAGATCCGGGAGCGAACGCAGAAGGTTTGGGACCGGTTCTATAACTGGAGCTCGATCTGGGAGCGTTCGGCGTGCACGCCAACTTTGAAAGCGCGGATTGCGTTCATGTTTCTTTCCAAGCTCTACCGGCAAATGTATGCGGGCACGGGCATTTCGACGGACAGCGCTCGACGGAAGAAGTCGAAACGGTGGGCGCGTTGGACGGCGCACCAGTGCAAGAAGCTTTTCCGGGCGAAGCCGATGCCGGAGCTGGAAGGGCCGAAGTGGGAGATTGGGATTCCTTCGTTGGGAGAGGCGGCGTTTGAGGGCGGAGACGGGCAGAAGATGCGTGGGCCGTTCGTGGTGCTGCCTAAAAACTGAAGCTCAATAGAGATTGACTGCTTTGCACAATTTGTTGTGGGTCATAGTGCCCCAGGTCCCAAATTAGGGACCTGGGGCACATGTTTTTTACCAGCCGAGAACGTAGGCGAAGATGAGCGGGGCGACGATTGCGGCGTCGGACTCGATGAAGAATTTTGACTGCGATTCCGCATTTGGGGTCGGACTTCAACAGGGGGAGTGTTGGGGGATGTTGGATACTGGAGAGGAGTGAATCAGGAGGCTGTTGCAATGGGGAAGTGTTCGACGACGAACGGACTGATGGGCGGGCCGGTGACCGGAAAGCCGGTTACAGAATGCCAGGATCTGGGCGAGGTATTTGAGGCCTCTCTCCCTGCTTTCGGCGGCGCCTACCTGCGGCGCGTTTATGACGCAATGAAGCAGGTGATCGAAAAACGGATTCCGCTTGTCGTGACTTGCGCCGGACCGATTACGGTTTCCGATCAGCACCGGGCGTGGCTGATTCCGCTGCTGAAGGCGGCGAACACGGCTTACATTACGGTGACGGATGCGATCTGCTACCACGATGGGCACGACAGTCTGCGCAAGACGACTGAACGGCCGATACGCGAGGTGGCGTTGTTCGGCGACGATGCCGAGCTGCGCGAGAACGGCGTGATTCGCGTGGCCGATACGGGGTTTGCTGAGCAGATTCTGTTCGACCAGGACGCTGTGGCGACGGAGATACTGCAGAGGCCTGAGTTCCAAAAGCGGATGACGACGACGGAACGCAATTACCTGCTGGGCAAAGAATTTGGGGTGCGGGAAAAGGCGATCGGTGTTGCGCCGGGGCTGCTGAGCACATGCGCGGCGATGGAGTTGCCGGTATTTATTGGAGCGCCTGCAGATGGCAGCATGTTTCTCAATTCCGTGAAGCTGTGGGCGCTGGCGCGGATGAAGAAGATTGAATATGGGTTCGATTACGATTTGCATGAAGATGTGTTCGAGTCCTGTGCGTACCACTATTGGGGGTTGTTCAACTCCGAAGCGAAGTCGATTGCGATTTTGATTCTGGGAGGCGGCGTGCCCAAGAATTATTCGCTGCAACCGGAGCCGGCGCTGTCGCAAATTTTCTTCCTCAAAAATATTCGCGGCTATGACTACGATGCGCAGATTGTTTCTTCGCCGGTGACGGATGGGAGTTTGTCGTCGTGCGAGCCGGCTGAAGCGGTGTCGTGGGGCAAGGTAAATCCGGAGACTTATACGACGCAGACAGTGAGCATGCAGGGTGACTACTCGTCGTACATGCCTTTCCTTGTTCGCGCACTGGTGGGGAAGGAATTGCTGCACAATCCGCCGGAGCCGCTGCGGCTTTATGGCAAGCGCGAAGAGCTGAAGGATAAGCTGCTGGCGACGATTGGGAATGACGAGGGGGCGATGAAAGAGATGATGGCGTCGCTCTCGCTCCCGCCGGAGCTGAAGGTTTATAGATCCGGCAAATAAAT
>PKXI01000459.1 GCA_003133425.1 Acidobacteriaceae bacterium
TCCTCGGCGCAACCCACGAAGCAAAAGACCTGGAGCATCTTTCGACCTCCGTCAAGATCGTCGTTCCGATCATGGGCACGGCCTTCTGGCGCGACGACGTCGAAATCCAGCGCGAGCAGGTCGCCGTCCGCTTTGAAGAGGGCTTTCCCGTCGCCCTCAACGGCCGCCGATTCGACGACCCCGTCGAACTTCTTCTCGAAGCCAATCGCATCGGTGGCCGCCACGGGCTCGGCATGTCCGATCAGATTGAGAACAGGATCATCGAGGCCAAGAGCCGCGGCATCTACGAGGCGCCAGGACTCGCCTTGCTGTTCATCGCCTACGAGCGCCTCATCACCGGCATTCACAACGAAGACACGATCGAGCAATACCGGGACAATGGCCGCAAACTTGGCCGCCTGCTGTATCAAGGCCGCTGGTTCGACTCGCAGTCCATCATGCTTCGCGAATCTGCGCAGCGATGGGTCGCCAAACCCATCACCGGCGAAGTGACGCTTGAGCTGCGCCGCGGAAACGACTACTCGATCCTCAACACCGAGTCGCCTAACCTTACCTTTCATCCCGAGCGCCTCAGCATGGAGAAGACCGAATCGACATTCTCCCCGCGTGACCGCATCGGCCAACTCACCATGCGCAATCTCGACATCACCGACACCCGCGATAAGCTGCTTACCTACGCCGCGGCCGGTCTCCTCAACCTGAGCACAGGCAACGAAATGCCCATGCTGAGCAGCGCCCCTGGAAAAAATAGTGAAAAGAAATAGCCGAAGGTTCGCCTAAAACAATGTCGAACGAACAACAATCCGTGAAGATGTGGTCGGGCCGCTTTCGCGAACCGCTTGATAGCGAGTTCGAAGCATGGCAGCGGTCGATTGTTTTTGACTGGCGGCTGTTGAAGGAAGAAGTTGCCGCCAGCAAGGCGCATGCATCGGCTCTTTGCGCCGCCGGGATTCTGTCCGAAAGTGAAGGAGCGGAGCTCCGCGCGGCGCTGGATGCGATTGCCGTGGCGCACAGCTCCGATGCGGGCATGGCGGAGGTGCGCGATCATGCGACGGCCGAGGACATTCACCACTTTGTTGAATTGAAGCTGGTGGAGCGGATCGGCTCACTGGGGCTGAAACTGCATACGGGCCGCAGCCGCAATGAGCAGATTGCTACCGATCTGCGGTTGTATGTGCGGAATGAGATTCATGGGGTTGTGGAAGGTCTGGCGGCATGGGCGGGTGCGTTGTTGAATAAGGCGCGGAAGGCTGGCGATGCAGTGATGCCAAGCTATACGCACTTGCAGCGCGCTGAACCGGTGCTGGTGGCGCATTGGCTGCTGGCTTATGTGGAGATGGTGCTGCGCGACGCGGCGCGGTTGCAGGATTGCGCGGTGCGGTTGAACTACTGTCCGCTGGGTTCGGGGGCGGTGGCGGGAGCTACGCTGGCGCTGGACCGGACGATTGCGGCGAAGGAATTGGGATTCACGGCGCCGACGGCGAACTCGATGGATGCAACGAGCGATCGTGATTTCATTCTTGAGTATCTGCAGGCACTGACTTTTGTTGGATTGCATTTGAGCCGGTTTGCGGAGGAGATCACGCTGTTTGCGACGGCGGAGTACGGGTTTGTGACGCTGCCTGAGGCCTTTTCGACGGGGTCGAGCGCGATGCCGCAGAAAAAGAATCCCGACCTGACGGAGCTGATCCGCGCCAAGGTGGGAAGGATTCATGGGGCGGCACAGGCGGTGACACTGCAACTGAAAGGGCTGCCTCTGGCCTACAATAAAGATATGCAGGAGACGCAGGAGCCGGCCTTTGCAGTGAGCTTTGTGGCGCAGATGCTCAAGTTGGTGGCACGTTTTACAGAAGCGCTGGAATTCAATCGCGAACGCATGGACGAGGCGGCGAAAACGGGCTATCTGAATGCGATGGCCGCGGCGACATACCTTGTGCACAAGGGTGTTCCTTTCCGCACGGCGCACGAGAAGATTGGCCATGCGGTGCGGTTTGCATTGGAAAAGGGCGTTGAACTTGGCGACCTGACACTGGATGAACTTCATGCGTTCGGACCTGAGTTCGCGGAGGATTTTTTCCCCGCGGTGACGCTGACCGCTACGCTTGATTGCCACGACGTGACGGGAGGAACAGCGCGCGGGCGGGTGCACACCGCTCTCGATATAGCGGCGACACGTATAGCAGCGATGACGACAAACAAAATTGGGACAACACAAGCGATTGGGGGGGCCGTCCATGCTGGTGCGTAAGGCATTGCTTCAGGACGCCTCGAACGTCTACGACCTGGTGAACTCGCTCTCGGGTGATGGCACGCTGCTGAAGCGCGCGTTTGCGGAGATCTGCGAAAACATTCGCGACTTCACGGTTGCCGAGTCGGATGGCGGCGTGTTTGTTGGTTGCGGTGCACTGCACTTTTACGGACCGCATCTGTGCGAGGTGCGCTCGATTGTGGTGAAGCCGGAAGCGAAAGGACAAGGCGCGGGCGGGCGGATCTTGAGCGGGTTGATCGAAGAGGCCGAACAGCACGGGATTCAGTCTGTATGCCTGTTCACGCGTATTCCGGACTTCTTCTTCAAGTACGGATTCCGCACGGTGGAAGACAAGTCTGAGTTGCCGGACAAGATCTTCAAGGACTGCCAGAACTGCCCGCGGTTGCACCGCTGCGACGAAGTGGCGATGGTGCGCGGACGGATTCCTCGGATCTCGATTCTGGGGCCGAAGGAAGAGGCGCAGGAGCTGGTGAGGATCTCGGGGTAGGGGTCAGGCCACCAGATTTCGCCTGCTTTGATTGAATTCTTTCCTATCCCATGTATCGGAAGTGAGACCTGGGGCGCCGGCTGTGTCCTGATATTCCCTCAGGGGCTAAACAGGCTGCGGAAAAAGGCCTGAATTTGATTTTGGCGCGGAGTGGAGTTCCGCAGGGGCTAAAGCCCACGTTCATTTTGCGACATTTGCGGCACGACTGAAGTCGTGCCCTTTCAAAGCAGCGGCTGAACTAGAGTTTTTCCGCAGCCTGTAAAGCCCAAACTTCTTCTGTGCCAATTGCGGCGCGGCGACCCAGAGGGTACCCCGGCCGCGCCCTTTCAAATCCCTGCATTGCCATCAGTTCTAGTTTGCGGGGATGGGTGCGGACATGCCGGCGATGATCTGCCACCCCTTGGCGGTCTTTATCCAGGTGTGCGTGATTCTTTGGGTAGATGGTTCTCCGTGACCGGCTTTGTCTGCCCAGAATGCAGTGACCCAGAAGTGCGTGACGACGAGATCGCCAGTGGATTGACTGTCGGCTTGCTGGATTGAAAACCACTGGAGCCTGAGTCCCTTGTCGGTGTAGCGTGTGATCCAGTCAGCGATGTGGTTTTTTCGTGTCGGCTGAGAGTTGACGTATGGCCAGCCTATTACGTCGTCATGCCAAAGGGTCATGTAGCTTTCGAGATCGAGCGCTTTGACGTCCTCCCAGTAGGTGGTCTCCAACTTCCATACTGCTTTCTCATTGTCAGACTGCTGGGCATGGGCTGGTGCAGCGGCGCTCAATGCTACAAAGATCAGAAAGAAGATGCTCTTGAGTGCGTTGGTGCGCAGGGATGTTGCGGCTGTGATGCGCTGCGTGAATGTCATCGATCCTCCGGGGAGTTGCGTTCTTCGCCAAGGAACCTATTCTAAGGCGATGCAAGGCGGTTTGAGCAAATACAGCAAGTCGGCCCCCGCTGCGCGGGGATAGCGAGTTAGCAAGTTAGCTTGTGGGCTGCAACGACAATGTGTAATCGCAGCGCGGGGAAGCACTGAGAGTTGAAAGCTAGCTCTTTGTTGCAAGTATGGACGCGGCGACTGCTGCCTGGCCGTAGCTGAGGCCGCCGTCGCCGGGGCTGACGTTGCGGTGCTGAAAGACTTGAAAGCCTTCCGATTCGAGGCCGGTGCGGAGAAGGCGAGCGAGGCGGCGGTTGTGCATGCAGCCTCCGGAGAGAGCGACCTGGCCGATGCCGGTGGCCGTGCGCGCCTGCACGGCTGCGCGCACAAAGGCCGTGGCGATGGCGGCGTGGAATTTGGCTGCTATGCGCGGCCTGGCTACGCCGACGCGAAGATCTTCAATCAACCCACGCCACAGGGGAGTGGCGGAAATCTTCATTGGATCGTGTGCGGACAAGTTGCCGGCGGTTAATTCCATTTCATAGGGAGTCGCTTCGACATTGGCTGGCGCTTCACCGATTTCAAATGGTTCATCGACGGCGAGGCCTTCGAGTTCGATGGCGGCCTGGGCTTCGTAGTCTACTTCTGTTCGTTGCAAGACAACGGCTGCCACTGCGTCGAAGAGCCTTCCACAACTGGAGGTGAGCGGAGTGTTGACGCCGCGTTCGATCATGCGGTGAAGGACGCGGGCGTCGGCTTGCTTTGCGCCGATGAGGTCGAGTGCCTCTTGCGACTCGATGTCGAATCCGGCGTGATGTAAATGGCCGAGGGCCATGCGCCATGGCTCGCGGATGGCGGCTTCTCCGCCGGGCATGGGGACGTAGTCGAGATGGGCGAAACGCTCGAAATGGTCGAGGCGGCTGATGAGCACTTCCCCGCCCCAGATGCGGCCGTCGGTGCCGTAGCCGGTGCCGTCGAGGGAGATGCCGATGGTTTCGGACTCGATTGCATGTTCGGCCATGCAACCGGCGATGTGAGCGTGATGATGCTGCACGGCGATTAGGCGCAGGCTGCGTTCGCTGGCCCACTCCCTGGCCCACTCGGTGGAGAGGTAGCCGGGATGAAGATCGTGAACTACTGTCTCGGGATCGATCTCGAATGTTCGCATGAGGTGGTCGAGTGATTCGCGAAAGAAGTTGAGGCCGGTGAGATTCTCAAGATCTCCGAGATGCTGGCTCTGATAGACGAAGCGGCCGCGGGCGACGGCAAAGACATTTTTGAGATGGCCGCCGACTGCGAGCAGCGGCGGGGCATCGAGCGGCAGCGGGATGCCGAGCGGTACGAAGCCGCGGGCTCGACGGATCAACTGCGGAGCGCTGTCGACGATGGCTGTGACTGAATCGTCGCAGCGCTGGAGGATTTCGCGGTCGTGCATCAGGAAGGCGTCGGCGATTGCACCGAGGCGGGCACGGGCTTCGTCGTTGTCGATGGCGATGGGTTCTTCACTGAGATTGGCGGAGGTCATGACGAGGGCCTGGAGGCGCGAGTCGGCGAAGAGGAGATGATGCAGGGGTGCATAGGGGAGAAATATGCCGAGCCAGGGAATGCCGGGGGCAACGGAGGGAGCGATGGGGCTGGGGTCGAGCTTGCGAACGAGAACGATGGGGCGTGCTGGAGTGGTGAGGAGTTTTTCTTCGGCTTCGGTCAGGTCGCAAATTGCGCGTGCTGCTTCGAGGTTGCGAACCATGACGGCCAGCGGTTTTCCATAGCGGCGCTTGCGCTGGCGAAGACGCGTGATGGCGGCCTCGTTGGTGGCATCGACGCTGAGATGGAAGCCGCCGATGCCTTTGATGGCGAGGATTTGGCCGTTCAACAGGAGGCTGATGGTTTGTTCGACAGGGCTGGATCGAGAAGAGAGTGGCTCTTCCGAAATATGTCCCTCAGGGGCTAAAGCCCCTTCTAATTCCGGAGCGTTTGCGGCACGACTGAAGTCGTGCCCTGACACTTCTTGCTGCTCCGGATGAGTCCTTGCGCTCTCCGAATGACCTTTTTCGCTTTCTGAATGATCTTTGCCGCTTTCTGAATGATCTTTGCCGTCGCCTAGAATGCTCGTGCCCTTCGTCGGGATAGAGCTTCGCGAGTGCTCGGAATGCAAATTTGATGGTTCTTTTGCAATCTCACACGACAATGGCCTGCCGTTGGCTGAGAAGAGGGAGAGCTGGGGGCCGCAGTCCCAGCAGGCGTTGGGCTGGGCGTGGAAGCGGCGGTTTGCAGGGTCGTCGTACTCGGCCTGGCAGGCGGGGCACATCTTGAAATGCGCCATCGAGGTTTGTGGGCGGTCGTATGGGATGCGGCGGGTGATGGTGTAGCGCGGACCGCAGTTGGTGCAGTTGAGGAAGGGATATCGGTAGCGACGGTCGGCGGCCGAGAGCAGCTCGCGGATGCAATCGGAACAGGTGGCGGCGTCGGCCGGAATTCCGGTGGAGACGCGGCCGAGGACTTCACTGGCGACGATGCGAAAGCCGGTGTCGCCGATGGGTTTCGCTTCGCGGACGGTGATGGAGTCAATGCGCGAGAGGGGTGGCGCGTCAGAGCGGAGGCGGGCAAGGAACGATTCGAGCGACGCGGAAGGGCCTTCGATCTCGATTGTGACTCCGTCGGTGTCGTTGCCGATGAAGCCGGCGAGTCCCTCTTCAAGCGCGAGGCGGTAGACGAAGGGGCGAAAGCCGACGCCCTGCACGACGCCGCGGACGGCCACTTCGTGGCGTTCTCGTTTCGGTTGGGATTCGTGGGACAATTCCGACCTCGCACCGGAGTCCAGCATAGCGCATGGGCAACCTATGTCGCAGCATGCATTTACGATGCGCTGAATTCGATTCCTGGGACAGAGCAACCGATTGATTGCTCTGCTATTCAAATCAAGAGCGGTGCTAAAGCACAAGCTGGAGCTAGAGCGCTTTCGGCCG
>PKXI01000068.1:0-5720 GCA_003133425.1 Acidobacteriaceae bacterium
GTGTTGTCCTGAGTAAAGCAATAGATGGAAGTTTCCTTGATCCCGCATTCTTTACATTTCTCGAACAGCAGCAACCCCGGGTTGATACCATGAGCATATCCGGCTTCTTTTGGCAGGCCATGATCCACAGCCCAGCGTCGATTCCCATCGGGNNTAACAATATCAACAACTTAGTGCGTTTGGCAAGTTGTTCTGGCCCACTTCGGCCGTTTAATCTGGCCCCTCCTTCTTGAGGCAAACCGTGGACGGCCTCACCCGCCTCGACTTCTCCTTCTTCCACCGCGCCGCCTTCTGATGACACAGCAACCGCTTCACGTACACAATCTCCTGCTCCTCGAAGTTCCCCTGGTAGGGCACGATCGAATACACCAGCCGGCACTCCATCGCCCTTTAGCCGCCGCGATGAGATCGTGTGGTGCCAACTCCGCCCACTCTCGGCCGCTGAAATGGCAAACCTGCCGTCAGCTCTTCAGGGCCACGCGGATGTGCAGGCACGGCCACTCTGACCATCTCGACAACGGCAGCGACCAGCGCGGCTCTTGCATATCCCAAACGCCCTGGAGTCCCTTGGTACGCGGCTGGCGGCGCGACACTTGCCTGCCTGTTGCTTCTAGGTATACCGGCACGGCAGCGTAGTTTGCGAACAATGCTCGGAATGCTGTTATTGCTCGTGGCGCTCACTAGCGGTGTACTCGCGTGTGGCGGCGGTGGACGTGGTGGCGGAGGGGGTGGAGGTGGAGGAATCTCTGGCACCACTGCGGGAACCTACACGATTACCGTGACCGGCACGTCAGGCTCAACGACAGCCACTGGGACGGTCATCCTCACAGTGCAGTAGCTAGTCATCTGCGAATTGGAAGTAAGGCACTCGGAGATGGCTCCGGACGCGTCCCTGAGATGGCGGCAATGTCTGACCATTAGTAATGTCGAGTTGCCTGTGCGATATAAGGGTTAGGGCTAGCAAATAGGCGTCTTCTTCAACTCGTCGAGCAGCGGCTTGGTAGAAAGAGAGCCCATTCCAGTTCTTGAGGGGTACCTTCTACAGGTGGGCTCAAATCTGGCCGTCTATCTGTGCCGAGTTGTGCGACGCACCGTTCCTAAACTGATCTCTCAATTCTGGCCCGAATGAGTCGACCTGGATCAGTGCCCGAATGATGGTTCTACCGGTAACGATACCCCAAGACGCCTGAATTCACAGGTGAGCCCTCGCATTGCTTCGGTTGCGGATTCACTTTTTCATGGGCTTGGGAAGAGATTGTCTGAGTTTCCCGATGCCGCTCCACGGGTCTCTTGCAAGACGCTTCTTCCACTTTGAAAACTCGGACACGAGAAAACGTGGCCGCTCCTTCATTTTCAATTCCTCCCACCTCAAAGGAAGAGCCACGGGCACTCCCGATCGCGCTCGTGGAGAATACGGCGCGATCGAAGTGGCGCCTCGCTTATTGCGAAGATAGTCAAGGTAGATCTTGCCTTTCCGCGCGGCTTTGGTCATGCGCGTCAGATACAAATCCGGCGCATCCTTCTCCATGGCAAGCACCAGGTTGTGCGCAAATTCCTTCACGACCGGCCAGGGATTCTCTGCACGAATCGGAGCGACCACATGCAGGCCATTGCCTCCAGTCGTCTTCAGAAAACTCTCAAGACCCATGTTCTTCAGGCGCTCTCTCACCTCGGCGGCAGCCGCGGCCAGTTTCTTCCAGCCAATTGCAGGATCCGGATCGAGATCGAATACGATCCGGTCGGGCTTCTCAAGGGACGTGTTACGGGAACCCCATGGATGCAACTCAAGCACTCCCAGTTGAGCCAACTCGACGAGGGCCTTCGATGTGGAGAGCGTGATATAAGGCTCGAGCGTTCCTGTCTTTCTGTCAATAATGTCGATGCTGCCAATGTCGGCGGGCAGCATGGCATTCTTGTGCTTCTGATAGAAGCATGACTTCCCTGTGCCGTCTACGCATCGAACCAGGGTCAGCGGACGCCCCTCGATATAAGGCAGCATGCAGTTTGCCACTTCCAGGTAGTAGTGGGCCAGGCTGTCCTTTGTCAGCTCCGACTCCACATCGAGAACTTTGTCCGGGTGGGTAAGCCGAATGGGCAATGGTTCATTCGAACTGGCCGCCTTCGATGAAATACGTCTTGCAGCAATCATCTCCGGCTTGTGCATCGAGGACGCATCTGCCTTCTCGTCGCGCTCCGCTTCCGCAGCGCGACCCGTCGCTAGCTCGCGCTGAACCGATTTTGCGGGCTTGTCTTCGCGCAGCCCCTTGAAGGCGGCTTGTCTCACAAGATTGTCGGCGGTCCATGTGGCAAAGGATATTTGCGCAACCAGTTCAGGCCTTACCCAATGTGCGCCTCGACCGGCGCTTGCGGGAATCTCATCGAACGGCGTCTGCTTGCGGTCGAGCTTCTCAAGGCGCTCGCGCATCATGGTATGTGTCTTCTGCGTAAAGCCCGTGCCGCTGCGTCCGGCGTAGACAAGCTTACCTCCGCGGTAATATCCCAATAGCAGCGCGCCAACTCCGCGAGTTCCATTCGACGGAAGCGTAAACCCGCCGATCACCAGCTCCTGCTCCTGGTAGCACTTCAACTTCAGCCAGGAGTTCCCTCGCCCCGATGAATAGCGAGAGCGCGCCAGTTTTGAAACAATCCCTTCTGCTCCCAACTTGCATGCGCGACTAAATACTGCACCGGCGTCTCCGTCAAGGTGCTCGCTCAGACGAAGAACCTCGCCTGCTGAAGAGCCAGCGAGCAACCTGGCTAGAATCGACTTTCTTTCCAGCAACGGGACGCCTCTAAGATTGCGTCCGTCGAGGTGAAGGAGATCGAATACGAAATATGTCAGGGCGTTTCCTGCGCCATCCTGAAAAGCGGCCTGCAGGTCCGCAAAGCTTGTCGTACCATCCTTTGCCAGCACCACCACTTCGCCATCGAGCAGAGCGCTCTTCACCGGCAGAGCGGAGACGGCCTCGGCAATCGGCTTCATCCGATGCGTCCAGTCGAGCCCGGTGCGAGTAAGCAGTTGCACCGTTGCTTTCCCTCGCTTATGCTGCACGCGCGCTTGAATTCGATAGCCGTCCAGCTTCAACTCATGAATCCAGCTGCCCCCTGCCGGCGGAGTCTTCGCCAGGGCCGCAAGCTGCGGGACAATGAAGAGCGGCAGCTTCTCCCTGTGTGCTTTTGTTACCCCGGTCATCGGTTGGGGGATTGCTTCTTTGGAATCCGGCTTCTTCGGCTGCGCAGGCTTCGGCCGTTCGCCAACAGAGACTTGAATTGGCGCAGAATTCCACACGCGGTCCTTTGCCTTGGCGATAGCTTCCATGTCGCGCCCGGATGCAACGCTGTTGGGTGCTTGCTCTGTGATGGGATCATCATTCGGGCCGCGCTGCTCCTCATCGTGCTCTTTTATCAGGAGCCAATTTGGCTTGTTCTCGTTCGCAGCCCGCCCTGCCATGCGAATCAGAACCCAGTTGCCTTTCAGCTTTTCGCCGTGCAGGGCAAACTTGAGATTGCCTTTCTCCAGGGCCACCGCTACGTCCACATGGGACTCCCAGGTCCCGCGGTCCCAAAGCATCACTGTCCCCCCGCCGTATTGGCCTTTCGGGATGATTCCCTCGAATCCTCCATAGTCGAGGGGATGGTCCTCAACCTGCACCGCGAGGCGTTTATCCCCAGGGAAGTAGCTCGGACCCTTCGTAACTGCCCAGCTCTTCAGCACTCCATCCCATCCGAGCCGAAAGTCGTAGTGAAGCCGCGTCGCCGCGTGCTTTTGAATCACGAATGGTAAGTCCGGAGACTGGTTTGCGTTCCGCTGTGCTGAGGAACGGCCGCTGGGCTCGGATGTAATATGGAAGTCCCGCATGGAACGATAACGCGCCAACTGCCCGTTTGCGACGCTGGACGGTTTCTTCGGCGAGCTCTTTCTTTCTTTAGCCATCGAGATCGGCTCAGGCCGATTTCCGCCGCTTGTCCGCGGCTTTTGCGCTCGATTGGATGAGCCTTGGTCCAGGTTTCTCTTTAGCCGCGCTCACTCCGGCTCGCGCCACAGGTTTCTTCTTCTCGGGCGGTTCCTTTACGCTGCGCCGAAGAGCATCCATCAGGTTAATGACTTTTCCGCGTGGTGACGCTTGCTGCCTGGGCAGCGGAATGTGCTTCAGCTTCGCATCCACCAGTTCACGCAATGCGACCTCGTAATCGTCCGTGAATTTGTGGGGATCGAAGGTTTTCGTCTTCCGCTTAATCAATTCCTTGGCCAAAGCGAGTTGATCTTCATCCACTTTCCCCGTTTTCACTTCGGAGAAATATTTCCCAGCATCCTGGATTTCCTCCGCATAGCGCAGGAAGTATCCCATCATCCCGGCTAGCTTTGCATCGGACGGCGCCGATATCGCAATCAGATGCTCCCGACCTCCAACCGCAATTTTGCCGAGACCCGCCTTTCGTGTCTGTTGCAATGCCTTTTTCACCACGGAAAAGGCATTTGCCTGTGCATCGTTTTCCGGAAACACGAAATAGGGCTTCTCGAACAAAGCCGGGGCCAGTTCTTCCATATCGACGAACTGTTGTATCTCGATCGCGCTTCGCGAAGCAATTCGCAGTTCTGCGATTTCCGCCGGCTCTATCTGTATATATTCTCCCTTGCTGTATTCGTATCCTTTCACAACGTCATCGTTTTCAACCGGCTCCTGGTCAGAGGTGGACACTTTCTGATGCCGGACGCGCTCGCCGGTCTTGCGGCTGATTTGGTGAAAGCGTATCTCGCTCTTTGCCTCTACTGCCGGAAAGAGCTTTACGCCGAACGAAACCAGCGAAATCTGGATGTGGCCAGACCAGAAAGGACGCGTCATAGACAATGCTCCCTGTTCCAGTCAGATGCTTGATTCAATTCAGAGTTGCCCTGTTGCGGGATAGATCTTCTCCTGTTCGTGTGTTTCTCCCTGGAAAACCCGCACGGGAGAACCCGCGTCCTATCCTTGGTCCGATTTTGCCTTTCTATTCCGCCACGATACGAAGACTCAAATCCGGCCAATTCCGCCTGCATTCGCGCAAGAAATATCCCAGGAAGCTCCGCAACCTGGGGACCTTGGAGACGATTGAGAAGGCAAAGCATAGCGATTGAAATCAAGCTCTGGCAGGCTGATGGCACGGGACAAAACCCTTGGAGTGATGTCAAGAGGCTTCAATCCCATTCGCTGGAGCGCAAAAGCAGCGGGCATCTCTTCACCGGTATTACCATATTGTTTGTTCATCGCGGCGCACGCAACGAGCAAAAGCTAAACAACATCACTGGCAATAAGCCTGAACGGAGCCGATTTCCCGAACGACGGTGTTACATTCCATTTGGTTACTTCAACGGAATGGAACAAGGTTTTGATCTGATTTTAGAGCGCAGTATCGGCGCTAATCTAAATTTGTGAAGCAGATTCGACATCGACGAAGGGCGCAGACGATTCTTTCGTTAAAAGCGCTGCCACAACTTCCGACGACTAGGCTAGGCATCAAGATCGGCTACTCTGAGAAAGGATCCAGAAAGGCCGCCAGTTCAATGCCGAACAAGCACAATGCCCTGCGCCGCCATCACATCCCAAAGATGAAGTTCCGGGTGAAGAACTGGGCAGAGTACGATGCGGGTCTTCGGCGTCGAGGCAGTCTGACTTTATGGGTCACCGCAGAAGTACTGGACGGCTGGAATGCGGCACGTCGGACGACCCCTGGCGGGCAAT
>PKXI01000068.1:5842-6015 GCA_003133425.1 Acidobacteriaceae bacterium
TGGCTTCAGGAGAAGCATGGCGCAAAAGCGCGTCGCACTTGGAAGAAGCTACACCTGGCCGTGGATGCCGACACCGGAATGATCATGGCCTCTACTGTGACCGGGAACGATGTCGGAGACCCTTCGCAAGTGGCGCCGCTGCTGGATCAAATAGAGGCGGGAATCGCGAGCGT
>PKXI01000068.1:6072-6313 GCA_003133425.1 Acidobacteriaceae bacterium
ATACAAGGCCATCATCGGTCCTCGCCTGCGAGCGCGAAGCTTCTCCGGCCAACAGGCCGAAGCGGCTATCGGCGTGGCAATCCTCAACCGCATACTGGACGCGGGACACCCGGACTCCGTCCGCCGTCTAAATATCGCCGCGTAAATCTACTGAGAAGAGGGAAGCTCAGCCTTCGCTCGATCCATGCAACAACGCCGACGGAAGCCAGGCGAGTTCGTTCCTTCGCGACACGCTGACGAC
>PKXI01000231.1:0-9978 GCA_003133425.1 Acidobacteriaceae bacterium
ACAGGCGATCGCGAGAGGGGAAAAGCTCGACGCGCTGGTGGAAATGAAGGATGGAAAGCCGATAAGCAGCCGCCTGGAGTTTGCTCCGGAACTGGCCACATGGGCTGTTGGACCTTTCTCCGCTCAGCAAGTCGAAGGGGCATATACTCAGCTCTCAAAGTGAGACGTCGGCGGTTCGGATCTATCGTCAGCGCCTTTTGCACTGAAGTTCAAGACTAGGCGGATCCTTCGGTCTTGCCTGGTACACCACAATCCGGGACTCTCATGCAATGAAATCGCTGAACACCATTTGAGATTTCGCTCCCGATGACTGGCCATAAGACAAGACCTGGAATAGGGCCAACCACATAGCGAGCCGGACGCTTTTCATTGAGAACTAAGTGCCGGGCATGGTCGTATTTCAATTCAAGGACAGACAAGATGACGAGTGATGTGAGAGTTGCGCTTCGGAAATTGAAGAAGTCGCCGGGATTTGCTGTGACGACGATCTTGACGCTGGCGCTGGCGATTGGCGCAAACGCAGTGGTGTTCAGCGTGCTGGACGCAGTGGTGTTTAAGCCGGTGAAGGTGCCGAATGCAAAGAATCTTTATATGGTGCAGCGATTCCAGTATCCGTCTCAGTCGTATCCAGATTATCAGGATCTGCGGGATCGAAATCGGAGCTTCGAGAACCTGATCTGGTACAACATGATGGGACCAGTGGGTGTAGATACCGGCGGAAATCCTTCGACCGCGTGGCCCTATCTTGCGAGCGGAAACTACTTCGACTCGCTGGGCATCCAGCCCTTTCTGGGGCGGTTCTTTCACGCCGCCGACGAGCACGGCGCCGGTAGTGCTCCCTACATTGTGTTGAGCTACGCATACTGGAACGGGCATTTTCAGGGTGATCGAGGAGTTGTGGGCCGCACGGTGCTGATCAACAAGCAGCAGCTTACGATCATCGGCGTGGCGCCGCCTGCCTTTCGCGGCACGGAACTCTTCTTTGCGCCGGGGATGTGGATTCCCATGGTCGAGCAGCCCATGGTCGCAGGCTACGATTTTCTGAAGAATCGCAACGATCACTCCGGCTTTGTGGAGGGACGGCTGAAGCCGGGAGTGACGCCTGCACAGGCAACGGCGGACCTGAATGCTGTCGCGGGATGGCTGGCCAAGACCTATCCGACCGATAACGACGGCCTGAAGCTCACGCTGGCTCGTCCGGGATTGATCGGCGACATGCTCGGCGGACCGGCGCGCGCATTCATGGCCGGCCTGATGCTGTTGGCTGGGTTGATTCTGTTGGCCGCATGTGCGAACCTCGGAAGCTTGTTTGCGGCGCGGGCAGCGGATCATGCAAAGGAAACAGCCTTGCGCCTGGCGCTCGGCTCGCGGCGGGGCTTGATCCTGCGCCAGATGCTGACAGAGGCTGTACTGGTTTCGATGGCAGGTGGAGCGCTGGGGCTGGCGGGGGGCGTAGTGATCCTTCGCTGGCTGAGCGCCTGGCAGCCAATTCCCGACACTCCAGTCAACGTGCCGGTAAATCCGGATGCCGCCACATACATTGTGGCGCTGGTGTTGGCGCTGACGAGCGGACTGCTCTTTGGGATTGTGCCGGTGCGCCAGGCGGTGCGCGCCGATCCGTGGCAGGTGATTCGAACCGGTGCGTCAGGTGTGGCCGGGCTGCGCCGCTTCACCTTGCGGGACGTTTTGCTGGCGGTGCAGATTGCGATCTGCGCCGTCCTTGTCACCTCATCGCTGGTGGCGGTGCGCGGGATGACGCGTTCGCTGCACAGCAACTTCGGGTTTCAGCCGCAGAACGTGATGCTGGTGGAAAGCCAACTGCAGATGGCCGGCTACGCCGGCGAGAGCGTTCCACAGATGCAGCGGCGCATGCTGGATGCGGCAGCGGCCATACCTGGAGTGACAGCAGTTGGGTATGTCGATCACCTGCCGCTCGGCGTCAGTGGCGGCGACTCCGAGGTTTTCACCGACAGTACAACCGATTACCGGCCCACGAACTCGATTGCGGACGCCATGAACTACAGGATATCTCCTGGCTACTTGGGAGCTGCAGGTACGAAGCTGCTGGCAGGAAGAGATCTGACGCTGCACGACGACAAAGACTCGCCGAAGGTGGCTGTGGTCAATCGGCAATTTGCAGTCAAGGTTTTTGGTTCGGTAGACAAAGCAATCGGCGGGCATTTCAAGTACTGGAGCGGAGCGCGGGCTGAGGTCGTGGGCGTGGTTGAAGACGGGAAATACCGGACGCTCACGGAGGATCAGCAGTCGGCAATGTTCTTCTCGTTTCAGCAGCACCCGGAGAGCCAGACAATGTTGCTGGTGCGGTCGCAGCGCGATCCGGAAGAGATAGCCAAGGCGCTGGATCGCTCGGTGCGCAGGCTGGACCTTGGGCTGCCTTTTGTGGTGAGGACGTGGAACCAGGAGATGAGTTCGGCGCTCTTTGCCGCGCATGTGGCCACGGTGGCCCTGGGCGTGCTCGGGCTGCTGGGCGCAGTGCTGGCGGTGACCGGAATCTTCGGTTTGGCCTCGTATACCGTGAGCAAAAGGCTGCGTGAGCTAGGAATTCGCATGGCGCTGGGGGCGCGGCGTAAGGAAGTGCTGCGAGCGGCGCTGGGGCGGCCTTTTGTGCTGCTGTCGGTGGGCTCGGCGGCAGGGTTGGTGCTGGGCCTTCTGGCTACCAAGGTGCTTTCGCACATCGTTTACCAAGCCTCGCCGAATGATCCTCTGGTTTTGGGCGGAGTGGTGCTGACAATGCTGGCGCTGGGACTGGCGGCTTCTTGGATTCCGGCGCAAAGGGCGCTCGCGGTGAATCCGATCATCCTGCTTCGAGAGGAATGAGGTGCGCACTAGAAGTTGTACCCCGAACTAAGCATGCTTAAGCTCAGTTGAAAGATGTATCTTCGGGCCTGTACGAACGCATGGTTTCCCCACGTAAGGCACACTGGGATAAACACTTTGGCTCATAGTAAATCTCCAAAGCGCTTACCGAGGAGCAGATCGGACCCGATATGTCGACAAGTGTCTACTGACGCGAATGCGGACTGCGATTTCGACTGGCGCCCACATGCTGATCCATCCGCTATGGTTGCGTCCTCCCGAGGGTCGGCAAGTTGGCGTTCGACTACTTGGTGCAGATTGCCGAGACACCATCGCTGAGTTCGCAGAATTCGATTGCATTCTCATTTTCTCTTGCGGTCGTCTCTTGATCGGGATAATGAATGAGAAAGGCTATGACTCGCTAGGTTGCCAACACGCGATCACCTCTGCGCCGGTCGGAATGTGAGACGGCACGTGCGATTATCGAGCGCTCGCGGATCATCAGTGATCGACCGACTGGCTCTCCGCTTGAAGTATGACTCGCATGCGTGAAAATCGTTCGCAAAAAGGCAGCCAACATAGCTTTAAATCAGCTGTGTCGTAGACTGTGCCATGCCGTGCGTGCCCAAATGTGTCAAATCAGTACCTTAGGCGACCAAACTAGAGTGCTTCCGTGCGGGCTTATTCTAAAGGTAAGTGCTTGATTCTATAGCCGTGGTCCCCGGCGGCCCGAGTTCCGGAATGCTGATCCGGCATCAGTCAACCTGACGTTGGACAGTTGAGAGTGCCGCAATCACGTGGCTTGGGTGGTGTGCGAAAGGTGCGCCGCAAACCTGAATACCGCTCGAGGGAAAGGGCGCGGCGTCAGCATGGCCGCCTGACCGCTGAGACGTCCTTTATCCGAGGTCAAAACTTTCTCCCTTCTTCGACTGCCAGCCCAATCCAGACAGCGCTAGCTCCAGCGCAACCAACTCAAACTTCAGCCGGCAGAATCATGTCAGTTGCGCCTAACAAATTCCCGAAGCCCGGGTCAAGGTGCCGGGCCGCGAAAGCAGTCCGAAGTGGCGCCTTCACCAGGTGGCCTGAAATCCGCAGAAAGGAACGAAATGCATCGTTCAGTAATTAACTTGATCGCCGTAGCCGAGCGGAGTGAGCACGGCTACGCCGATGTTCCTCCTGGATCAATAAACGACCAAATCGAGAGCGAGTTGGCCGCATTCGGCTACGCGGTTGCACTCAGTGACCGCCTGTGGATCGGGGGGTACCGAGTCCACACGCCGGAATCGATCCAATTTGGGAACTATAGGCCATACGTTTCGCCGTCAATCTTCACTTGCACGTCGTCCCGGTCTGCACATGTCCCCGATGCCCGCGACTTCGACCTGGAAGCTGTCCTTGAAGTGCGCGGAGAGCTCCCCTCGAACTGACAAACCTCGCAATTTATATTTCGCTCCGTTCTCTAACCAACGGCCAGCCCGCAAAGACCTCGAATCATTCTGATCAGTTTGCTTCAGCGTCGCCGGACATGCACCACGCACCGCTTCCTATCCGACCTCATTGGCCGATATCCCTGCTCATTCAAACAATTTTGTCTGCAGCAAGTTCAAAGGAAATCCATGCCTACTCTTCAGTTCCTCCCCTCGCTTCGTGACAGTGAAACCATTACCTGCGGGCGCTGCAAGACACGCCAATACCCCAAGAACGGCGCTTGTGTCCGGTGCCGATGCGCCCTAGGTGTTGATTACCTGAGTCTTCCAATTGGCACACTCCTTGATACTCATACGGAAGACCACGAAAAGCGCCTTGCTCGCTGTATCGGCGCGTTGCTCCGAACCTTGCGCAAGCGCCGCGGCATTTGTCAGTCGCAGCTGGCAACACGGGCAGCAGGAATTGACCGCAGTTACCTCTCCAAGGCGGAGTGTGGTCTTGCGCTTCTCCCCCTGAGTAAACTTCTGCCGCTCGCTAAGGCCCTGGGGTTAACCGCTGTGATCCTGCGGTTCGAGGAGACCCAGCCCCGGGCAGAAGCGAAATCAAGCTACCGTCGTTAACCCGGACGGCCTTTTATCCAAAGATGTGCTCAGCAGGAACAATCCAAAGTACCCATTCGCATTCCGGGCCGGCGTTTCTCTCCGACAATCGAAAAAGTGGACCGGTTCGAGGAAGATGACGGCCCGGAAAGGAATCGTCGAATGGGAACGAACAGCGACAATAAGCCGGAAGAAGAACCAAAAGAGGAGACGGGTGACCCGGAATTTGATTTCTGGAGCGATGAGGGCGCTAAACGCTTCAATGAGAACTCGGACGAAGGGAGCGCCTACATTTCGGCGGGCGCCCATCTCAGTAAAGACTTGGAGGCGTATCTCGAGGACGAACAACGCGAATACGTTGATCCGGAATTTTATGACCCGGACGAAGAGACTTTGCCACCTGGCGAGATGGAGCTGATCTTCGAGAACTCCTACATAATGTAGGCCCTCACCGCGATCTCGAAGGCGGATCAGGCAGAAACACACGGTATGGGCAGTCCGCCTCAAGGACTTCGGCAGCAGGTAATCCTGCGCCCGCAATGCCGCGACTATCTTCGAAGACAACTACTGGAGACACTGAATGAAAACTTTGATCATTCGCATCATATCTATCTGCTTGCTCAGTGCCGTCGCCCTCACAGGGTGCGCATCTAGGGGATCGGAATTCCTTGGCAAATGGGTCAACACGAAAAATCCGAACGATACGTTCCAGGTCACACGGAACGGTGACGAATACCTCATTGTCGGCCAGGACCAGAAGCCGGGAGTGGGAGCTATCTATAAAGATGGAACTCTTGAGATTAAGGGAACGCTCCTGTCCACTAACCTCACCTACGTCAAGGGGACCGACACCGTTCTGACACCGGGATTTTTCGGCCAGGTCGAGTACAAGAAACAGAAATGATCGGGCTAGGACGACTCCCGGCCCGCTGCAACTTTTTCCAGCTGACTGCGGCCCATGAATACACCTCAAAACTCATGCCGTGCTCGATTCGATCCGCCGAGTTCGGCGTTTGCGAAGGAGTACCGATGAACGATATCGACCTGTTCCTCCAGTTACCCGCCGCTGCACAAGCAGTTGTCGTTTGCTTTGCCGCATGCGCATCTTGCCTGTTTGTGATGATTCTTGCCGCGCCGCGGCGAGACTGCTTCTTCTTGCGCTGGAGCCCGGAAACGAGATTCCTCGCTCTGCTGGTCTCGCCGGTGCTGCTCATCATCTGGCCCATCGTGCTCTATGGGTTGTTCCTCAAATCTCGGGGAATAGACCCGGACGACCTGGATTTCGGCGACGATTGAGACTGTCAAGGGTCGCGCCGCCGAAACGCGATGACTGCCGTGGCCAAACTGTCTTGTTCATGGGTAGCTATAGCTGACCTCTGATTACGAGTTGTGAGGACCAGGCCCCGCCGCGATTAGCCATTGATGCGATCGAGATTGCAAGCCTGTTACGCCTCCCCGTGTGACAGCCTGGAGCTCCGAATCGAACTCAATCGTTCCCCTGATCCCTACCCCGAATCCTTCCTTTTCAAAGTTCCCGAGTTGCACCCCGAAAAATGAATACCCCCTTTGCACCTGTGAGGAGAACCTATGTCTCTGTCTCTTTTCCTTCCCGCGCATGCCCCCGATCCGATCGCTGAGTTACGGCGGATTTTCAGGAACTCGCTGGTATCTGCGCATACGAAACGTGCGTACGTCGCAGCGTTCAATCAGTTCTTCGCGCTCGTTGCTGAGACCGGACGTCCAGTCTGCCGTGCCCTGCTGATGGAGTACCGTGCCCAGTTGATCGACCAGGGGCTGAGCGCCTCCACCATCAACGTTCGCCTCTCGGCGATCCGCAAACTCGTCTGCGAGGCGCGCGACAATAATCTGCTCGACCCGGTTGAAGCCGCTCGCATCTTGACCGTGTCCGGTGTTCCGACGCGCGGAGTTCGGCTTGGTAACTGGCTCACTCCCGAGGAGGCCAAACGACTCCTGGCCGTTCCCGATCGCAGCAGTCTGATCGGCAAGCGGGCTTTCGCGATCCTGAGTGTTCTGGTGTATTGCGCACTGCGACGGGAGGAACTTTCCCGCCTCGAAATGCGGCACATTCAGAAACGTGAAGGCCGCTGGGTGATCGCCGATCTCGTCGGAAAACGCGGCCGCGTGAGGACGGTCCCGATTCCGGGTGCGGCCAAAGTTGCACTCGATGAATGGCTTGCTGCGGCTAGCATCGAATCCGGCTTCCTCTTCCGGCAACTGCTCAGAAGCGGTCGCGTGCGAACGGCACCGATCGGCGCCTGGACTGTCTGGAAGACGGTTGTTACCGCAGCCAAGGCGGCGGGAATCGGCCATCTCGGGCCGCACGATTTGCGCCGTTCGTGCGCCAAATTCTGCCGCAAGGCAGGAGGCGATATCGAACAGGTGCAGGAGTTACTCGGTCATGAGGACATATCGACCACAGTCCTCTATTTGGGCACGAAGCAGGAAATCCGCCAGGCAGTCAACGACCGCATTGCACTCTGAGGCAAGAAGCGAAAGTTGAATTCGTTGGCTCCCACGCACAATTGTGGAACAGGCCACCTGAGCCAAGTTCTCGGTTTACTGGCACGACATCCACCCACAGATTTACTACTCAACTGCACTCGCGCAGAGCGCATCGGCCGTGTTGCGTATCTCGCGCCCTAACTTCAGCCAGGATGGGCGCCATGTCATGTCTCACGCGGAGCGATGAGGAGTGCATTCCCTCATCGCTTCGACACAGACGGTCATGCGCTCCGAATGCGTGACCAGCCCTTGCTTTCGCTCCGCCGGCAACGACCAAACCATGATGTTCGCGCCGCTGACCACACTTTTCACCGATCTGCGGGATCCACTTCGAACCCACAAGCTCCGTAACCGATCCCACCCACAACTCCAGCCCTGAATCACACCGAGCCGTTTGGGTAAGTTCATCCCCGCGGCGGAATAGGAGGCGCCATGCACGATGGGTACCGAGATAGAAACCACGAGAGAAACCAGAGTCAGATGTTTCACCCGCCTGCCTGGCTCTCCACTGAAGAACTCGAAGATGAATTGCTGCACGCAATCCATGAGAACGTGGAAGAGCCAGACAGCGCACTAAAGATCATCGACGAGTATTTTGCGGGCGACGATGCGTTCGAGCCGGAGCCGCAGCACAGACAGGTTCTGCTCTGGCTTTTGAGCCTGCTCTCGCCTCGCCTTGCGGACCTTCTCAGCTGTCCACCGGCAGAGTAGGGCCATTCCGTAGCGCCAATCCAAAAACCTGTGTGGTTCGATCGCGCCGCCCCTTGTGCGGCGCACGATATCGAGCCCACCAAACCCGATTCACAGGAGCGGGGAGCAATGGCTGAAAAATTGAGCGTGAGCCTCGGCAGTCCGCTGTCGATGTTCTTTTGGAATTTCGCGATGCTGGGAACCGGACTAGCCGTTGGCGGGTACTGGCATCCGTCGCGGGCCGTGGCTCTGGTGATAGCCGCTCTCGGGGGGTTGTTCGCCGTGCTTCACGAGCTGGCGTGCTGTTTTGTGTGGTCGTCGTTGACGGCATGGTGGATCGGCAGGAAGGCCGCGGCGCTCACGACGAAGCGCTGAAGACTTGTGCCGTACCGGGTCCGGAGCGGCCCGGTACCGCGAGTATCGATTGCAAAAGAGAAACTACTTTATCGTGGCATAGGTAGTCCGGAACCGGGCCTTGCGGTCTCTGACCCCACCACTTCCATCCACCAACTTAACACCTCACTACCAAGCCTCCGGACTCCGGGTCTGCGGCAATCGCCGTCGCTGACGCCCGGGAATGGATTCTTCCCGGGCGTCAGGCAGAGGTACCGTTCTCCTAGTTTCGAAGGCTCCGGATTCGAGGGTCTCACGATGCCATCAAGGCATGGTCCAAATCTAAGTGGTTTCCAGGTCTTCCGCTTCATTTGTGGCTCGGTGCGGAAAGCGGCATTGTGGTGCAGAGGCCCCGGAAGCAGAAATTGGGGGAGCAAACAGGGGTGAGATTCTTTTGGAGCAACAAGATGCAGAGGGATGCCTAATTTCTTCACGAGACCCCAAACTTGCCGGCCGAGAGCTAGCAGAGGCGCGAAGAACCGAGACTTAGGATTCAGAGGCAATCGATGAGGAGTCGTAAAGTGGACTCGATCATCGGATGCGAAGCATTGAGAGAGGGAGCTTCGCACGATTACACCCTTCCTCAATTGGGGGCTGGACCCGGCACCCCACAAGACTAGGACCGGGGGGCGATCCGGTGGCTCGCCGGCGGCGTACTAGTTGTTGGCGGCGCCGGGGACGGGGAAGTAGGGAACTGAGAGGTCGAGATGCGTGGCAGCGAAATCGTAGATGGCACCACACAGCGGTTGGAGCCTGGCTCGATAGTCCCCATTAATCCTCAGGTTCCAGATCAACTTGTCTTGCCACTGGAAAGTCGTTCACATACTTTATGGTCAAAATAAGAAGCCGAGAATCGAGTTGTTTTATTTCTTCCCGATTGGCTTAATCAGCAAGTGCTTATGGAGGATCAAAAATACGTCCCTGGCTGAATGCCCGCGCAGTTCACTAGCCAAGACGAAGGGGTCCCGTAATCCTGACATCCGAATGACTTATCGGCGCAATGTCGAGGCGCGTACCACCAGCCTTGGATTGATCAGTTCCGACCTGGGACGCACTGAGGTATTCGTTCCCACGAGGTTAAGCGCAAGCTCTGCGGCAAATCTTCCGATCGCGGAGCTGTCCTGATCCACTGATGTCAGTGGAACACGCAGGAAGTCCGAATAGAGCACATTGCCGCATCCCACCACCGCGATATCCTCAGGAATGCGCAGCCCCTCATCGAGAATCGCGCGCATTGCGCCCAGCGCTATGGGGTCATTGAAGCAGAAAACTCCGTCCGGTCGTGGGTTCGCGCTCAGCAGCTTCCTCGCCGCTTCATAACCGCCTGGCTCTCCGCGGTCGTCCCCAGAACTCCCGATGGAAACAATGTGCTCCGGCAACGGCGCAATTTGGTGCGCAGCAAGAGCACGTCTGTATCCTTCCACTCGTCCAAGTGCTGTGCTCGTCTCCGGGCCCCGAATGTGTGCAATTCTGTGGCAACCTTGATCGATCAGATGATTGGTTGCAATTAGAGCAAAACTAAGGTCGC
>PKXI01000231.1:10114-10297 GCA_003133425.1 Acidobacteriaceae bacterium
GTATCCCGGTCACCTTGTGCGCAGACAAATTATCCAGCACCACCACATCGCCGGGTCGTAGTTTGGGACACAGCACCTGCTCCACATACGCTCGAAACACATCGCCGTCGGTAGCCGATTCGACGGTCATGGCCGCATCTATTCCGCGCAGGCTCATCGCGCCCAGCGTGGTCAGCACCTGCC
>PKXI01000403.1:0-3869 GCA_003133425.1 Acidobacteriaceae bacterium
TAGATATAATTCGCCGGATAAATACCTAAAGTTCAGTGCGGCCCAGGACGATGCATTCATTGCTGACGTGCGTGGCGATGGCTATAGCCACCGTCTCCGATTTGGTGCGTGCAATGCATAAGTTTTATTTAAAGGCCATCTTTCTTGGTGCTATTTTCGCTGCCGCCAACCACCTGGGAGCACAGTCCGGGAAGGCGTCGATCAAGATTGGGTCTGCCGCCGTGGCAAGGGCCAATGCTTCTTACGATCGCGGGCCTGTCGCACCATCCATGGTTCTACACAATATGAGCGTTATCCTGCAGCCGGGAGACGCGCGACGGGCCGACCTTGAACAATTTGTGGCCAGTCAGCAGGACCCCACGTCGCAGAATTACCATCGCTGGCTGACTCCCGAACAGTATGCAGAACGCTTCGGCGTACCCAACGCCACGGTAGCCAGGGTGGCCGCATGGCTGCAGTCTCTGGGTATGACCGAAGTTCGAGCGGCCAGAGGGCGCATGTTTGTTTCCTTCTCTGGAAGTGCAGACAGGGTGGCGAGCGCGTTTCAAACTGAGATTCATGCGTTCGATGTCCGCGGAGTCCGGCACTATGCTAATGTCGTGCAGCCTTCAGTTCCCGCGGAATTGAAAGATGCCGTCGTCGATGTGACTGGTCTGCATGATTTCACTCCAAAATCTCAAATAGCTCAACGTCTACAGCCGGCGGCCGCAGGAATGTCGTCAGGCCTGAACCTTCTTGGACCTGGTGATCTGGCAACGATCTATGGCATGAACAGCCTTTACAGCCGCGGAATTACCGGCAAAGGAGTGACGGTTGCGGTTCTAGGGCAAACGCCCATCGGCCTCTCCGACTATCAAGCGTACCGGCAATTGTTTGGGTTGCCGGCAAACGATTTTCAGACGCTCCAGGCGCCAGGTTCGACGACAGGAACGAATAACCCGGTCGATGCGGAAGAGGCGACACTTGACGTTGAAATAATCGGCGGTGTAGCTCCTGATGCAACCGTCCTCTATGTGTGGGGGAGCTCGGTTAACTGGGCGCTGCAATGGGCTATCGACGATGTAAAAGCGCAGGTAATCAGTGAAAGCTACGCGGGGTGTGAAGGACCCGGCGTCGACTTTTACCAAACTCTTGCGCTCCAGGCGAATGCCGAAGGAATCACATGGGTTAGCGGCACCGGCGATTCAGGTGCAGCTGGATGCGATGTAATGGGGTCCAGTGCGGCAAGCGGGAGATACTTCGCTGAGGTCCCTGCGAGCGCACCCTCGGTTACGGCTGTAGGAGGAACAGCATTCGCGAGCGGCAACTCTGGTCAGTATTGGGGCACTTCCAGTCAGCCAGGAGGAGCCACTGCCCTGTCCTATATCCCCGAAACCGGTTGGAGCTCTGCGCAGGCAGTGTTCGGCGGGGGAGGCGGGTTGAGTTCCATCTTTGGGAAGCCGGGATATCAATCCGACTTTTACACGTCGAACACTTCACAAAGAATGGTTCCTGACGTCTCGTTCGCTGCGTCTCCGGTCAGCTCTCCTTATGCCATTATTCTCAATGGCAGCGAGATTGCGATCGGTGGCACCTCGGCCGCAACGCCACTTTTCGGTGGCATTGTCGCACTTGTGAACAACTTTCTTGTCTCAAACGGGAGCATTGGCGCGCCAGGTCTGGGGAACATCAACCCGACGCTTTACCGTCTGAACGAGACTGCTCCGTCTGCATTTCATGACGTGGCGACTGGGAGCAATGACGTTCCTTGCGCAGCCGGCTCCCTGGATTGTTCAGGGGGGATAATCGGATACCCTGCGCAGGCTAGCTATGACCTTGCTACAGGGCTCGGAAGCGTCGATGCCTACCTGCTGGCATCGAATTGGACAAGCGCAACATTGACCCCAACCACAGCGAAGCTGAGTGTTCCTGCGGCGGAGATCGAGGCGGAACAGAACCTGACAATGACCGTTACCGTCGAATCTGCGGCGGGGCCCGTCGCTGGTAGTCCGGTGCAGTTCTACTTCACGGATCCGACCAACAGCAATCAGCCAAACCAAACGCTTCTGGCAACAGTCCCCACAGACAATGCGGGGGCGGCGACGTACACCACCAATATCCTGCCGCTTGGAGTGAGCACAATTGAGGCCATTGCCTCTGGGTCCACAACCGCGTCGCCGGCGCCACCGGTCAGCACCACTGTCACGGTGGATGGGATTCCGAGCACAACTGCAGTGCAGGCTGCAACAGGGCCTTACCAGGTTGGCCAAACAGCAACCTTTAACGTACAAGTGTCCGTGCCGACGGGGCAGCCCTTGTATGGACCTGACAAAAACGAAAAGTACTACTACAGCGGACCAGGGATTACGCTTTACACAAGCGATGGCGTGCTGGTGTCAGGGCCGGTGGTGCCGGACGAAACAGGCGCCGCCACGATCGTCAGCAATGCCCTGGCGGCCGGGAATAACACGTTCTACGCTGTCTATTCCGGGAACTACTATGTTCTCCCATCGCAGTCTTCAACTGTGACGTTGCCAGCGGCGTCGAATTCCTCGGCGATCGCGACCAACACCACACTATCGGCTAGTTCGACAGAGGTACAAACTCCTCCCTTCTCTGTGACACTGACTGCTCAAGTCGTTCAGGCGTCCGGCACGCAGATCCCGGAAGGGACGGTGACCATCTCCAACAATGGCGTCCCTATCAGCACGGCTACGATCGATTCAACGGGGAGCGCGGCATTCGTCTACACATCGGCTTCTCAAGGCGTAAATGCAATCACAGCGACATACAACGGCAGCGGCATTTTTGCTGCGTCTACGTCGGCAGCGGTTGATATCACCGTCGAGACCGCAAGTGCAGCCTCGGATTTCCTAATGGAAGGCCCTAGCTCAATTACGGTTTCAGCCAACGCGAACACTGCGATTTCGCTCCAGATTGTTCCTGTGAACGGGTTTAATCAGACCATTCAGTTAAGTTGCTCGGGGCTGCCTGCGGGTGAATCTTGTAGCTTGCCTGCAAATGTGAAGCCATCCTCTGCAATGGCGGTAATGTTGACGATTGCCTCCACAAGCACTGTAGTCGCGGCGGGATTCCCCGGCTGCCTTCTACTGCTCTTTGCTGCTCGTCGAAAGCGAAAACTAATCGGCGGATTCATGCTGATCGCAGCCGCAGTCCTAGTTTCGGGTTGCGTAGGCAAGAGTATGATCGTGAACTCTTCCGTAGCAGCATCTCAGACCTATCCGGTTACGATTATGGCAACGTCTGGGTCGATCACCCACCAGCTTGTAGTAAGCGTGACCTTAAGCCGGTGATGGCTGCTTTTAGTGCCGGGCGTCTTCGGGTCGAAGGACTTGGGGATCTGGGGCACGCGGCATTTTGTGCTGCCGGGGCGGCCGCATTAACGCGGGTGTCTTCTTTGCGCATCTCGATTGATTATTCCGGTGGCTCGGGCACTGGCTCGATGGACTGCGCGGTTCCCTCTTCAATCGTGTTGGAATCATCTTCCGGAGTGGTCGCTTCGGATTCTTCGCTCACTGGAGCTGCGGCTGTACCCAGGAGTTCGTCGATGCGATAGTTGGCGGCCTTGGCGGTCGCGAGGGCCTCTTCGACTGTCTTGCTCAACTCCTCAACTTCGGCGCGGCTGGGGGTCGCTTCTCCGGCCAAGCTAAGAAGCGATGGCATGAGCAGCCACCAGAGCAGCTCCTCATAGAGTTCGCGGACGAGGTAGAGGTGGTCTTCGGCTTCGTGGACTCCGGTTAGCCAGCGCACGTCGGGATCGAACCAGAGGGCGGGGGCAAGGGCTACTTTTTCGTCGGTGGGCAAAGGTTCGGCTTCAGCCTTCGATTCGGGAGAAACAGAAGGAGAGCTTCCCTCGGGGGCTAAAGCCC
>PKXI01000403.1:3886-10550 GCA_003133425.1 Acidobacteriaceae bacterium
GCTTTGGCCTCAGTTTTGGCCCCCGTATTAATTGTTGCGGCATTGGCTTCAGGGCGAACTGCTACCGCTTTGGCTGCGACTTCAGACGCCGTTGCTTCCGCAACGGTTGAAGGCACGGGTTCGGAGGGGGCTTCTTCGGGCTTGCCGGCGCCGGCACCGNNACAGCAAAATCTTGATGCGGGCGGCGACGCGCCAGCCCTCTTCGCCTTCGAATCCGAGGGCGGCGAAGGCCTGGGCGAAAGGTTCGCGGAGGCGGAGGCGGTCAAACAGGTCCAGCGCTACTCGCTCTGGCTTCTCGACGTCGATGGATTCGGCGAGCAACTCCAGGGCGCACCAGGCGAGGATGGGGCCCCACATGGCGGTGGCTGTGAACTGCGGACTGGGGCTGGGAAGCACGCGGCGAGCGGCCACAGTCCAGGGAGCCGGGAACAGTGCCTCAGTGGCAGGAATGCGCATGGCGGCGCGCAGACGCTGGCGGAAGGCCGGAGCGAGCAACCCGGGATCGGTGGGCATGGCGTCGACGCCGGGGCGGGCTTCCTCTGGGAGGCGTGCGATGTAAGCTACCTGCGCCGCGCGAAGGAAGCTCTCGCAGCGCGCCCAGACCTGTTGAAAGAAGTCGCTGCGATCGCGCTCGATAACCTTGTTCATCCCTGCGGATAAGGCGCGAGGGTGCTCCGCTACGTCGGCGAAGAGACGCACTATGCCGGGTTCCAACTGCTTGCGGAGCGCGTCGTGGACTGGCCGCAGTTCGAGGTTCACCAGCGCATCGTCGAGGTTGGGAACGCCGCGGCCGTTGAGGTAATCGCAGAGGCGGTCCCAGGGATATTGCGCCGTCGATCGCAGTTCGCGCCAATCGAGAAAGACGTGGCACTGGTAGGCGTGGAGCTCGAGAGTTAGGCCGCTATTGAGCAGATCGTTTGCTCGGCGCAGGTATTCGAGGCCGGTAAGCGAGTCACGAAAAGCGAGGACAGTGCCGGAATCGCCCCCGAGACCGAGGCCGTCGCGGAGACGCTGCTGGCGGAGCCCGCCGGAGCCTTTGTCAGCATAAGCTGCGGAGTAATCGATGGTGCCGTGCGCGTCGCCATATCGGTTGTTGTAGACCACCAGCGCGCGTTCGCCGCCATTGCGGTTGGAGTAGGCAAAGACGTTTTCGTCGACCGAACCGTTGGCATGGAAGAAGTCGTAGAGCAGGAAGTTGCTGCTCTCGGCAAAGAGCCAGCGGCGCTTGAGTAGGGGCGCAACCTCGCGTTCGTGACGTTCGACCAGCCAGTGGTCTGGCGACTCGTCGTAGCGGGGCCAGCGGTACTCCATGCCGTACTTTTCTGTGAAGCCTTCGATCTGGCCGTGGCCGAACATGGGCAGGCCGGGAAGCGTGGACATCATGACCGCAACGCCGAAGCATTTATCGCCGGTTCCGAACTGGTCAACTGCTGTGCGCTCATCGGGATTGCTCATGAAGTTGACGTAGCGCTTCATGATGTCGGGGTCGAATTCGAGGGTGTTTTTGATAACCGAGCGATACTTGGCGTTATCCTCGTCGCGCAGCATGACCATGAAGGCGCTGTTGTAGACGCGGTGCATGCCGAGGGTGCGNNACGAAGTAGCCCTCCATGAGCCAGAAGGCTTCGGCGAGGAGCAGAGTGCCGGGCACTTCGGCAGCGACGCGATCGACAACTTCGCGCCAGAACTCGTGGGGCATGCAGCGGTCGAACTCGGCCTGACTCATGCCGTATTCGGCGCGGGATGGGATGGCTCCGCTGGAACCGGGGCCTGGGAACCAGAGGCGGTGAAAATGGCGCTTGGCCAGGGTCATGGCGGCGTCAAAGCGGATGACGGGAAACAGGCGCGCGACGTGGAGGATGGTCTGGATGACCTGCTCGCGGACGGCAGCATTGAGGTAGTCGAGCTGAGCGGTGTCGTTCCAAGGGAAGCTGGTGCCGTCGTTGCCGTGATAGATGTAGCGGGTTTCGCCGCTTGCTTTGTCGCGACGGCGGAAGACCACGGCGGCATCGGATTGCTCGAAGTAGTGGTCCTCAATTTTAATTTCGACGCGGCCGTCGTGGGAAAGATCGGGGCCGTTGAAGGTGTAGGCGGGATAGGGCGTGTCCTGGCGGGAGATGAACCAGTCGGGGTGCTCGATGACCCAGGGCGAGTCGATGCCCATGTGGTTGGGCACCATGTCGCTGGCGAGGCGAACGCCGTGATGGTAGGCGCGGTCGCGAAGATTAATGTAGGCCGGGTCGCCGCCCAGATCGTCCGCGATGGTGTAGTTGAAGAGCGAATAGGCTGAGGCTACGGCGTCGCGGTTGCCGCACAGCTGCTTGATGGTCTTCGACGCGCGGCTGCGCTCCCACACACCGATGAGCCACAGAGAATTGATGCCGCGGTGAGCGAGAGTTGCGAGCGCTTCGTTGGGGATTTCGTCGAGACGGCCGATGTGCCGGCCGTATTGTTTACTGAGCTGCGCCAGCCACACGTAGGTGCTCTTGGCGATGAGAACTGTCGAGGGCATCCAGGCAGTGTCAGCCGAGAACTTCTCGTATTCATTGGCGGGATCGCCGAAGACCGGCACATCCGCGTGGCCGTCGGCGAAGGGGCTCTTGTGCCCGTGACGCCGCGCCCCTGCAGCAGCCTGCGCTTCGGGGGGATTGAACTGCTTCCAGATGGCGAGCTCTTCTTCACGAAGAATTTCGGCAGCGATTTCAAGGAGGCGCTCCAGACTGTCGCCGAGGAGCGGCTTCCAAAGCTTGCGAATGAGGGCAAGCTGATCGCTCAGGGAGTGGGGTGAGCCGACCGCGGGCGCGCGGAGCAGGTCAAGGAGGCTCATTGGCTTGGCATTGGGAAGCGGAATCAGTGGCCGGGTGGCGAAATAGTCCGGCAGGCGCTGCGTTACCTGGCGGTAAACAGTCTTTTCCGCCAGGGTGCGGTCTTCGAAGAGTTCCTCGAAGGGGCGGAAGGCTTCGTTTCGGTTGGCGGTCCAGAGGAGGAGCAGTTCTTCAAGAGCGGCGGCGCGGTGGGGCGTGGTGCCGGTCTGGCCGGCGAGCCATTGTTTCGGCGTTTCAAGGCCGCGGATGACGCTGGTGCCGGGAAATTGCTCGACGAAGGCGAGCAGCATGGCGTCCAGCTTCTCCGGCCCTACCTGTGCGGCGAACCAGTCCAGGCCCGCGGTCATGACTTCGGGGTCAAACTGTTCGCGGTAGCGCGCCATCAGAACGTGGCTGGCTTCGTCTATGAGGCCCATGGCGTAAAGCTGGCCGGCATGGACCGCCCGGCCTGGGTGATTCTGAACGTCGCGGACCTGGTTCATGCGGTAAGCGAACTCGCGGCATGCGCCCATGTTGGCGAAAATCACGTTCCCGGTATAGGAGAAGAGAGACTCAGCGAACTGATAGCGTTCACGCGCGTTCCGCGAAATGTGGAATTCCATCATTGGAAATCGAGCTCTCCCGCCTATCCTTTTCCCCTGGAACCTGTTACCGCATCGCCGGAATACATCCGCGCGTCTGCTGGTCCATCTTACTCAACCAGCCTACACACGCCAAAAACTAAAGGTACATCAATTGGCCGCAGTGTGTTGAAGCACGCACTATCTTCGCCTTTGCAGGGCGGTCGAGGGTCGCCGCCATTCTGCTGAAACAGAAATGAATCACACGGTGCGACCGCAAGAGAGAACGTCGTCGGTGGCGCCTCCAAATCTGGCAACGCATCGTCCTCTGCGCGGATCGTAGAGTCGATGATCCATTTGCAGACAGCCTTGCGCGAGCAGACGGGGCTTGGGCACATCCCGGCCGATAGATCCTCTAGCGGCGATCTGCAGGCTCCCACGATCCTGATGCTAAACGACTCCCAAACGGTCTGGGAGAAGCGCCTGGAGGAGTGCTGATATCCCCTTTCTTCTGTTGCAACTTTGCATAGGCCTGGACCACGTCGGGCGGGAAGGATGGCATCAGCGCTTCTATTTCTCGGGAGAGCTCCGCCACGATTTCAGGGTGAAGCTTGGCTACGTCGTAGCTTTCGGCGGGATCCTGCGAGAGATCGTACAGTTCAGGATGCTGCAACCAGGCACTGCTTTTCGCTGCCGTTGTTCTGTCATTCGTATAGATTTCTCCATCGGCTCCCTGTGCCACGCGCAGCTTCCATTTCCCTTTTCGGATGCAGTGCAGATCAAGGCCACCATTGCCCATTGGAGAAAAGTAGAGGCGCGCCTTTGGCTCAACGCTCGCTTTCTGATGAACGCCAAGCACGCCGGACATATCGACGCCGTCCAAGGGCTTCTCGGGAGTCCCAAGACCACACAGAGTTACCAGAGAGGGCAGTATGTCGAGACTGGAGTGCCAGTCCTCGATGACATGGCCGGGAGCAATCGTTCCAGTCCATTTTGCGATGAAGGGAACACGCACGCCGCCTTCAAATGTGGATGCCTTCCGTCCGCGAATCAGGCCGGGATTTCCCTGGTACCAGGGGCCGTGATCGCTGGTGAAACAGAGGAGGGTGTCAGAGCCAAGACCCTTGCGTTCGAGCGCTGCAACTATCTCCCCAACACTCCAATCGATCTCTGCGATTGCGTCACCGACGTCTCCGAATGTGGTCTTTCCGCGAAATCGCTCCGAGGCTCGTGCAGGATCGTGAGGATAGGAGTAGGCGAGGTACAGGAAGAATGGCTTGTCTTCATGCGCTTCGATGAATTTGACCGCTTCTTCGGTGTAACGCGGAGTCAGCAGGTCGCGATCCGTATCCTGTTCGAGGATCGTTGTATCGCGAATCAGGGGAAGCGGATACATATCGTCGCTCCAGGGAACGCCATAAAAAGAGTCGAAACCGCGGCTGGTTGGCAGGTACTCCGGCTTGTCTCCCAAGTGCCACTTGCCAATTGCCATTGTGCTGTAGCCGGCGGCATGAAACAGATTGGAGGCCAGCGTTTCATCGAGGGAGGTTCCTCCTGGCGTGTTAGGGCCAAATGCACCGGTGGTATTGCTGCGGTGACCGTAGCGCCCTGTGAGGACAGCGGCGCGGGAAGCTGAACAGATGGGATGGGCGGAGTTGTATCGGGTGAAACGCAATCCAGAAGCGGCCATGGCGTCCAGATTCGGCGTCGGCAGTTTCGAGCCGTAGCAACCGAGATCGCCGTAGCCAAGATCGTCACAGATCATGAAGATTACGTTGGGCTGACTTGGCCGTTTGCGCGGATTGGCGCCGCGTATGGTGGCGCCGGTGGCAAGCGAAGGAACGACGGATGCGAATGCTGGAACCACCCATGAGGCGGTAAGAGATTTCACGAAATCTCTCCGATGGAATGGCATGGTATTCAAGCTCCTTTTGAAGTGGCGACGAAATGGATGCGAGCCAATGCAAGTCAACTGGTGGCCTGCACGGTCTCTTGAGCCTGCGAGACGCTAGTTTAGCGCGCCGGGATAATTCCCGGTGCGTGGACAGACCTTCCCTGATATGGAGTGACCCCGTCAATCGCTGCAAGTCTGTGGGGTTGTTTTTGCCGTTGTTGTTGCTTTTTTCGTCTTTCGAGGACAGGGCAAGCAGCAGTCGGGGCAGGATTGAGCGACGATTGATCAGTCTGATATTCGCGGGTCGAAACCGCATAATCATGATCCGTCGGGGGCTGCCTCTGACTAAGATCGCGAGTCCGGTTGAGCCTGTCACATAGGGAAGACGAGGATTCTCCTTCGTGCTTGCTCCGGCTGCCGCTGGCTCTGTCCTCGAATTGGATGGCGCTGTTCATTGTTTGGGCCGTCTTTGTTTTTTCATTCTTTGGGAAGTTTTTGTTTTTGTTTTTGCTGTTGCTTTTGTTGGATCGTTGCTCGTCATGACGCCATCGGCTGCTTACTGGCCGCCTCAACCTTGACTCCGATGGCCCAGATGAAGCCGACCACTTCGCGCCCTACTGCCGTGATGATCTTGCGCTGGTCCTTGCCCGCCGCCGCCAGCCTGGCATAGCGCTTGGAGAGCCGGACCTGTGCTTTCAAGCAATCTCTTTGATTGGTTCTGGAACCCCTTCCTGTCGCTTGCGCAACCTGGGCCCGATGGCCGGCCGGTGCCTATAACTCCAGGCGGCTTCGACGACGATGCGTCTCAGATGTGCGTTGCCTGTCTTGGTGATGCTTCCGCGTTGCTTTCGCTTCCCGCTGGAGTCCTCGCTGGGAACCGCGCCGCTGTAACCCATCAATTGCCTCGCAGTATCGAAGCGCGAGATCTGCCCCAACTCAGCCACAATCGTCACCGCGGAAATCTCTGCGATGCCGCGTAGAGCCCGTAGGCCCCTGATCACTTCTGGAACCTGCGGCGATGCTAGTTTCACCGCCTCCGTGATCGCCTGCTCCAGACGCTTGACCCGTGCGGCCATGTGATCGACTTCGTGCAGATAATCCAGAAGCGTGGCTTGCTGTGCCGCTTGCTCGAACCGAACCTGGCGCACCCAGGCCATATAAGGTTCCGTCCACGCCTTCATCCCCACCGCCGCACGCCGCCCCGTGCGCAGCAGAAACTTGCTCAGTCGATGACGCGCTCGCAATCGATCCTGCTTGGCAGCTTCACGTGCCCGCACCAGATCGCGTAATGCTTCCGAGTCCCACTCTCTCCGCCAGCACTTTCCCTATCTTCTTGATTCCATTGATAAATAACAGAAAGTAAGCAGGTTATGTGAATTCCGCAT
>PKXI01000351.1 GCA_003133425.1 Acidobacteriaceae bacterium
AAAATCACTTCGGCGCTTTCGAGAATTAACCCGGGGTGTGCTTTCCAGAAGTGACCCACCTGTCCGGTAACCAAGATTGCAACTGAGGATCTGCGCGGGGCTTGGGGATGATGGTTCATCATGCCTGTTGCCCGGAAGCGCCCTTGTTGCATCTGCCATCGCTGGTTCCGTCCCGACAATCGAGTTGGTTCCCGACAACGGGCTTGCAGTAAGCCTGCGTGCCAATTCTTGCGCCGGCGGAAGAAGCAGGCTGCGTGGCGGGCGCGGAATCCGGATTACTTTCCTGGCCGGCGGATCCAAGGCCGTGGCGCCTGCGACGAGCCGCCGGAACCTCTGCGTTTGCCCTCTCCTTTGAATCAACTTCCCTGGGATATCGCGCAATCCGAGTTCGGGGTGCAAGGCGCTGATTTCATAGGCGTTATGGGCGCGCTTCTACTTCACTCCACGCAATCCCAGTTGAAGCCCTATCGTATTGATTCCAGGGTAGATCCAGCGACACTACTCGATGCTGCCGCGCAATCCCAGATGCGATCTGGTGCAGATTGGAGTTGTCGAGGGGACGCAGGGTATGCGGCTGGAATTCCACCAACTTGAGCGGCGGCTGGAGCACCTGCGCGTGCACCGGCCGTAACGCCACCGGCCGCCTAGTCCAAAACCTCTGCGCGGGGTTCGTACCACCTGAACCACCTAACCGGTCGTAACGCCATTCTGCGACCGCTACAAGGGTCTCCGGGCGATTTGGGGCAGGGAAGCAGCAGTATCCCGAGCCGGGGGGGGCGGAAGGGCTCCCAAAATCGGCATCGGCCACCTAGACTAGCCAGCTCCCACGAGATAACAGCCAGCAGGCACATCCCCGCCACCAGCAGAACCGTTGCCAAAGTCGCAGGTCTGATTGACATCGTGACCCTCTGCTACCTGTTCCCGCACGGGTAAGTCGGGCGCACAGCAACGGGCCACAATCCGCGGATTGGCGCCATGAGCTGGGAACAAGGCGCGCTCGTCCGGAATCGCCGTTGCGGCTGGTGCGTGGCCGGTGGACATGTGCGGAGCAGTTAAGCGGTTGGTTCGTGGCTGCTAGAATTCGTTCCGATGCATTCTGATTCCCAGCGATTCGTTAGTGCTGCGATTTAATGTTCGGCTTTCACGGCGATAACACGGGTTCAAATCCCGTCGGGGACGCCAATAAAATCAATAACTTAGCGTGTCGGCAACCAGCTGCTGGGACCAGCCTGGGACCACGATAGATGTGGTATAAGTCACGTCATCTCTTGAATCGAGCTCATCGGCCGAAGCGAAGCCAACTCTTCACGTCTCATTGACAGGGAAAGACGAGCAATATGGCGCGCGCTTTGTCCGCAGCGCCTTCAGGCCTTCAGCCGGTGCGATCATTTCTTCAGAGCTTCTGATGTTCGAGGAATTCGACGACCTCCTCGTTGCTGGTTGTGAAAAGCACTTTGCTGTAGTCTTTCTTGGATCCCAGTAGCGCTTTGATCAGCGGGCGAACGGGCATCGCATTCTCCCAATACGGCATCCCCTTTTCATCGACGCTGCTAAGAAAAACCATCGGGTAGAACTTGTTGTAAAAATTCTGTGCTGCGTTTTGGAATATCTCCTGTACGGTACCGGCGCTGCCAGGCGCAAAGACAATGCCACGTACGCCCATCGTCACGAGGCCATCTTCCCGAATGCTGTTCTGGAAGTATTTTCCGCAATGGCTGGCAAAAGGAGTTGTGGGCTCGAAGCCATAGAGCCAGGTCGGCACGCCAAGGCTTTTCCCTCGGCTGGGAGACGGCACTTTCTTCCGTACGGAGACTGCGGGGGCCAGCCACGCGTGCAGTTCCTTCGCAATCGCCTGGTCGATGGTCCCATCCGAACCTACCAATTGGGACGTATCTTTGGGCAGATCAGGAGGAATCGCGAGTTCAGTGATCGCAGCATCGAGGTCCTGCAACGATAACCTGGAAAAGAATGCTCCGAGGTGGGTCGCTTCCATCGCTCCAGGCCCCCCTCCGCTCGCCACGAGAAACCCATTTTGCGACAGATGGAATGCAATCTGGGCGATGTCTCTGTAGGCGGCATCTGTCCGTTTCATTCCGTGACCGCCCATGACCGCGATCACGTTTGGAAACTCCCTCGTGAAGGCTCTGAGTGCGGCAGAGATCGCATTGTCATGAAGGGCTTCAAGTGTCGCGGCACCGCCTCGACGCACCGGGTTCGCCCCGAATTTCCAAAAGTAGCTCAGTATCGCTATGTCGGCGCATCGGCTATAAGAAGTCGCATCGTCTTCATCGAACTCGGCGAATAGTTCTTCTGGTGTGTACAACTTTTCGCGTAATGGGTTAAACGGAATCCCGACGTCACTCATGGAGGGTAATCATACAGACCTGAGGAGTACCGAGTCCGCAAAACACTCGTCCATGCGTGTCCTCAATAGCCTTCGCTAGGATAACCCTCTATGAATGATTTGGGTCGGAGGAGCCAAGCCGACAGTTCTTGAAGTGGGTAAAACGATATTTACCAACCCAGCTTTTCCGATCGATAATCGCTATCGTGGTGCGTTGAATCAGGAAGGAAGTTTCATCGGGATGGTCGTCAGAAGGAGTTCCCGATTCCAGGAGGCGGGGATGCGACATTCAGTTTGGGAAGTTGGAAATGATTTGCAAACAAAGAACGAGTTCTGGTACTTCATTCTGACGATTGAGACTAGGGGAATTTCGAAAACTGCTTACGCAGAACTCTTGATGGAGTTCAAACGGAGTTCACTTTGTGCCACGTATCCCGCTTGCAGACATGAAGCCCAGTCTCTGACTTACCCTGGCAGCCGGCCAGCTCCGGACTCTATGCAAAGAAACCGGGTGAGCCCCATACGAAGATGTCACGCCAGTTGTCGGCGGCACCGTGAAGTCTCTCGATGACTTCATGTGGTTCTCCAAATTCGCGGATCAATTCGTTCTCGATTTTTTCCTTACCCGATATCAAGATGCGGACTGCGTTGGCATACGCCTGGAAGAAGGAAGGAGACTCGCACAGTTGGATGGCAAGAACAGCACCAAAGATCCCGGCATGCATTGATGAAACGGGCCACAAATGAGCAATCAAGGCTTGGGCATTGCGGGGCAAAATCCCGGGTAACCCGATTTCTCCTGTCCCACCTAACACCGCAATCGTCCCTGAATCGCACAAATTCGCGACGATTAAGCGCCGCCCTTCGATCTGCGGGAGATCAAAACCTGCCCATTCCACCAAATCCAGCACTTCATCTTCGGACAAATCGATGGAAAGCTTCTCATGATAATAGGGATCGAATCGGCCGTGGCCTATTATCCATAGCAAATCGAGATCTGGAATCGAATAGACAGCCTTGAAGTCTTCCGAGGTTCTGCTTTTGGGGAGGACCAACTCCATGTTTCGACGACCGAATATCTCTTTCAGCCAGTTTTGCTCTAATTCCCCATACAACGTTCCGGCTAGCCAGATGCACACCTTGCGGAGGGAACGATCGTTAGAGGGTTCGGTGCAACTCGTCGCAATGGGTAGAGTCGTTCCCAAAGTTTTCAGCATTGAAGTTTGAATGGGTTCTCTCATGCCTGGAATTGGCATGAACCCAGCAAGATTCCTGTCTCTTATCCTGTCTTCAGCCAGTTGAAATCGAAAGTGATTTTCAATGGCTTTTTCGAATCGCTTATTCGCTTGCGAATTTGCGTCGGGGACACCTGGGCGTGCCGAGTCATGAGGTTGAAATCGGACTTCATCACGAATGACGAGGTTTGTTCCGAAAAACTCGTTGCCGGCCTCAGTCATTTCGAGCAAAGTATCAGTCACATTTGCCTCATTCGTAATCGCCGGTTCGTCATCCACACAATACGACACACCGCCGTGCCAGTTGGTCAATACAATCATAACCTTCGGTGGAATCGAAACGTTCCTAATCCCCCGCCATGCAACAATCAGCTCCATGGCCACTGAGACTCGACCAGCCGCGGCAAGGGTCCCAATTATGGGGGCGATGATGCCAAAAGATCGATCCCGCTCGAATCCGCCGAGCACCATTCCGTCAGATTGTTGATCCACTTCGGAGGAGTACTCCTTAACGGCAGCTAGTAGCTTGTCGAAGAATTGTAAAATTCGGCCAATCTCCCCCGCACTGGCATTGACGAGCAGCTGGAGCCGATAGGAGGCGGGGGTTGTGTTATCGACTGATTCGCGTAGGGCCTTTTCTGCAATGCTTACAGTATTCAGTCCGATTTTCGCTCCAGGTACGCTCGAAAGAGTGATAGCGAGCGGCACAGACGTGCTCGGGGGAAGAGGCATCTGACGATAGATTTCAGCGAGAGTCAGAAGAATCGACGGGCCGCGCGCATCCTCCTTCAAGATTGCCCAGGTGCCGGCCATTGCAAGGGTCTCGATTGCGAGCTCATCAAGTTTCTCCCTGCAAGTTGAATCCACTAGATTCAGATACTCACGGCAACATCGATGTGTTCGGCTCAAAGTGGTATCCGGAGGGGCGGCAAGGCTTGACGATCTCTTCGGCCTGTTCCAGCGTCAAGGAGTCGACCCGGCCGACCTCCCGCTTTCGCCGCACTGGTGCGGCAGGTTGTGGCGGAAAGTCCCGCCACCGGAAGTAGTAGCATGGGACGCCACTGCCGTTCTTAATGATGCAAAGCTTGCCATTTTCTTTCGCCAAGTGAGCAATGCCCTTTCCGCAAACCCGACAATCGCCTCATCGAGGTCCGGGTTGACCGTGATGATGCGCGCAATAGGTGTTAGTTCGGGACACCATAGCCGCATGCACTTCTGACAGCAAAAACCGCCAGTGTGTGCGCTTCCCGATCACGTGCAGAGGGTGAGCCGGAATGTACCCCAGGCGCGCAAAGCGTACGGCTGTCTCTGCATCGATATCCAGGTACTCTGCCACGGCGTCGGGTCCGACGAAGCGTTCCGGCTCGGGCAACTCAAATCGGCTGCAGGTTGAGCAGTCCGGCCTCCGAAACCGGTCAGTGCCGGTGGCTGCGTTGCTTTTCTGGCGCCGGGCGTCTGAGCATCCAGGCTTTTCAGCGAACCTGGTGCTTCGCGCGGATGATTCCCGGCCCTCTTTCCGAGAAGAATCTGCACTTAGGCCCCCCGAAATGTGTCGCTTCCCCGGCATCCAACATGACGATACCGGAACGCAAAATTAATCAAAATGGGTGCCGGAACAAATCTGCAGGGTGTTGGAATAAATCTTCGATGGTACGTGACCCTCCAAATAGCATCTCGAGACATCCTGATCGAAGAGAGATGAACGAGATTATTCACGCTCATGCGCATAGGAGTGCGGATGCAAGAAGACTACAAAGGCACATACGGGGTACCCAAACCGCAGCGCCGGACAAACAGGGCTCCCACCTAGAAAAGATACGGCTTCCGCTACGGTTCCATATAGTGTCGGACCGCCTCAATGTGACAAGAATGCTCCATCGCCATTGAATAGGACCGAGTAATTGCCCTGCCTTACGTGCTGGAGGATCTCCGGGGTGGTGCCGGACTGCTCCAGAATTTCGTGCACGAAGAAGTGAAGTATCTTGCCGTAGAGTTCGACACGTGGCTCGCAAAGGACCAGTTGGCCGATGTCTTCGGCATCGAACTGGAGAGTGATGGTGGAACAACCCGCTCCGCGCCGGCGCAGCAGGACCAATCGAAGCGCAATAGAAAGGCAGTTGCGGCTGAAGAAGCGAAGGACCGCGCTGGCACTCGAAGAGCAAGAAACGAAGCTTCCCCAGTTTCCGGCAATTCAGCCAATTCAAAGCGCAGCATGCTGACAGCGATAGAGCGAAAGCGCATCGCAGAAGCGCAACGAAAGCGGTGGCAGGCCATCCGGGAGAGAATGCTGCCACAGAACAGCAATGGAAATTCGCTTTCTCCGACGCGAGTAAAAGAGACCGCAAAAGCAAAATCGGCGCCATCCAAATCCGCGCGCCGGGTTCGCGCTGTGTGAACGGTTGAGTTACCCCTTTCCCTTGCTCGCCCACCGCGAGCGCGCCCGATCGAGAAAGGACGGCTCCAAACGTGCTCTTTTGCCCGCAATGATCGCGTTGAAGCCGGGCATGAAGCTGGACTTCCGGTAATGATCCCGGCGGATCTCAAGCGCCAGCGCTTCCCACTGCTGCTCAAGGCCGGCAGCCAGGTAGCAGCGGCGGGCTTCCTCAATGTGCGCGAGGGCCGCATCGTAATACTTGCTCTTGGCGACCTTCAATGTCCGCATGCAGAGAGCGCGAAAGACCTTTGCCGCCACGGCCGGATGCGCTTTGGCAAGAGCCGTTGCCGCCGGTTCAGTCACATAATGACTCAGCCCTTCCAATTCGTGATCGCTGGCGCGCTTTAAACGCTCCGCCAGGCATCCTGTTTCCTTCACCTTCAGCGACAACTCGATAAGCGACGCCAAATCGCCTCGCTCGGCAGCCGTCATCGCCCTTTCGTGCCAGGAACTGCGATCAGGCTTCGCAACATAGCGCATCAGTTCCTCATAGGCGAACATATCTGGATGCTTCTCGAACTCTGCCCAGGCCGATTCCAATGCTTCCTTCCCGCGCCCCAGCTTCTTGAGGAGGGTGCGATGCATCCCGGCGAGATTATTTTCTGCGTGGGCGGTGAATCGCTGTGATCCTCCCATTGCGATGCCTCGCTCGATCCAAGTCAGGGCATCGTCGAGTTTGCGCTTGGCCTCATGCATGATGGCTACGGCGGCGCAATCGCCCGACGTAAGCCCGGCCCGTTCGGCAACGGCAAGATATTTCTCCACGCTGCCCTGCTGCACATAGATTGACTTCAGAGTCTGCGCCCAATGATCGCCGAAGCAGCTTCCGGATTGATCGTTTTGATTTCCGCGTGCTCTTACAAATCGATCATGCACTTCTTTCTCGAGGGCTATCAGGCCATCTGCGTCCAAAACTTTCACAGCATCCGAGCCGAGATCGTTGAAGAATCCATAATCGTCACGGTCGATCCATGAGAGAAGGTTCCTGGCTGTTTCTGAGCGATCAGCGCCACTCGCCTGCCGTGCCCGAATCCATCCACAAGCAAGCTCGCCGATAAAACGGCCGAACTCCCACTCCGAATCGATTTCGTCGGCCTTCAGATAACAAGCCGCAATGAAGGCTTCATACAAGCGGACGGCGCGCAAGGGATCACTTCCCGTTAGTGCGACGACGTCGCACTCGACCTCCTCCAAACCGGCTACGAATGCGCTCTCCTGATTCCAGGCAATAAAATGCCCTGGCTGAAGAGCCAATTCCATCGCTGTTTCCATCAAGTCGCGCCGACGGGCCATGTTCTACGCTCCTCAGAAAGGCCTTCTCTACGCTCATCGAATAGCAGACTGCCTGGTCGTTGCCAACGGCGGGGACGAAACCGCTGAACCTATTGCAGTATCCGTCATGCAGTCCAAATGCAGATTACACTTCCAGATCGTCCTGAGGCAGAACAATTGCCATGCGATCCCGGTCTCGGGAATTTCTCGGGAATTATTGAGGAAGGTTGCTCTTGCCCGAGCGTCTAAACCAAAACGTCGGCCACCCCCAACCGAAGCAACAAGACAACGGGGAGGAAGGCAAACTGTTACTGATTGCCAAATGAATCGTGATCCGGAACAATGGGGGCGTTCTTGGGACAGGTCTGGAGTTTGGCAATAATCCGATCGGGATCGCCTAGAACAACCCGGTAGGCGAAATTGGCGGTCTTCTCCATCTCGATAAAGTCCTGCATCGAGTGCAAGCTTAGCGTTCTCCTCCGATTCTTCAGGAAGAGAAAGACTTCGATCTGCGCCCATTCGCATTCGTAGCCAATGCGACGATAGGCTCGACCAGACTTTTCGAAGTGTTCCATATAAAGCCGGTTCCATGTATCGAAATTCTCTGGCTGATACCTTGGCTCTAACTCGATGGCCAGATCCAAGTCGCCCAAGCGTTCCGCATCACCCAGGTAGCTGCCATAAACAACCACCGTTTTGATCTTCATCAAGAAGTCTTCATTACAGTTGGCCTGCCGCACGCGGTCTATAACCTCATCAAGCGCTGCTTCGGCAGTTTCTCTTTTGACGCGCCTAGCGGCCGACCCGCGCGTGAACGCCTTGCAGGCTGGAGTCATTTTCAGTTGGTCGTCGGGACCGGCTTCAAGGTACCCCTTTGTCATAAGAGCACGGACAAGTCTTTTCGCCTGGCGCCTTGAGTATCCAGCCTTCTCGAAGCAGTCAGAGCGAACCACGTGAGGAAACCGCCGCAACAGGTCGCGCACCTCAAGGATTGGCACGTCGCCAATCCGATCCCTTCCGTCTATTTGGATCGTCATACGGTAAGCCTCAATACAAGGGGTCTCGCAGTTTTCTTGTGTAGAATTTTACCCTCGCACTGCTCCGCATTTCGAACATGGATAGTTGCTCATGATTCAATATGAACCGATGGCCAGGAGCGATAGAAGCGGGAGCCTTCGGCAACGTGGCCTTGTTTTCGGGACCACTTCGGGACCACAAAGCTGTCTGTTAAGGTCGTTGCGATGCGTTCCGATGCATTTCGCTGCCCTTTAAAATGTTTGAGTTGCGACTTCTTTCACGGCGATAACACGGGTTCAAATCCCGTCGGGGACGCCAAATAAATTCAATGAGATGCGCAAGATTTCGCCTTGCATTCGTGGGTGCAAAATGGACACGATTTGGTGCCCTTTTTGCACCCTCAAATCCTCTGCCTTGAAGCGCCTAAGCGACATTCCTACGATATAGAGTATTCGCGCTCCGCGGTTTGAACCTTCGCATCCGAGTTAGGGGAGAAAACCAGGGACAACACCGCGGCTTGTGCCGCGTGCTTCGCGGGCGTGACAGCCTGGGTGTAGATATCAATCGTGGATCGGAGCGACGAATGCCGCAACAGCTCCTGCATGACTTTGAATTCCGTCCCTACGCTCCTCAGCAGCGTCGAGTAAGTGTGCCGAAACGTGTGCCAGCCAATTCGCTTCTTGATTCCGATTCTCTCGGCGACAGGTCGTATAAGCCTGCGAAGAATTACCTGCCCCCAGTACGGATGATGTCCGCGATGATGCTCATTGGCAAAAACCCAGTCGTCGGGTTCGCGATATCGGCAGTGGTCTCTCCAGTGAGTTAGAGCCGCGGCGAGAATCGGATGAACTGGCACTGGCTTCTGCGATGCCTCGGTCTTGCACCGGCCAACGATGCCATAGGCGATCGAACGAGTCACGTTCATGGTGCCTTGGGAGAAATCGATATCACCCCACTTGAGCGCAAACATTTCACTTTGGCGCAAACCGGTTGAGGCTGCCAGGAGAACGAGCGTCCGTTCTCGAAGCGCGAGATTGTCCAAGAGCAGTTTGATTTCGGTGGGGATGAGGACATTGGGAGCGGTCCGCCTTTTGGCGCTCTGACGAACGAGCTTGATTGGATTTCGATCGAACAACTCATACCGCCAGGCGTGATTAAAGAGTACGGACATCAGGTTCCGGATTTTGGCGCACGTGCTTCTCGCTCGCGCCAAGCTGCGGAGCCATGACTCCACCTCAATGGTCCGTATTTCGCTGAGCTCATAGTCGCCCCATCGCGGTATGATTCAGCGATCTAAAAGAAAGGTGTAGTTTCTTCTGGTCGAATAGCTGCGCCAATTGTCATCGAGCACCAGTTCCCGTTGCTGGAAATGCTGGCACAGAGCAGCCACCGTCATGGCAATTAATTTCATGCGTAGATCACTGGATCTCGGCTTGGCGATCAAGCCTTTGACGGAGTCACGAATCGCTTGTGCGGTGGCATATTCTTCAACCGTTCCGACCACTCGCTTGCGGTAAACACGCTGTCCCTGAGGTCCAGTTTCTGACCACCGAAACTGCCAGACGGCGGGGCCATTTTTGCGCTCACTTCTGATGATGCTTCCTTGTTGCATAGAATCCTCCTTCACCGCAGTGGCGGTGCAATTGGATTTTCGCTTTTGTCGTCAGTCCGAGATTGTCGCTTTGCGCAGGCGATGATGTGGACGATTTAACGGGACATTGCACCTGTCCGGTCTCAACGGCTGCATCGGCGCTTATGGGGCTGATCCTTGCGAGCCCATGGTTAAAGTCAACGGAGAGGGCTTTTCTGCCACTGAACGTTTTGCGATACTGATCCTGCCAGTTGGGATGTGCTGTGACCGTCCTGGCATCGCGGGAAGCTGGCGAGCAAGCCCGCGTCGGTCCATTTGGCGGTTGTTCAGGGTGCCTGCAATGTCGAACCGCGGTCGGGAGCAGTCGTTCAGTTCGGCAACGTGCTTTCTGGGGCCAAAAAATTCAGCAGGAAGTCAGGCCCGATATCGACATTTAATGGCCATTTTCGACCTCGCTTGAAAAATAAAGGCTCCTTTCGACCCGAGAGATTGGTTTCCGACCTGAAGTCATGTATAGTGGTTTTCGACCAGATAGCAAAATTATCGTTTATTTTCGACCGAAAAGAGGAGTTTTCGACCGTGGCCGCCGAGAATCATCCCCGTAATGATGGTTACGTCAGAACCTTCCAAGAGAAGATGGTGCCAACTGACACAAGGCTGGCGGGCTGGGCGGCCCTCGTTCAGACATTTGGTGTTCAGGCCCCTGTCCGCCGCCCGAGCGCCGTATCCGAACAGCACGTCAAGGCGAGCCGCCGGGAGGAGAGGGGCTGGAATGTCTTCGACAAGCGGTACTGGCAGGGCGAGTCCTTCGGCGATCAGTTGGGATTCGCGCTGCGACACGACGACATTGATCTGCTGGTCCTGAAACGGCTATTCGAAGCCGTCCCGCAAGATACCGTCACCGCGTTCGTGCGCAGCGCTCCGACCGGCGCACCTAACCGGCGCGCCTGGTTCCTCTATGAGTTCCTCACCGGCCGGACGCTCGACATTCCCGACGCGGCGGAGGCGAGTTTCACCGATCTTCTGGATGACCGCCTTTATTTCACTGCGGCGCCGCGGCTCTCCCGTCGTCACAAGGTACGCGACAACCTGCTCGGCACGCCGGCCTTCTGCCCTGTCATTCGCAGGACGCGGGCGCTCGTAGACTTCAGCGCGCGCGCGCTTGGAACCAAGGCGAACGAGGTCATTGGACGTACCGGAGCGAGCGTGGTCGTGCGCGCGGCCAGTTTCCTCTTGCTAGCGGACAGCCGTGCCAGCTTCGAGATCGAAGGTGAAAAGCCGCCGCGCAGCCGACTGGAGCGGTGGGGCCGGGCTGTGCTGCAGGCCGGAAAGAACCCACTGACGATTGATGAAATTTTGCGCCTGCATACCGTGCTGATCGAGGACACGCGCTTCACGCGGGCCGGGCTGCGACTGGATGGCGTTTTCCTGGGCGACCGCGATCATGAGGGGGATCCGCTGCCGGAATTCATCGGCGCACGCCCCGAGGACCTGCAGCCCCTGATGCAGGGGATGATCGCCGCAAACGAGCGCATGAGCGAGGGAGAACTCGACTCCGTGCTCCAGGCGGCGGCGACGGCGTTCGGTTTCGTCTACATCCACCCGTTCCAGGACGGCAACGGGCGTCTCCACCGCTGCCTGATCCATCACGTTCTGGCGGAGAGAAAATTCACACCGCCCGGCATGGTATTCCCCGTTTCTCCGGTCATGCTCGACCGGATCGACACCTACCGCGACACGCTGCGCGCTCATTCGGGACCCCTGATGAGCTTCATCGAATGGCGACCGACGCCCGAGAGAAACGTCGCAGTCCTGAACGATACGGCCGACCTGTACCGATATTTCGACTGCACCGAGGCGGCAGAGTTTCTGTATGCCTGCGTTGCGCGCGCCATCGATAAGGATCTGCCTCAGGAAATCGACTTCCTGCGCCGAAATGACGAAGCGCTGCGCCGCATCATGAACATGGTCGAGATGCCGGACAGAATGGCGGAAAATCTCATCAGGTTCATTCGTCTGAACGAAGGTAAGCTAGGCCGCAAGCGCCGCGAAAGCGAATTTGAGAAGTTAACGGACGACGAAGTGGCCTCTATTGAGACAATCATTCGTGAAGCCTTCGAAGGCTAGCCCAGCTTCCCCAGCTTGTGACCTGCACAGACTATTTTGAGTGTGTTTTGGGTGCAAGTTTGGGTTAGCCAAGCGTAAACCTTTTGTTTTCGCATTTGGCGCAAGTGTTTCTGGCGGACAACAATGATTTGCATGCTTCCTCTAATCTAAAGGGAGAGGGAGATCCCCCGCCTCTGGCGGGGTGGCAGTAGCAGTTTGACATTTACGGGAGTCGGTCTTTGTCTCGGCTCCAGTCGATGCTGTGCCAGCAGCAAAATGATCGTGCTTTTGTTTTTGTTCTTGCTTTTGCTTTTCAACGGTTGCGGTCAGGCCCCTTTGAGGGGCCAGCAACCGTAGAGCCACTGGCTCTGCCGGTGGATACTTACAGTTGTGCCTTTGCCAGCCGTCGCAGGAAGGCGCCCTTGGCGGCATGTGTTTTGCGAAGCTCTTCCATCGTCAACTGGAACCCGGTTTCATCCCGCTGGCGAACAGAGAGATCATACAGATCCATTAGCAGAATCACGGCCCGCTCGTAATCCTTCGGCTGCCGCTTCTCGATATACGCTTCCACCTGCTTCCAGACCGCCTTCTCGCGCTTCGCCAGATGGTCCAGGTACACGGCGCGATCCGCCTCGTCCTTGGCTTTCTTCTGTGCTGCCTCCGCCGCTCGCTTCGCACTCAGTTGCCTTGCCCGCTCATCGGCGCGGATACGTGATGCTGTCAAGAGATCTTTCACAGTACGCCGTTCGATTGCGCCGTGGTTCGCTGCGACGGCGTTCTCCCGTTGAAAGCGCTGCAGAAGTTCGAGCCTGCACCGCTCACTGGATTCCGACAGAAAGTCGGCGAGCCGGTCATCCTTTTCATTCGCAGGCAAGCCCCGAACCCAGGTTGCAAGTTCCTTGCGCGAAGGCTCTGCTTTCAAGGGCGCAGAAGCGGAGGCTGCAACTTCGACAAGATCCTCATCGATTCCAAGAAATTCGATCAACGAATCAAGGGGCGCTGACAATTCCTGCAGGCCGGCAGGCACAGGTGGCTCCAGCGTATCTTCAAAGAATTCGTGACACTCCACGCTATGCAGCCATCCGAGATACAGGCAGCGAAGATCCCCCCGAAGCAGATCGGAGCGCAGGGAAACCAACGATCCCATCCAGCCAGTGCCATCATCCCATTCGTCGTCGGACTCAACTTCACTTTCAAAGCTGATAATCACGAACTGTCCGGCACTCCGCACGCTCGCAGCCTCGCTTGGCAGGATCGACTTTAGATGTTCGAAGTCCACCAGTTCCTGCGGCAAGCGAAGATGGAATTCTCGCGTCCCCCAATTTGCCACATAGACAAACGCGTCGAAATGCTTTTCCAAGAGTTTGAGCGGGTCAGCTTTCAAGTCTCCCCACTCGTAATGATTCGTAAAACTCGTCGAGGTAATCACCGCGCGCGTGGAGAGGTCGCGAAGGGCGGCCATCTCGGTCTTAGTCAGCGCGTGATCAATTGCTTTGAAGTCGTAATACTGGTATTCGCTCACTTAGAACCCCCTGCGCCAATGGCTGTATGCCGCAATCCATTCCGCGCCCGCCGGTATTGGCTTGGGCAACGGAAGATCGAGGATTTCAATCCTCTGCTTGACTCCGTCTCGCTTGCAGACCGCAACAATTCGACCATCGCGCGTCATGTCCACCTTTTCCACAACTGCCTCAACGCCCAGGATGCTTACAGAGAAGGGCAGCGCAAGATGCTCCTCAATCATCGTAAAGAAGCCGCCGGTCTGTTCTTCGTCACCGTAAGCATCGACCACGGCTTCCTCGATCAGCGCCTCTAGTCTCGTCTTGCTGAGGGACAGAAGGTTGGCTTCCGGCTTCCGTTTCAGCTTGCGAATATCCACGTGGACCCCCGCGCGCGTGCCGTGCTTCTGCGTCATATTCCTCCATGCCCTTCGACAGTATCCGCGTCCGGTCTATTCAGCCCCGTTGTTTGCCGTTCCATACGAAACGCCTCATAGGGCGAATTGCAGATCCGATAGCCGATGGCACTATAACCTTTTAACCGGCGCGCGTACATCCTTGCCAGCATGAGGACTTTGGAATCGACATAGTCGTAAACCCGAACAACGCGCTTCGCATCGTGAAGCCGATGAAGGCGCCCGACGTACTGCTGCAACGTACCCTTCCATGAAATGGGCATTGCCAGAAACAGGGAATCAAGGCGAGCATCGTCAAAGCCCTCTCCTATGTAACTTCCCGTTGCCAGGATCACTCTTGGATTGCCCTCTGGCACGGCTGCCAATGCCTCCGCAATCGACCGCCGTTGTTTCTTTCCCATGCCGCCTTTAAGTACAAATACGTTTTCAACCCTTCCCTCGAGCGCTGTCTCAAAAAACTTGAGATGTTCGGTTCTGGCAGTCAGCAGCAGTGGTGAACATCCATCTTCTACGACGCGCAGCAGATCGCCGACGATCAGTTCATTGCGGGCTGTGTCATCGACAAGACCAGCGTACAATTCCTGAATCGTCGTGTCAGCCTGTTCGGGAGGAACACAAAACTCTGTCAGGCGCGGGATTACCTCATGCTCAAATGGTGAGGAAGCAGTCATTGAACGGGCGCTGAGTTTGTATCGTATCGGACCGCACTGCATAGAGATGATGGGATGATGCCCGTCCTTGCGCTCAGGAGTCGCTGTCAGGCCAAGCACATATTTCGCTTTCACTTGCTTCAGCACTTGCTCAAAGGTAAAGGCGGACAGGTGGTGGCACTCATCAACAATGACCTGACCGAATTCAGCGACGAAGTCTTTCACTCCGGCTTTGTCGTGACTGCTCTGAATGATGGCAACGTCTACGCATCCACTCGGATGATTTTTGCCGCCGCCAATTTGTCCTATTGACTTTGCCGGGAGGTTGAGGAACATCGCTAATCGTGCCTGCCATTGATCGAGCAATTGCTGCAGATGGACCAGCACGAGAGTGTTCACTTTCCGCTGTGCAATCATCCAAGCTGCCAAAGCGGTCTTTCCAAAAGCAGTAGGAGCGCAGAGAATCCCGTCGTCGTATTCGGCGATCGCAATGGCAGCATCGAGCTGCGCCGGGCGCAGTTGTCCTGAGAAGTTCACGTCTATCGGACGGCCATTGAACCGCTCATCACGGATCACTGGTTTGATGTGGTGTGCTTCAAATAGCTGCTTGACCTCGGCAATACAACCGCGCGGCAACGCGATGTACTTGGCAATATCTTCGCCACATGCGATGACTCGTGGCTTATTGAATGTTGGAAGACGCATGGCCTGGGCTCTATAGAACTCAGGATTCTGAAAAGCTGCCAGGCGTAGCAGCCTATTCAACATCGCGGAAGGTAGCCCATTTTTTTCTACATATACAAGATTCGACCGGACAATTTGCACCTGCGCTGGGAAAGGCCCAGGGATTTCACGTTCCGCCGTTGCCTTTGACGGAGGCAATGCCCAAGGATCAACGTCCTCATCTTCGGCATTGTTGATTCTGACACCGAGGAGGTCTCCGCGCTTTTGCGCTTCCAGCACCACAGCTTCGACGGCGTCAGCAGACATTCTCTTGACGCTTGCCAAAAACTCCCATTGATCCGGATATGGTCGGAACTCTGCATCAACAAAAACGCTGTTCTTGTTTGCTCGTGGAATCTTTTGCAGCGGAAGAGCTATCAGGTTGCCAAACCCGCCTTTGGGCATGGTGTCCTGGTTGGGAAACAAGCGATCATAAGAATCTAGCCCTAGCTGGTGGCGGGATTCCATGGTTCGAGTCAGGATTACACAGCCAAGTTTTCTTGCAGTTGAAGCGGGGATTGCTCGTTCAAAAAATATCCAAACATGGCCGCCCTTCCCTGATCGTGAGCGTTCCAATGCCGCTGGCACGCTCAGTTCGCTGCAGGCGGTGAGAAACGCAGCAATGTCTTCCTGCCATGCTTTCTTGTCGAAATCAACCGCTAGCAGCCAGCATGTCTCATCCTGCAGAAGCGGATAGATCCCAACCGTCTGTTCACCGACAAGATGCCCGTGAATAACTTCATCGGTGAGCGGCCAATATGTTCGCGTCAGGCGATCGACCTTTTTGCGATCTTCATCTTTTGCACTCAGATAGGACTTCCAGTCTCGATCCGCTTTGGGCATGTATCCAGAACGCCCGTCATTATTTTCCCAACGAATGGCATAGATATCTTCACGGCCACGGAAGAGGCTGCGAAACAAAGCGATTCGCTGCTCCGCTGTAGCTATTCCAGGCTTCCGGGCCTCAGGCTCAGAATTCGAGGCTTGAGGATGATCCAAAGTTGGTTGTGCTGCCTCTGGAATGGGTATGCCATGCGCAATCAAGAGGCTTCGCAAACGAGCATTCTCTTTCAGCAGTCGACGAACTTCCGCCGCGGAAGCGTCTGAACTCGATAGTTTTTGATCGACCGAGTTCATGCTGGGCTCCAGTCGAATATTGTTGGGTATTGACATCAAAATGATCGCACGTTGCCGGGAAACGCATATAGGTTTCACCTCGATCACCGCCGTCAGTCCCCCGGACTGCAACCTATATGCGTGCATCCGTACCACTTTCTAGCAAGCTTTTGCGAATCGGCCGCCCCTCTGTGTTGATAGGTCATGATGCCTTTCGCTTATGGCGAAAAAGATCCATGCGCTGGCAGTCCTTAGGCTTGCGTTCTGTGGTGCTGGCCGGCATCCTCGCAAGCATAGCGTCCCTGATTTCTGAAACCAGGAAGCGCCAGTGCGTTCGGCATCCTGAAATTCGGAGTGGATGGCCCGGAAGGAGCCCTACTTTGGCGAAGCGAACTACAGTGGACGGATCGATTCCGAGATATTCACCGACCACATCTGGTTTGACAAACGGCTCGGCAGAATTCGGGTCTAATCTGTTCCACCGCTGTACCTTCGTTGATGATCCTTGAGATAATTCTTCGTTCATGCATCTCCATTTCTCGAGGGCAATTTGTTGGAGAGAGGCCCTGCGGATGCTGGCTTGGTTCACTTGAGCGGACGACGAGCAGGTTATTCTCTATCTAATTGGTAATCGAGCGTGGTGGGCTAGCAGCCCGTGGTGCAAGCAGC
>PKXI01000290.1 GCA_003133425.1 Acidobacteriaceae bacterium
GTCTGGTTCAGCAAATCGGTGCCGAGAAGGGATTGCCCTGCGCCATCCGAATAGCTGGTCGTTGCTATTCCTCCCGAGCCGTTGGCGTCGGTTACGTAGCTGGCCGCGGCCAGGGCGGTCTGGCCAGTGGAGTTATCGTACAACACATTTGCGCCGTTGCTGACGCCGATGTTATAGGTGCTTCCGGCCGTATAATCCACGGCCGCGGTGGGAACTGTGGTGTCCGTCAGATTCGAGGTTACAGTCAATGCACCACCTGTATTGGCGCTGTCTGCAAGTTCCAGGCTCTGTGTTCCGTTGCCATTGTTTACCACCGTTGCCGTGAATCCTGTAGCGGTGCCGCCAATCGTTGCTGCAAACTGTGTAAGCGTCTCGCCGCCCGCGCCGACGGTAAAGGTCTGTGCTGCGCCGCTACCTACCTGCACCACGAGGGTTTGGCCTGCAGTGAGCAAATCGGTCGAGGCAATTCCTCCTGCCGCCACTGTGCCACTGGTAACGGAGTTACTGGGATCGACACCGAACCCTACGGCACCCGTGATCTCAATGCCCGTCTCATCTCCAATGCCTCCTGCCTGCTGCGCCGTAGTGAAGCTNNGGCCGTCAGGCCGAGCCCCGAAGCGTTGATGGCGCTTATCAATCCATTCACAGTGTTCGGGTAGCTGCTCGAGCCGCCAACAGTAATCGCCGCCGTGGCTGTCACTTGCGAGTTACCCGCGCCTTTGACTAGATAGTTCACATTCAGCGTGGTGCCGAGTGCGCCGTTGCCAAGCGTATCGGTGGACTGAGCATTGTCGAGTGCCGTGGACAAATTGACGAATATGTTATTCGTCCTGCTGCTGTAAGACATGGCGCCGCCCGTGTCGCCCACGCTCGACTCCGACAGCGAGCGAATATTCAGCTCGTTGATTGAAGAACCCGTCGTCGAAGAGTCACCCGTGTAGATCGAAATCGTCTTGCCCGAAAAAACGGCTTGCTGGTTGTAGGTCGTCGTCGATCCAATGTTGTTGATTTCGGCGAGGATTGATTGGTACTCCTGGTTCGCTGCGCCTTCCTGGGTGCTGTTGAGCGTGCCGTTCGATGCTTCAGTCGCCAGCGTAATCGCACGATCGAGAAGACTCGTCACCTGTGCCAGCGCGCCATCGGCCACTTCCAGCAGACCAACGCCCTCCGTGGCGTTCGTCTTCGATTGCGTCAGCGCCGACGAGTTGGCCGCCAGACCGTTCACCAAGGAAAGGCCGGCGGCATCATCCGCGCCGGAGTTGATTCGCGACCCCGACGACAGCTGCTGCAGAACCGTCTGCAAGCTGTTGTTCGTGTTGTTCAGATTATTCTCTGCGTAGATTGCTGACAGGTTATTCAATACACCGAGGGCCATGGGATTCAACTCCTTCTTGGACGCCCTGCCCTGTCCCCGCTGCTTCATTCTTTGTTCGGGTCTCCGGATCTTCCGGAAGGGCCTTCTTGCATCCACCCCTTTCATCGGTGTCGCGGAAAATAACTTTAGTAATTTTCTTTAGAATCGCTATTGGCCTTTGTGTAGCGTCTCGATTCAAACTGTCTCGTTTTCGATCACAAGTGTCGCGATTTGAGTCATTCGTTATCCAGAACCGCTCTACATATCTGTACTGTTTCGAGTCAGTGTCACCGCGCTCAATCCGCCTTGAATGGCCGATTCCCTTCTCCGAGTGCGCTCTTCGCGCGACGGTGTCGAGACCAAAAAAACGGCGGCAGGAGGATCATCCCTTGCCGCCACCGGTCTTGACTTCAACCGAATTTGCTCTCTGCCAAACCTTATGTTTCGAATCCTGCGATAAAAGGCCCGCTCACATTGCGATGTTCATTGTGCCGGCCGCGCGAGCGAGCCTTTGAATTTTCGTTACTGCATCTCTCCCGGGCCTGTTCCGGTTCCAGGTGCCGTGGTCCCCGGAGCGGGTGCCTGTTGTGGAGAGTCGGGCGAAGGAGGAGGGGGCTGGCGGTGGAACTGCCCGCCGGGTCCCTGCATTCCAGGCCGTTGCCCATCATGTCCCCAACGCTCGTGCTGTTCTCCACGCATCCCGCCGTTTTCGCGAGCCGCCTGAAGTTGCTTCCACTGATCCGGCGTCAGCTTTTCCCGAATGGCCAGCAGAAAACGCGCATTCGCACGTTCAAGGTCGCCCCGCGCTTGCACAACCTTGTCGATCTGAGCCGTAATCGCCGCGCTGTTCGGCGTGTCCGCGCCCATCAGCGGCTGCATCGTCAGCTCCGCCTTCTGCAAGTTGGCCTGCAGATCTATCAACTTCTCCCGATGCTGCAGCAAGATGCCATCCATCGCCTTGCGCTGATCGTCGGTCAGCTTCAGCCGCTCCGCGATTCTTGGATTGTTCCACCACCCTTTGTTGCCGCCTGCCGCGCCGAATGCCCGTTCCATGGGAGGCCTGCNNCCACCAAATCCCTGTGCGCCAGCCGCCGTTCCCGCCATCAATAGTCCCGCTACCACCAAAACCAACCGTCCTGCCATTGTTGCCTTCATCTTTCTCTCCTCCCCCTACGTTCCAGGGGTTTTCTCGCAGTCTTCTGCTCTTGCTCGTTACTGGGGTTCGTCGTCGGCCATCAGCTGGGCCAGCGGTTCCATCGCGCTTGGAACTGCGCGCGATACGTCGCTGTCCACCTTGGCCAGCAAATCCTCGTTCTCTTTCAGGGCGCGCTGCTCATCAGCCAGCTTCTGCTGGCGGGCTGCCTCTGCAGCCGCGGCAATTCTCGCCACTTCCTGGCGGTGATGGTGGTCGTAGACACCGCCCGCCACGCTTCCGACCGCCAGAACGCATCCCAGCGCCCAACCCGCGGCTACCCGCCAGCTCGTCTGCCGGACAACCTTCACCGACTGCCGAGGCCGGCTGTACACAGCCTCGCTCCAGCCGTGAACGCTCGAGCGGAAATTCTTCAGCGCCTGTTCCAGCGCCTCGTCCTCAACTTGCTCGTGCTTCTCATCCGCCAATTTTGTCCAAAAACTCATGGTTTCCCTCTCAGTTCCGCTCGCACTTTCACCAGCGCCCGCGAAAGGTGCGCCTTTACCGTGCCCTCGCTCAGCCCGGTGGCCAGCGCTATCTCGCTTAACTCCTGATCTTCAACGTACCGAAGCAGAAAAACAGTCCGCTGCCGCGCGCTCAGTCCCTCCACGGCCTTCCAAACTTGCTGCACCTGCTCGCGCGCCATCATTTTCTGCTCTACCGAACGTTCCCCGCTCGGCAGCCATTCGCTGGCTTCGTCCAGGTCCACTGAGTTAGTCCGCGTATGCCGCCAGAACTGCAACCGCCGGTTCCGCCAGTGGTCCTTCTCCAGGTTGATCGCGATCCGCATCAACCAGGTCATAGCACTCGACTCACCCCGAAACCGGTCCCAGTTCCGATGCGCCTTGAGAAAACACTCCTGCGTCAGCGTCTCCGCCAGATCCATATCGCGCGTGGACGCCAGCAGGAACCGGAAGATTTGCAGCCGGTGGGCCTGAACTACACTTGAAAATTCCTGCGCAGCAGCCTCCATCTCTCGCTCGGCAAGCTCCCCTGCCGCGGCCCGTGTCATTGGTTCCAATGCTGTGCCGGCTGCCATCACACTGGTAGACGCTCGCTTGGAACGCGAGTTTACAGCGTGGCCTCAATCTAGAGCAAATACCGCTGAATACGGGGTCAGTATACCCAGTTGAGGCAAGCAGAGGGGACTGCAAACTTCATCTCCGTGCGCACATTCGGCGCTCTCGCCCGCCCCCGCTACCCGCCAATCTACCTGATTTCGAGTCGCAGGGTCCCACCCCGGGCAGGAGTACCCGGGCAGGAATATAATTTGAGGCGGCAAGAAAAGGGTGTTCTGGCAACGATCTGTTCGGGTGCCTCGACTTTGCCGGCTTACGGCGTCAACGCGGCGACCGGTCCGCGCACTGATTTACTGCGCGATCCCCGGTTTGACGATGATTTACAACTTTCTACCTGGCAGCACCATGGCATCGGAAGTCGAACGCCCTGTCTGCCGCTTGCTCATGAATTTGAATGGAGACAGGGATGATTTCTCGGCGAACTTTTGTTAATGGCCTTGCAGCGGGTGTGGCCGGCTCGGCTCTCGCATCCACGGCAAAGAGCTATGCGCAGATCCTCGGTGCCAACGACCGTGTGAACTTCGCAATCAACGGCCTGAACGGACGCGGATACGCTCATCTTTCCGCGTTGAAGAACAACAGCAAGACCGCCCATGTGGCGTATTGCTGCGACGTCGACACCAAGATTCTTGCCAAATTCTCGGGCGCGGCGGAGAAGGCGCTCGGATACGCGCCCAAGCCCGAGCAGGATTTCCGGCGCATGCTCGAATCAAAGGATGTGGACGCCATCACCGTCGCCACTCCCGATCACTGGCACACCCCTTTGGCTGTGCTGGGTCTCAAGGCTGGAAAGCATGTCTACGTCGAAAAGCCATCCAGCCAGAACGCGCGCGAAGGCGAGCTCCTGGTTGCCGCCCAGGAAAAATATAAAAAGTGCGTGCAGGTAGGCGACCAGCAGCGGTCGTCCGACTATTCCATCGAAATGATCAAGAAGATTCACGGCGGCTACATCGGCGAGGCCTACCTGGCCAAGGCCTGGTACGCCAACACGCGCCTCTCGATGGGTACCGGAAAGCCCGCCCCCGTGCCCGCGAATCTCAACTGGGATCTGTGGCAGGGCCCCGCGCCCCGCAGCGAGTACAAGGACAACATCCATCCATATAACTGGCACTGGCTGCGCCGCTACGGCACGGGCGAGACTCTCAACAACGGGACTCACGAGGTAGATGTTTGCCGCTGGGCGTTACAGGCGGACTTCCCGGAGACGGTAACCGCCACCGGCGGCCGCTACCAGTTCAAGGACGACTGGCAGTTTTACGACACGCTCATCACCAACTTTGGATATCCCGACAAGACCATCACCTGGGAAGGCAGATGCTGCCAGGGCATGCAGCTCTACGACCGGGACCGCGGCTCGGCCATCATGGGCACCAAGGGAACCGTGGTTATCGATCGCGACGGATACGATGTGTACGACTGGAAGGGCAAACACATCGACAAGTTCCGGACCGGCAAAACTACCAGCTCCGCTGACACGCTGGGAATCGACACTATGACTGACGCCCACTTCGCCAACTTCATCAGCGCGATCCAGACGGGCGCAAAGCTCAACTCGCCCGTCCAGGTGGCTAACGTTACCGTCACCATGCTGCTGCTCTCGAACATTGCCTATTTCATGGATCGCACCCTGCACCTCGACACCAAGAATGGGCACATCAAAAACGACCCTGAAGCCATGAAGCTCTGGGGACGCGAGTACGAAAAGGGCTGGGAAGTCACCGTCTAGGCCGCTTGAAAACAGAGCCATCCGGGGCCACAGTGAGAAGCATCTTTCAAGATGCCCCTTGCTGTGGCTTTCTGGCCTTATAACATTCGGCCGCTGAGAGTTATAAGCTAATATGATAAGTGAGCGATGGTGGCTGTTCACTGTTCACTGTTCACTGTTCACTGTTCACTATTCACTGTTCACTGCTTTTAAGGAGACATCCTGATGCCTGCAACAACTGGAGTTTTGACTGCCGCTCAAGCCGGAACCATCACGCTGGGCGGAGATTTGACTGTGAACCGCATGGGCTATGGGGCCATGCGTATTACCGGCAAAGGAATCTGGGGACCGCCGGCCGATCCCGCCGCCGCCATCGCTACCTTGCGCCGCGCCATCGAGTTAGGCGTGAACTTTATCGATACCGCCGACTCCTATGGCCCGAATGTCTCTGAAGAGCTGATCGCCGAAGCGCTCTTCCCCTATCCCAAGGACCTGGTCATCACCACCAAGGTTGGCTGGACTCGCCACGGCGCCGGAGTCTGGCAGCACAACGCCAGCCCCGCGCACATTGTAGAAGCCATCGAAGGCAGCCTGAAGCGGCTGCGCCTCGACCGCATCGATATCTATCAGCTCCACGTCCCTGACCCCGCCTCGTCCTTCGACGCTTCGATGGAAACGCTGGCGAAGCTCAAAGAGCAAGGCAAGATTCGCCACGTCGCTCTCTCCAACGTAACGCTCGAGCATATTGAACGCGCACGCAAGATCGTTCCCATCGTATCGGTGCAGAACCGCTACAGCTTCTCTGACCGCGAGTGGGATTATGTGCTCGACCATTGCGAATCCAACGGCATCGCATTCATGCCCTGGGGTCCGATGGCACAGGGTCGTAAGGCGAATGAAGTGGTGGAAAAGATCGCAGCCGCGCGCAACACGACCACGGCGGTTGTCTCGCTGGCCTGGCTGCTGCGCCGTTCGCCGGTCACCCTGCTCATTCCGGGCACCTGCTCGGTGAAGCACGTGGAAGAGAATGTAGGCGCCGCGGCATTCCGCCTCACCGACGCCGAGTTTGCGGAACTGGGCGCGGTGGTTCCGAAACCCTACTGGCTGCGCGGATAGATCCGGCGAGGACGACTTTCCGGATCAGTGCGGCCGGGTGCCTCATCCTTTCGCGCTTTCAAGCAAAGGGTGGGATACCACAAATCTCCATCGGCCGATTCACGTCAAGACCGAGAACATTCACTTCTGAGGATTCGCCCCGCCCGATTGCATGGCTGCCGGTGACGCAGTTGCCGGCTGCGCATTGGGCGGATTTACAGGCAGATCCTTCCCATGTTCCGGGTCGTACTCGTGCTTGACCATCCACTCTTTGAACGCTGCCGCAGGCTCTTCGCCCAGCAGTCCGTTATGCCGGGTATAAGCGCTGTCCTTCATCAGCACCTTCAGTTCGCAACCATCCGCCGCGCCCGGTTTCCCAAACACTGGCAACAAAATCTCAATATCCTTGCCCGGCTTCTTCCACCGCGCCATGTATGTCTCGAAACCCGGGGACACCCGCAGCCGGTCGGAGCAACGATAGCTGAAGTCGAAGCCCCGCGGCTCCCCATTCTCATACAGGTTTGCCCGGCCCTCTCCGTCCACCATATCCAGGGACCCGGAATAATAATGTGAATGTCCGTTGTAGCTGAAGATGTGCACCCGCAAAGGATAATCGGCTGCGGATGTCTTACCCGCCAAAGCGACATTAGAAAGCAACAGGCAACCAGCCAGCCCGCTCAGGGCGAAAAAGAACCCACGACGCATAAAAATACTCCTCCCAGATTCTGTTTTCTGAATTCGTAACTATCCTATTCGATCCCTGGTTTCATTTCAGCGAAAGATTCGATTTTCCATCTCGAAGGCGGATCCAGTCTGGCGGAGCGCGCTCCGCTGCTAAACTGTATCCGGTAAACGCTTACCAGTTCCGATTGCACTGACAGGGAAAAAACGCCATGCTGCTCGAATCGCTCCGCAAAGAAGTTCTCAAGGCTAATCAGGAGATCGCCCGCCGCGGCCTCGCTCCCCACACCTTCGGCAACGCCAGCGGTGTCGACCGCAGGGGTTCCGAACCCCTCGTTGTCATCAAGCCCAGCGGCGTCGACTATGCCTCGCTCAAACCCGCCGATCTGGTGGTGACCGACCTCAACGGCAAAATCGTTGAGGGCTCCCTAAATCCCTCCAGCGACCTCGATACTCACACCCTGCTCTACCGCGAATTTCCGCAGATCGGTGGCATTGTCCACACGCACTCAGAGTTCGCCACCTCCTGGGCCCAGGCTGGCCGCGAGATTCCCTGTCTCGGCACCACGCATGCCGACTATTTCCACGGCCCGGTTCCCGTCACTGAACCCCTCACCGCCGCTCAGGTTGCCGAAGCCTACGTCCGCAATACCGGCGCTGTCATCGTCCGCCGCTTCCGCGCTCAGAATCTCGACCCACTTGCCGTTCCCGGCGTGCTGGTAGCCGGCCACGCTCCGTTCACCTGGGGCAAAACTCCGGCAGATGCCGTCGAACATGCCGACGTCCTGGAGTACATTGCCCGTCTCGCCTTCCGCAGCACGCTTCTGGGCGCCTCCGCTGTCGGAATCCCAGCGTACGTTACCGAGCACCACTACCAGCGCAAACATGGCCCCAAAGCCACCTACGGCCAGAAATAGCGGTCCGGAATCCGCCTGGGATAAGCACTCGTCGCCAAGCCTTCACTCGTCTTCCTGGGACCCGAAGCGACGGTATCTGGCCGCGAAACCGGCTCGTAAGCTGCTCAAAATGAGCGAGAATTCCCCTCGGTCTCGTCCAATCTTTTCAGCGTCTGGACAATAACCAGCCTCTCTTCAAATGTCTACTGATTCGCATAGAGCGATCCCTTTACTTGTATCGCACCTACTGTTTCCTGCATTTTGTGCGAGAATTCCTCTGGCGGGAGGTGACGTTTCCCGGAGCGGAGAGTCCATATCTCGTGTATTCTCTATCGATTGCCGATTCAATCTGCGTCAGCCTGTGCGTTTCTCCTGCATGGCAACCGACGTGCTACTGAATAGAAAAAGGTAGAGTATTGCCCAATGGAGACGAGTCTCTTCAACCGTGTGCAGGCGACGCTGCTGGCTCTGGCCACAGCCGGCCTCTTCGTGTTGGCAGTCCTGAATCTCCAGCAGGAGAGCAACTCCCCTCAGCCGGACGACGGCATCTGGTGGCGTGAGGCAAGCGGTGGTCTCAGGGCCGAACGCGTATTGCAGGGGATGTCTGGACAAGTAGCAGGTATTCAGGTCAATGACCTGCTGACCGGTGTTTCCGGCTGCGCCTCATGCAACGAAAACCCGGTAATCCGGCTCTCCGACCTTGAAAAGGCCCTGTACCGAACCGGACCCTACGGCCAGGTCTACTACTCCATCACCCGCGACGGAATTCCGCTGGATACGCCGGTAAAGGTGATTCCCCTTCAACTGGACCGCAGCCTGCCACTGGGCCTGCGCGTCATCGGGCTCATTTACCTCATTATCGGTTTCTACGTCCTGTTCCGCCGCTGGGGTGCTCCGCGCGCCACTCATTTTTATCTCTTTTGCCTGGTCTCGTTCGCATGGTACGCCCTCAAGTACACGGGCAAGGTGGATGCGAGCGGCGCCTGGGACCCGCTCGACCAGGTCGTTTTCTGGACCAACGTGGTGGCCGAGGCTCTGCAGCCGGCCCTGTTTCTTCACTTCGCCCTCAGCTTCCCTGAGGAACGGTTCAAATCCCTCCGCCGCCGCTGGTTGCTGCCGATCATCTACGCGCCTGGCATCGCACTGCTTGGTCTCTGGCTGTGGGCCGTGGAAACTCGCCTGGCAACCGGACTGCTCAAGCACCGCCTGGACCAGACCGCGACCGCATACGATGCGGCCTTTTACGTTTTGGCCGCGCTGCTCTTCCTGCGCAGCTACAGCCAGGCAGACACGCCTTTGCTCCGCCAGCAGTTGAAATGGGTTACACGCGGAACTTTGCTCGCCGTTCTGCCTTTCACCCTGTTTTACGCAGCTCCGTTTCTTTTTGACTTGAACCCGCCCCGGCTGCTTACCAACCTAGCTGGCCTGTCTCTGGTGTTTTTACCGCTGACATTCAGTTGGGCCATCGTCCGCTACCGGTTGATGGACACCGACCTCATCTTCAAGCGCGGCGTGGCCTACACGCTGGCCACCGGCCTCATTCTCGGCGCCTACTTCGGAGTCATCGCCCTTATCGCTGAGGTGGTCCACCAGCGCTTGCCTGAAACCATGCGCGAGTGGGCCCTGATCCTGGCTATCCTGGTCACGGCCGCGATCTTTGACCCGCTCAAGCGCCGCATTCAGGGCTGGGTCGATCGTGCATTCGACCGCCACCGTTACGACTACCGCAAGGCCCTGGTCGAATTCGGGCGCGGCCTCAGTTCAGAGACCGACCTCAAAGCGCTGCTCGAATCTATCGTGGAGCAGTTGCCGCGCACGCTGCTTGTGGCGCGCGTGGCCATCTTTCTNNGACCTTGGCTTCCTCAACTTCGATCAAGCCAATGACCACTCGCACATCTTTCTCGAAAACGCTCAAGCTGCACTGCACCTGCCCGAGGAACAGCAGCGCACTGCGGCCCTGCTGGACCTGAACTACTATCTACCATGCCGCGTTGCCTTAGGCCAGATTGAGGGCAGTGCAACAACCAGCCGCACCATTGCTGTCATCGGCCTGGGCCGCACCATTGGCGGCGACTTCCTCTCCAGCGAAGACGTTGAACTGCTCGAGTCGCTGGCCAGCTACATCGGCATCGCCCTGCAGAACGCCAGCCTCTACGCCCGGCTCGAAGAAAAAATTGGCGAGTTCGAGCGCCTCAAGGAATTCAACGAAAACATCGTCGAGTCCATCAATGTCGGCATCCTCGCCCTCGACCTCGAAGACCGCATCGAAAGCTGGAACGCGCAGATGGAGGCCATGTACGCTCTAAGCCGCGGCGAAGCGCTAGGCCAGGCACTTCGTGCGGTCTTTCCTTCGGAGTTTGTCGAGGCGATTCAAGAGTTCCGCAATGAGCAAGGCGTCCATCACCTCTACAAGTTCCGCCTTACAACACGCGCCGGTGAACTGCGTACGGTGAATGTCGCGGTGGCGCCGCTGCTTTCGCGCGATTTTGTTTCAGTGGGCCGCATCATCCTGGTCGACGACATTACCGAGCGCGTCACTCTCGAAACGCAGCTGGCCCAGGCCGACAAGCTCAGCTCCATCGGCCTGCTCGCCGCCGGCGTTGCCCATGAGATCAACACGCCGCTGGCCGTCATTTCGTCTTACGCGCAGATGCTCTCAAAGCAACTGCGCGGTGATGCCCGGCTTGGCCCGGTGCTCGACAAGATTACGCAGCAGAGCTTCCGCGCCGCGGAGATCGCCAACGGCTTGCTCAACTTCTCCCGCACGTCTACTACCGAGTTTCGTGAGACCGACCTCAACCAGGTTATTCGCGACACGCTCGCACTGCTCGAACACCAGTTCAAGACCGCACAAATCGGCGTGGATCTCGACCTGGCCGAGCAGTTGCCTCCCATCCACGGTAACCCAGGCAAACTGCAGCAGGTCTTCCTCAACCTGCTGCTCAATGCCAAGGATGCCATGCCCGGTGGTGGTAATCTGCGCGTCTCCACACTGGTGAACGGGCATGTCGAAGCCCTGATCACCGACTCCGGCAGCGGCATTGCACCCGAGCACCTGAAGCGCATCTACGATCCCTTCTTCACCACCAAGACCACCCCCAGACCGGGGGACAGACGCGGTACCGGGCTGGGACTCTCCGTCTCCTACGGCATCATTCAGGAGCACGCCGGCAAGATTCACGTCGAGAGCGCCATCGGCGCTGGCACAACCTTTCACCTAGAGTTTCCGCTGCTGAGGAATCCCGTAAATGCCTGAGCCCACGATCGAGGCGGCCCTGCCCATAAACGCGCCTGCGCCCGCATCTTCCGCAAACGGCAACTCCGCCGCCAGCATCTCCACCAATATCCTTGTCATTGACGACGAAGCTTCCATTCGCGAATCGCTCGAAGTGCTGCTCTCGCTCGAGGGCTATTCCACAGCCATGGCTGTTGACGGCGAAGAAGGGCTGCGGATGATCGAAACGGAAAACTTCGACCTCGTCCTTCTTGACCTGGCCCTGCCCGGCCAGAGCGGCCTCGAGTTGCTGCCCCAGATCAAGGAGCGCCAGCCCGAGTTGCCGGTCATCATGATCACCGCATACGGTACTGTGGACAACGTTGTTGAAGCCGTCCGCGCCGGCGCAGAAAACTTCGTCCAGAAGCCGTGGGATAACGAGAAGCTGCTGGCCGATATCCGTTCTGCCATCGCCCGGCACAAGGCCGAAGAAGAAAATCTCCAGCTCAAGCGCACCCTCAAGCAGCGCTACAACTTCAACAACATCGTGGGCAAGAGCGAGATCATGCTCAAGGTCTTCGATCTCGTCGCCCAGGTCGCACCCAGCCGCTCCACCGTTCTCATCCAGGGCGAAAGCGGCACCGGCAAGGAGCTCATCGCCAAGGCCATTCACGCCAACTCACCGCGCCGCGACAAGCCCTTCGTCCCCATCAACACTGGAGCGATGCCACCTGAGCTGCTTGAGTCCACGCTCTTCGGCCACGTCAAGGGCGCATTCACCTCAGCCGTCGCCTCAAAGAAGGGCCTCTTCGAAGTCGCTCACGGCGGCACGCTGTTCCTCGATGAAATCGCCACCATGGGCATGGACACCCAGGCCAAAATTCTGCGCGTCCTGCAGGACCGGCGCTTCATGCATCTTGGCGGCATTCAGGAGATTCAGGTCGACGTCCGCATTCTCGCCGCTACCAACATCGATCTCCGCAAGGAGGTCCGCGAGGGCCGTTTCCGCGAAGACCTCTTCTACCGCCTCAACGTTATCACCGTCGATCTGCCGCCGCTGCGCGCGCGCCGCGAAGATATCCCGCTGCTTGCCGGCCACTTTCTCGACTTCTACGCCGAAGAGAACGGCCTCGCTCCCCGCAAGCTCTCCGCAGATGCACTCCGCGCTCTTATCGATTACGACTGGCCGGGCAACGTGCGTGAGTTGGAGAATTCAATCGAGCGCGGCGTTGTACTCTCGAGCGGCCCCATCATCGGCTCGGACCTGCTGCCCGGCCACATCACCGGCCGCAGCTTCCAGGACGCCCTGCTCGAACACAACCCCAACGCCTCACTTTTCGACATCCTCGAAGTCATCGAGCGCCGCATCATCATCGAGAAACTCGAGCGCTGCAACTGGAACCAGACCGATGCCGCCGAGCAGTTTCGCATCCCGTTGTCCACGCTGAACCAGAAGATCAAGCGGTTGAATATCGAGATCCGCAAAAAGGGCAGAGAGTAGAAAAGATAGCTTCTAGCTACCAGCTGCTTCAATCCACCTCTCCAGAAACCCCTTCACCTCGCCCGGCGGCCGCAGCCAGATATCCGCCGCCGTCTCGCGTGGCTCACCCCTCACAAGCACGCTCAGGTGCGGTGCCGGGATTCGGTTCACGGCCCGAAATGCCGTCTCATCCGTCACGTCGTCTCCCAGGAATGCAACCGGGCCGCCTGTGCACATCTCTTCAACGATCGCTTCCACCGCCTCACCCTTATCGCGGCCGGTACGCAACTCAAGTCCGGACTCAAACTCCAGCAGCGCCAATCCATCCATCTGCGCCAACGGCTCAAACAGCGCGCGCGTCCGCCGCTCGATCCGTCTCGCCTTTTCCGGCGAGGTGCCCCGCCAGTGCACCACCACTCCATTCGCCTTGTTTTCGAACAGGCCGCCCAGGCTGTCGCCCTGCAACCGCTCGCGCAATTCGTCAAGCTTCGCGCGAGTCGCTGGCAAAGCCTCCTCGAATTCGCGCCGGCCATCGGGATAGAGCCGCTCCGCTCCGTGCAGCCCCCACACTTCGAGCGATGCCTCCAACCCCAACAGCGGTGCAATCTCCGCAGCCGGCCGCCCGGTGACCACTGCCATGTACGTGCGTCCTTGCTTCTCGATACGCATGAGCAATTCCCGTACACCCACCCACGGACGGGCCTGAAAGCGGTCCAAACGAAACGGCGCAAGTGTGCCGTCGTAGTCCAGGAGCAACAGCGGGCTTCTCGCGCCCGTAAAAGCACGAAAGAAATCCTCCAGCTTCTCTGCTGCTGCTTCCCTCAACCTTCGCTCGCTTTCTATGCTAATTTCTCATCCGCGACGTCGTCCGTCGCAGGCACAGACATAGACGTGGCACGGCGCACCTCAGCGCCATCCGCGCCTTCCATGCGCAACTCGCGCAAATCGCCCAATATACTGGCAGCCCAGCGGTAGATATTGTGTTCATTCACCTGCCGCCGCATCCGCCGCATCCGATGCCGCCGCTCCGCCGGGTTCATCTCCAGCCCCTCATGAATCGCCTCTGCCACTGCGGCAATGTCGTACGGATTCACAATCAATGCATCCCGCAGCTCTACCGCTGCTCCCGTGAACTTGCTCAGCACCAGCACGCCGTCTTCATCCTCGCGCGCAGCCACATATTCCTTGGCCACCAGGTTCATCCCATCGTGCAGCGACGTCACCAGGCACACATCCGCCGCCCGGTACCAGCGCCTCACCTCTTCATGGCTGCACTGGCGCTCGATCAGCACAATCGGCTTCCAGCGCGCTGTTTCAAAACGAATATTGATGCGCTCTACAGTCTGCTCTACCTGCCGGCCAAGTTCCGCATAGCTCGCGATGCGCGTCCGGCTCGGCGCCGCAATCTGCACCATTGTCATCCGTTCGCGATGCCAGGGATGCGCCTCCAGCAATTGCTCGATCGCCAGCAGCCGCTCCACGATTCCCTTGGTGTAATCCATGCGGTCAACACCCAGCACCAGGCTCTCTGCCTTCACGCCGAACTCTCTCAACAGCTCCGTGCGCGCAAATGCAATTTCCTTTTCTTCCACGGCCTGCTCCAGTGCTCCGGAGTTTACTTCCCGCAGTGGTCCTTCAAAGGCCACGCTCACCGGATAAGGCCGCACTGTGCTCTGGTGCCCGTTGCGAAGAACTGTCATGTGCTCGCGATCGGTGCGCGCCTCCAGAACCCGGTCTACAGTGGAAAGAAAATTGTTGCAGTGCAACGGAATGTGGAACCCCATCAGATCGGCACCCAACATGCCGTCAAGCAACTCGGCCTGCCAGGGACAGATCCCGAAGGCTTCAGGGTTCGGCCATGGAATGTGCCAGAAGATCGCTACCCGCGCATCCGGCCGCGCCACCTTAACCAGCCGCGGCAGCAAAGCGAAGTGGTAGTCCTGCACAAAGACCACTGGATTCTCGCTGCCTTCCATCTCTTCAAGAAGCGCGCTGGCGAAGCGCTCGTTCACCCGCTGATAACATTCCCAATCTGCCGCGCGGAAGATAGGCCGCGTGTGCGCGATATGGCACAGCGGCCACAAGCCCTCATTCGCAAAACCATCGTAGTACTGCGACTCTTCCTCAGCCGAAAGCCACACCCGCCGCAGCGTGTAGCGCGGATCGTCGGGCGGCACGCGCAGGCGGTCGAAATCGTCCACCATCGTGGCGTCGGCATTGCCGCTTCCGCACGCAACCCACACCCCATCGCACGCCCTCAGCACCGGTTCGATCGCCGTCACAAGCCCGCTGGGAGGCACAATGCACACCGTCTCCCGCCCCTGATGCACATGGACGTATGGCTCGCGATTCGACACCACGAAGATGCGACTCGAGCCGGACCGGTCACGCATGTGTACGGCCAGGCGCTCCGCGGTCCATTGATGCTCCCCTGCATCCCGCAGCCGGGCCTCAGCGGCAGCCGCGGCCCGTGCCTCGATCAAGCTCTCCGCCATCGTCTCCACTTCAAGGGCCAGCGGAGAGAACAGGTTCAGATCCCCCACGCTTGGCTTGGCCGACTTTTCAATGGAGCCCGTGCGCAATCGCCTTAGCCGTTCCGCCACTTGCGCCATGGGGCGCAGCAGGAACCAGCTCACCATTGCCAGCGTCACCACCACGATGAGAACCACCAGCGCGACGATGCGCCAGAAACTGCGCTGCCATACTGCGATTCCTTCGCTGCGGATATAGCCGGCATCGGCCACAATCCCAATCACTCCCTCAAGCTTGTTTCCATCGTGAAGCGGCAACGCCTCTTCGAGCCATTGCCAATCGCCCGTGTGCCCGAATGCGTTGACCTCAGCTCCTTTTTGAATCGACTTCGCTACCAGTCCGTAAGGCAAGGCCTGCAACACGTCCGGAGGCCCCGAGCAAGCAACTAACTTCCCTTGCCCGTCATACACCGCCAGCGCAAGCGCGCCTGTACTGGACTTCAAAGCCTCGGTCATGCCAGGAATTGCTTCCAGATCGCCATACTCAAGCGCTTCAGCTACATTAGGCTCTATGCTCGTGCCCATCCATTTCGTGCGGCGTTCCAGTTCCACGCGCAACACGTGCTTGTGAGCAAGAACATCAAAATAGGTGGAGGCTGCCGAGATCAGCGTAACGCCAAAAATCAAGGCAAGGATCAGCCGAATCCGAAACAGGTGCATCGGTCACCTCCTATGCCTGCTTAGATGCCCGCTATCCCCCATCCGCCTACTGGAGATAGCAAATTATCCATCCGCCTTTCTCTTCATGCACTTACGGCGTTTAATACGGCCAAATCCACAGCCTCGTGTCCGCCGCTGAACTTTTTTCGAATCCAGCCCGCTGCTGAGGACCGGACGAAGATGAAACAGCGGCGGCTTCATGCGCAATCCTGTCGCCCCATGCGCTATTCTGTCGAAGGCAGAAGCACATAGCGTCTTCAGGCAATCCGGCACAACTAATGGCGACATTCACGATTGACCGCACCGCCAAACAAATCGTGCTCACCGTACAGGACTATTCTCTGTTCGCCTGGCGCGCGTTCACGAACCTCTACAGCCAGCCCCGCTACCTGTCCGACTTTCTCATTCAGTCCGACATTATCGGCGTCGGTTCCACGGCCATCGTTTTGCTGTCCGGGTTCTTCACCGGCGGCGTGCTCGCCCTGCAGTCCGCGGCCACGCTCTCCCAGTTTGGCGCCACCGCTGTCACCGGCCAGTTCGTCAGCATCACCATGATCCGCGAACTGGGCCCGGTGCTCACCGGAATCATGGTGGCCGGCCGCAACGCATCCTCCATGGCCAGCGAACTCGGGTCGATGGTCGTCACCGAGCAGATTGACGCCATGCGCGCTCTTGGCGTCGACCCCATGCGCAAGCTGGTCACCCCACGCATCTTTGCCTGCATCACCATGCTCTTCTTTCTCACCATCGTCGCCGATGCTTTTGGCATCCTCGGCGGCGGCGCCGTCACCGTCTTTCTGAATCACCAGAACGGCACCCAGTATTTCTCAAAGGCCTGGGAGTCCCTCCGCTATCCCGACATCATCCAGGGACTGGTCAAGCCGCTCTTCTCCGGCTACATCATCGCTTCCGTCGGCTGCTTCTATGGCTTGAGAACCACTGGGGGAACCCAGGGCGTAGGCCGCTCCACCATTCAGGCTGTGGTCAACTCTTCAGTGCTCATCATCCTCGTGGACTTCCTCCTCACCAGGTTGCTGCTTGCACTCTTCCCCGCCATATGACGGTCCCCACTGCTTACGGACTGCCGGACCCAGCCCAACCTGATCCGGTGCCATCCGGTCAAGAACCCGTCCTGGCCTTTCGCAATGTCACCATCGCCTTCGACGGACCGCCTGTTCTGGAGGAGATCACGTTTTCCCTGGCGCCTGGAGAGACGCGCATTCTCCTCGGCCCCGCCGGCGTCGGCAAGAGCGTCCTGCTCAAGCTCTGCGATGGACTGCTCCGCCCCGACCAGGGAAGCATCCAGCTCTTCGGTGAAGAGATAGCCACCATGCCCGAAAGGAATCTCTTCCCTCTTCGCATTCGGACCGGCATGGTCTTTCAAGAAAGCGCGCTCTTCGATTCCCTCTCCGTCCGCGACAATGTCGCCTACCAACTTATTCAGGAACTCGTTCCCGACGACGAAATCGATATCCGCGTTCGGGAAGCCCTGGCCTTTGTGGGCCTCGAACAGACATTTTCGCTCTTTCCCTCCAGCCTCTCCGGCGGCATGAAGCGCCGCGTGGCCATCGCCCGCGCTTTCATTCGCCATCCCGAGCTGCTGCTTTACGATTCGCCCACCGGCGGCCTGGACCCCGTCACCTCCACCACAATCATCGAACTCATCGTCAAGGAGCGCGATGTCCACCAGACTCCGTCCATGCTCGTCACTCACCGGCTCCAGGACGCCTTCACACTCTGCTCCCACCGCTTCGACACCGAAGAGAACCGCATGGTCCCCCTCCCCAAAGGGCAGACTAACCCCAACACCAAGTTCCTCATGCTCGAAGAAGGCCGCCTCATTTTCGACGGCACCCTCCACGACCTGGTCAAGTCCGAGGATCCGTTCGTGCGCGAGTTTTTGGAATAGGGTGTTCTTTCCGGCCCTGTCCCCGATCTGCTAGCCTTACCTGTTTTGAGTTCCAAAAGAACGGCAGGTGCATAATGGCTTTCAAATTCCAGAACTTCGACTTTCTCCATCTCGACTCCAGCTTCAACGAAGACGAACTGCTCGTCCGCCGCACCGCCCGCGACTTCGTCGAAGACAACCTGATTCCCATCATCGAAGATTGCTTCCGCGAGGGCCGCTTTCCGCGCGAGCTCGTTCCCCAGATGGGCGAGATGGGTTTCTTCGGCGCCACCATCGAGGGCTACGACTGCGCCGGCATGTCGAATGTGGAATACGGCCTGGTGATGCAGGAGCTGGAACGCGGCGACTCCGGCCTGCGCAGCTTTGTCAGCGTGCAGTCGGCCCTGGTCATGTACCCCATCTACACCTTCGGCTCTGAAGAGCAGAAGAAGACCTGGCTCCCGGCGCTTGCGAGCGGCAAAAAGCTCGGCTGCTTCGGACTCACCGAACCTGGCTTCGGATCAAATCCGGGAGGCATGACCACCCGCGCCCGCAAGTCCGGCGATGAGTACATTCTCAACGGCGAAAAAATGTGGATCACCTCCGGCACCATCTCCGATGTGGCAGTGATCTGGGCCAAGCTCGAAGGCGAAGGCGCAGACGGCGGAAATGATTCTGTCAGAGGCTTCCTCGTCGAGACCGATCGCCCCGGTTTTTCCGCGCAGGAAGTTCACGGCAAGTGGAGCCTCCGCGCCTCCTCGACCAGCGGCCTTTCGCTTCAGGATGTGCATGTGCCCGCTGTGAACATGCTGCCCGGCGCCAAAGGCTTGAAGGGTCCGCTGATGTGCCTCAACCAGGCGCGCTACGGCATAAGCTGGGGTGCCATCGGCGCCGCTATGGACTGCTATTCAACCGCGCTGCAATACTCCAAAATTAGAAAACAATTTCACGACCAGCCCATCGCCAGCCACCAGATCATTCAGGAAAAATTAGTCTGGATGGCCAGTGAAATTTCCAAGGCCCAGTTGCTCGCGCTCCACGTCGGCCGCCTCAAAGATGCGGGCACCGTAGGCCACCAGCACATCTCCATGGCCAAGCGCAACAACGTATGGATGGCTCTCGAATGCGCACGCATGGCTCGCGACATCCTGGGCGCAAACGGAATTACGGAGGACTACCCCATCATGCGCCACATGATGAATCTGGAGTCCGTGAAAACCTATGAGGGCACCCACGACATCCACACGCTCATCCTCGGCCAGCACCTCACCGGGATTGCGGCATACTGATCAAGAGACTTTAAATCAGCGGCTTACATCTCTTCTGCAGTGGGGCGTACTGGTGCGCGACAGAGCAGATGTACCTGAGCGTAGGGGTTCCATGACCTGTGGAAATCTTGTGAGAAACGATTTTTTGTTCGGCATTTTTTCAGCACTTTTCAGCATTTTTTCAGCAAAATCTCGCGCCATACTTCGACTACGGCCAACATGCTCGGAATGAATCCATGACACAGTGAATACAATCGTCTCGTGAAATGACCAGATCCCAATCCTGTGCCCGAGTCGATGGGCAGCGTGTCCAATGGAAACAGTGAGGGTCAACCCATCCAGAGACCCGGCGACGCGCAGTCGGTCATTGTGGCTCCATCCTGGTATGGTTCTGCGGTGTTTGAATCCCGTCACGGCTGGTGGAGAATCCCTGCTATCGATACGCTGGCCGTCGCTCACGAATCGCTGGTGGGAACCATCCGGGGCTGGCCGTCACTGCACAGTATGCACCGAGGGGGCAAAAGATCCATTACGCGGATGTCGATCGAAGACTCTGGTACGGTACCGGCCGAGTCGCAGGTTGGCATCTTCTTGACCCCCTACCCCCCTACGGTGTGCGCGGTGACACTGCAAGGTGGTCCCTGCCCTTGATACCTTCGTGGAATGACGCGCCAGGCTCGATTCAATGGGAAAGTCTACAAGCCGATCAAGTTCGGTGAAGGCTTGCAACCGGATACGGCGGAATGGAAGATGCTCCAGGATCAGGAGAGGGCAGCCGAACGCAGAGCTGAACGCGAGTGGAGAAATCGAAAGCCTCAGCCGGAACGCGAACCAAGACTTCCTGAGCCTGTTCTGGGCATCCACTGCTCTACCCGTGACGAGTCATCATTCATTGGATAGCCTCGATCAGACGGCACTGAGACCAACGAGGTCTCCACGGCTGGTTGCAAGGGCTGGGCGCAGCCGTTGGACTCCACGTTCGGCACTCCGAGCGCGACACCAGAGCCGAGGTGGGCTGGACGGCCAGGGGCGGGTATCCGCGAAGTCACTAAGCATTGAGCAAGACAGAACAGACAATGTTTTGGATCTAGTCGACTATAGGCAAGACACTTGTGAATTGGGCCTGTAGTGCCCGAAGCATGTGCCGAAAGTTGCGGCCTTTCTCGAGGGAAGCAACTCGGAGCCTGATTTCCAGGTCAGACTGTGCGGAACGCCGTTTTCTCCTTGAAGGAATTACCTTGGCCTTTTGGGTTGACCACCGCAATCCAGATTGCGCTTGCGGGATACATCGAAGGAGGTTCCGTGCTGACGACCAATAAAAGCAACTCCGTATTCGACCCTGCCGTTTTCCTCTCCCACGCCGGTCGTGGCCGACGAATCGTCGAATTGAAGGAGAAGGAGAAACTCTTCACCCAGGGGGACCCGGCAGACTCCGTCTTTTATCTTCAACAAGGGCGGGTAAAGCTAACCGTGGTTTCGCACAGCGGCAAAGAGACCACCATCACGCTGCTCTCTTCCGGTGACTTTGTTGGCGAGTCGGCGGTGGCCTCCGTGCCTGGGCTGCGTTTGTCCACGGCCACCGCCCTCAACAACTGCACAACGCTCAAGATTACGAGGGAGGAGATGATCCATGTCATGCACCAGAAGCATGAGTTCTCCGACCTGTTCCTGAAGTTCCTGCTGGAGCGCAGCTTGCGCTCCCAGGCCGACCTGTTGGACCAGCTCTTCAATTCCAGCGAAAAGCGGCTGGCGAGGATTCTGCTGTTGATGGCGGAGTTTGGAAAGCCAGGAGAGCCGGAGAAATTCATTCCTCCCATTACGCAAGAGACCCTCTCCGAACTGATCGGCACTACACGGTCCCGTGTCAGCCTGTTCATGAATCGCTTTCGCGCACTCGGCCTCATCGACTACAACAACAACGGTCGCATCCAGGTGCACAAGTCGCTGCTCAATGCGGTCCTGCTCGATCAGTTGCCCGAACACAACGCGGAGCAACCACAGCTTCCTTCTGTTGCATGAGGCTCTCTTGATCGGACGAAGTGTCACTGCTGGGTGTGAGCGGAATTAGACAGCAGGGTCATTCGCCGGACAGCTCTTAGTGGTCGCCAACGGCTGAGGCCAACGGCTGCATCCAGTATTGAGGGCTGGCTGGTGCGGGTGCTGGCGCACGAGGATGATGGCAGGGTTTGGAACAGCTCGTGCGGCTTTACTGCATACACACCGTCTCCAAGGCTGTCCGATGACATCATCGACTTCGTTCGTTTCTAAGGGGTCGATGAACATTCGGTAGGTACCCCATAGAAAAGTGCCACCGAGGGCACCAGCATGGCGCAGGTCCTCACGATGCCAATTCTTACGCACCCACATGAATGAGGTCGGTGGGAGCAGTGCGGTTCCTCCACCCATCCACCTCAGATGATCTCTCTGCCACGATGAGACCTGCATACTATGCACACAGCGCCAACGGCTGATGTCACCGGCTGCATCCATCATCTAGGCGTGACTGGTGCAGGCGTTCCAAGCTGATGACAAGGTTGCGAACAACAGGTGTCTCCATCTCATCGAAGATGCAGAGTTGTCTGCCACGATGAAAACTGCACACTCTGCACATCTCAGTAGGACGAGCTGCTGTGTCGCAGGCTGGGGGAACTCTCACACATGTACCCAGCTCGTGTATTCGACGTTGTTCTCTGGATCATCGGGTCAACTCACGCTAGGGGAAGCGATCTGCCCCTTGCCCCACGAGTGCAGAACTCGCTATAAGCGAATCACGTGCCGGAGCCGGGACGGAAAGAGCGTGACTACGTCACAATCTGCCTTCCCTGCGATTATGAGATTCTGAAACATTAAAAAAGAGCCTCTTCAGCAGAATCTGTGGGTGGTTTCCGGTTCCGGCAGTCTTCCAAGTGTGTGATACAGGGCCATTTCCATTGCTTTGAAGGTGCGAAATCCATAGGAACGTCTAGTTACCACACGAATCTTATTGTTGAGACCCTCGACGGCGGCGCTGGAAAGCTCTCCTTTGGCGCGAAACCAGTTCATCAAAAGTCCTTCATGGTTCTGCAGCATGCGAGCAACTTTCTGCATGGGTTCCAGGCGGCTGCGCAGAGCGCGGTCGCACCAGGCATCCAGAAAGCCCGCGGCCCAGAGGGGTGACTTGTACTTCCAGAAGTGCAGGAATGCTTCCTTCAACTCCCAGGCCCTGGCCGTGTCCAGCTTGCTGGCGATCAGCGCGTTGAGCTTCTTGCGAGCTTTTCCGCGCACCCGGCTTCCCTTGCGCAACAGCGACCAGCGCATGTTCTTGAGTTGCTTGGCTTCGTCTTTGCTCTTGGCTTTCAGGCGGGTTCCCTCCGCCCGGCGCACCTGATCCACGGCCTGGTTCATGTGCTGGGTGATATGGAAGCGATCGAGCACATGCAGCGCCTGTCCCGCTTCGGCGGCAAGAACGTTGAGATAGGGCTTCCACATATCGCTGCAGACGAAGCGCATCCCGTGGACCACCGCCGGCCCTAGCGTCTTCAAACCCTGTCGGAGTGTTTTCTCCGTGCGCCGCTTGCCGATCCACAGCAGCCGCCGGCAGCCAGCGTCGATCTGGTAGATCACGGTCAGGAAGTTGTCGGCCTTCATGCCGTGTCCCCAGTGAATTTCGTCCACGCCGATCGCTTCGATCTCCTGTAACACGCGATTCGCCAAGCCATACTCCACAAACCACTCGACGGAGCGATAGACCGCTTCCCAACTGGTCTGAAAGACCTGCGCCGTCTCCCGCCAACTCAGCCGTCGCGCCCAACGGGCGAGAAATCCCATCATGGCCACGGTCACCGGCCGCTTGCCGTCGCTCCATGGAATATGTTCCACCACCACGCCGTGCTCGGCGCATTCGACCCTCCGTGGCGCGTAGCGAAACCAGGTCGGTATCCCCCACAGCGGCACAAATAGCCAGCGCCGCTCGGGTAAACGGTCATATCCAGGAGCTGGACGCTGGCACTCGGAGCAGCGCCCACGGATGCCGCCATGCGGCACAACAGTGATCTCGATCCGCTCGGCATGGCTCTGGCTGTCGAGGCAGAGGCGCACGTCCTGATAAACAAAGCCGACAAAGGCTTGTATTCGATTCAATAGGGTCTTAATCTGAAGCTTANNAAGTACAACTGTAGTACTAGGGTCTTAATCTGAAGCTTAATAGCTGATCTCTCCTGCCTGTGAGCTTTGGTCTTTTGTCTTGGTAAACAGCAGACTAAGCCAACACGCTGGGGATCAGCTATTTCTTCTTAAACGGGAAAATCAAAATACTCCTCGTCGCGGCAGGGGCGGTGGGAGAAGTGGAAATCCTGCTGCACTTGCGGGATTTCCAAGCGAGGGGGGAAAGTCCTGCTCTTGGACTTTTCCACGGAGCGGCATCTTCCACCGCCTTCTTCACCCACAAATACTGCTATAGAGC
>PKXI01000431.1 GCA_003133425.1 Acidobacteriaceae bacterium
GCGCCACATCTCGACTCTACACTTGATCAATACCTGTAAGCGGTGTTAACGAAATCACGCCTCTGACATGTGCAGAGCCATCGCATCTCGCGTTCAGCCAGATGGCTACGACGCTCGAGATAAGACTCCACAACGTTCAAAAGGTCAGCCCTTTCAGACTTCCCCCCAGCGAGCGCCTTTGCGGCCGGAACCTATCCGCGAGTCACTTGCGACTGCAGTTCGATCATCGGTTCAGCGAAGCGAATTCGCGCAGGGCGCTGAGCAGGCGGCCCACCTCTTCCAGCGTGTTGTAATGCACTAGGCCGATGCGCAGCATTCCGCCTTTCTGTTCTACTTGAAGGCGCTCCGTCAAATTGAGCGCATAGTAGTTGCCGTCCCATGTGAAGATGCCTTGCCCGGCGAGAAATTCGGCAATCATCTTCGGAGAATGATCCCCGATGCGGAGTGAGAGTGTCGAGCAGCGTTCCTCAAATCGCTTGGGATCGGTGATCCCGTAGATGCGTACGCTCGGAATCATCTGCAAGCCCTCGATCAGCTTCGCGATCAGACGTCGCTCGTAGGCGACCGTGGTGCGATAGGCTGCTGCCAGCGCTTCCCGCCGCGTCTTTGCGGTTGGGTCACTGTGGCGGCCCACGCCCGCGATGTATTCGACTGCCGCACCGACCCCGGCGATCAACTCGTGTGCCTGGGTGCCGGTTTCCCACCGATCCGGAATCTCATCGGTTGACGGCCGTACCTTGTAGGGCTGGAATCGCTCTAAATGTTCTCGCTTTCCGTAGAGCGTGCCCATGTGTGGCCCGAAGAATTTGTACGGAGAGCAAACCAGAAAATCGCAATCGAGCTCTTTGATGTCGGTTAGACCATGAGGGGCATAGTGCACCGCGTCAATAAATGTCATTGCGCCGGCAGCATGGGCGAGGCGCGTGATCTCTCCAACTGGATTGATGGTTCCCACCGCATTGGACGCATAGCCTACGGCCACGAGCCGCGTTCGGTGGCTCAGTTTGCTTTTCAGGTCATCGAGGTCGAGCGCACAGTCCTCTTCGCGAATATCCGCTACCTTGATGACCACTCCCTTTTCCTCAAGTGCCTTCCAGGGCGAGAAATTGGCGTCATGATCGAGAGTAGTCAGGAGAATCTCATCGCCCGGCCCCAACTCTCGTCCAATCGCCCGCGACAACGCAAGGGTAAGGGTGGTCATGTTCTGACCAAAGACAACCTCGCACGGCTCACAATGGAAAAAATCCGCCATTGCCGCACGCGTGTTGGCGATCATCTCGTCGCTACGCCGACTGGTCAAGAAGGCTCCGTGCGTATTGGCGTTGGAATTCATTAGATAGCTCTGGATCGCGGCAATGACCTGGCTGGGCACCTGGGTACCCGCAGGGCCGTCCAAAAAGGCTGCCGTCTGCCCGTTTATCCGCGATTCGAGCGATGGAAACTGCGAACGCACCCACGCCAGATCCAGCATCTGGTCCAGATCCGAGCCCACTGTGCTCATTGCCAATGTCTCCTGTAATCAGTACACGGCTCAGTGTACATCGGACCCCTTGCAGGAGTTAGTTTTCAGTGAAAGGTGATTAGAAATTACCCAACGTGAGCCAGACCACGCCTACTTCCGGATCGGCGACAAACCGATAGCGACACTGAAACCTATGGTGAATGGCCGCGCCGATGCGTCACAGCATGAGTCGTGAAGCCAGTGATAGAATCCCTCGTCATGAAGAGAGCGCTCCTACTTCTCGGTGCTCTGCTCGTTGCGAATGCGCCGGCGCAGCAGCCTGATGACTTTGCTCCAAGCGGAGTGATTTACGGAACAGTCGTCGATCAGAATGGCCAGCCAGCCAGCGGAATTGGCTTGAGGGCTCACCCGCTGGGGGGTGGGTTCGGTACAATGTTACCCACAACAAAAACGGATATAAACGGCAAATACCGCTTTGAAAATCTCTCCTCAAGGGGCGCATATACAGTCCATGCTGATGATGAAAAAGCCGGGTATTCGGAATACGCCACTGGGCTTGTGAGAGAGATTCCAACTGGCCCGGGAGTTTATGGCGGCATCGCGCAGATAATACTTTCGCCTCAGCAATCTAAAGCAGAATTCAATTTTCGCCTCCCACCCAAAGCTGGCTTCCTCCACATTCATCTGACAAACCACAGAACCGGCGCTCCAATCGCGATATTGGACATCAAGGTAACCTCCCAAGACGAACCTGACCGTTTCAACTTCTCGGAAGGCTGTTTGTCAGATCGCGCTATTCTCCTGCCGCCCGAGAAGGATTTGCGAGTTCACATCTCTTCTGCCGGATTCCTCGAGTGGGACGAAAGTGTAGGTGCTGGAAAGCTCATCCGCATGGCGTCGGGAAGCTCCTTGGACCTGGATGCGCAGTTGGAGCCATCGAGCACTTGAGACACTGGATCTCAGCAGAAATCGACGGAGCAACTAAGGGGATCGAGCGCTTCAGGAAAAGATCTCTGTTGCTCCCGAGTTCGCTTGGTCGAGGGCTTACTTGTTTAAAAAAACGGGTTACTTCCTGTTTGGCGACCAACCGCTCGAAACCCGGGTTCCTCTGGCATCTTCGCCGGCATTGTTACAAAAGAATTCGACAAAAACATCGCATTATCTCACCAGCATCAGTGGCTAGATTCCCTGATCCGGCCGCGTCAGGCAAGGATCGGTTGCGAAGTAACTACGTTTCAACGCCAGGTGCGGGCCGCGTCTCTTGCGACAGGAATCACACCATTCTCAATGCAATTACCGTTATTCTGTAATACATGCAATCGTGGTGGTTAGGCCTCCCTCGCTCCCTGCTTTTGGGGTTGTTTGGTTTTTCGTGCATCGTGCAAATATTGGCACAGGCTCATGAGCCCGGGGTCAGCGGAGCCGCGCAGCCAACCGCTCCGCCGGTGGCAGTCTCAGTCCGAGGGCAGGTCACCGACCCCTCAGGAGCGCTGATGCCCGGTGCGAAGATCACGATTACCACAACCTCGGGAGAAGACGTGGCCTCGGCCGTTTCGGATGCGTCCGGCAGCTTTCTGATCAGAGGCCTCAAGCCTGGCGACTATAAGATTCGCGCCACTTTTTCCGGCTTCGTACCCTTCCAATCCGGCATCATCACGCTGGCTGCGAATCAGGTAAAGCGCATTGACATTGTGATGGCCATTGAAGTTGCCCAGCAAAGTGTTTCGGTTTCCGACGAAGTTGCTGAGGTCAACGTCGAAGCGGGTGGCAACACGAGCGCCGTGGTGCTCAAAGGCGAAGATCTTCAGGCACTTGCCGACGACCCGGACGAGTTGGCAAGCGAATTATCGGCATTGGCCGGGCCGGCTGCCGGCCCCAACGGCGGAGAGATCTTTATTGACGGGTTCAGCGGAGGCGAACTTCCCCCGAAGTCGGCGATCCTGCAGATTCGGGTAAACCAAAATCCCTTCTCGGCTGAATTCGACCGGCTGGGCTATGGACGCATTGAGATCCTTACCAAGCCGGGAACGGAGAAGCTGCATGGACAAGCTCTTCTGCAGGGCAACGACAAGTCCTTCAATACGGGCAATCCGTTCACGGCAAACATTCCGGAGTATCACAGCTACCAGTTCAGCGGCTCGCTGAGCGGGGCAATTTCAAGAAGCGCCTCTTTCTTTCTCAGCGTGGATAGCCGCAACCAGCAAAACGTCAACGCCTGGGTAATTCCGGATGCGGTTTTGCCGAACAGCGCCGGTGTTTACGTGGACAACAATAACTATGCCGTCAGCCTTCTGAGCCCGCACATTCGGGACAACGCCTCGTTGCGGTTCGATTGGCAGATGGGCAAGACGACCATGACTGCGCGGTACGGTTTTTGGTATGAGAATGAAAAGGGTAACCTCGACTCCGGCCCCGGCACTCTGACCAGCGGCTCAACGCACGAGTCCAACTCCGACCACACCGTGCAAATGTCGAGCTCGACGATCTTCAACGATCACTTCATCAACGAGAGCCGTTTTCAGTTTGAGCGGCACGATGAAAATCACTACCCGGATTCGACCGAGCGCACCGTCAGCGTGGCGGGCGATTTTGTGGGCGGCGGCTTTACCGGCCAGACAAGCCAGGATCATCGGGTCGCCCTCGAATTCCAGAACCTCAGCACGCTGAGCCACGGCATCCACGCCATCGAATTCGGAACGCGCATCCGCGACAACCGCGACGCCAATAAGAGCAACGCAAACTTTAACGGCAGGTTCGATTTTTCTCCCGCTACCATTGGGCAAACCACGTACTCCGCGACCCAGGTGTATGAGCAGTTAGCGAATGGCCTGGCCAGCGGCAAGAGCTTCAACAGCCTGGTACAACAGGGATTTGGTCCTTCATCGGCCAGTTACGCCGCCGGCAATCCATCGGCGGTGGCGAATGTTTTTGACGTTGCTTTGTTTGCGCAGGATGATGCGCGGGTGAACCCCCGGCTTACAGTCTCAGGTGGGATTAGGTGGGAGGCGCAGAACCATATTGCCGATCACGATGACTGGGCTCCGCGCGCGGCACTGACCTATGCGCTCGATGGCGGAAAGGGGAAAAAGACCAGGACGGTGGTTCGCGCCGGATATGGATTCTTTTATGACCGGGTTGGAACTCGAAACCTGATGACCATTCAACATGCCGATGGAGTGACACAGATCGTGCTGACTGATCCGAACTGCAGCTCAAGCGCGACCTCTCTGGACAGCATCGACATGACAACCTGCGCGAGCGGCACAGGAGTCGGGACGACGAACACAGCGCCCGTCCACTATGAGATTGCGCCGAACTACCACGCAACTTACACCGAGCAAGCGGGAGCAAGTATTGAGAGGCAATTGCTGGCGGGCGCGAGCGTAACGCTTACGTATCTGCACTCGTTTGGCGTTCACCAGCAGGTGCTTCGGAATGCCAACCAGGCCATCGGGGGTACTCCGCAGACCAGCTCGCAGAGCTTCCTCTACCAGTATTTCCCAGAGGCAATTTTCAAGCAGAATCAGATTATCGCCAGCTTCAGCGCCAGGGCCGGGAAGAACCTGTCATTGAGCGGGTTTTATACCTACTCCTCGGCAACAAGCAACGGGGCTGGTCCTGATGGCAACAATGCTGTTTCGAACGCCTATGATCTCGATCAGGATTATGGACGAGCCGGTTTTGTTTTGCGGAATGTAGCATTCCTGACGGGAACCTATAACGGTCCATGGGGACTGACCTTTAATCCCTTCCTGGTTACTCAATCGGGACGGCCCTTTAACATCACGCTCGCCGCCGATCCGTTGAATAACCTGTTCAACCAGCGGCCGACCTATGCGACAACATCTACTCCTGTGGCAGATCAGGTGGTGACTCCGTTTGGTGTTCTCGATAGTGCCGCACTTGCGGGCGAGACCCTGGTTCCCGTGAATCGAGGGAGCGGGCCTGCGGCGGTGGCTGTGAATTTGCGCATTAGCCGATCTTTCGGGTTCGGCGGCAAACTCGCAGGTGCGAACCGTGGAGGGGGGGACGATAGCACGTTAATCAGCGCTCCGAGCAGCAACACCACACGGCCGGGTCGAGGGGGCCCGGGCGGAGGAAGCCTTGGTGGAGGAGGACTTGGCAGCGGTGACGGCGGGGCGCCAGCCGTGGGCACTGCGTCGGGAAGCGGGGGACGCACATATGCATTGCGCTTCAGTATTCAGGTGCTTAATGTTTTCAATAACATTGACTATGGAACGCCTGTGGGTGTGCTCGGCACTTCATATTTCAATCGCTCCACGTCTCTGGCCGGCGGAGCGTTCAGCACCGGTTCGGCTGCGCGACGCATCTTTGCGCAGGCCGCATTCTCGTTCTGAACGATTATTTGCTGGTTGGTTGGCAGTCGATCGCACCGCCAGCCCCATCGGAAGCTAAATTCCAGGGTTGCGGTCGAATCACCGGCTAGCCTTCCCCAACCGGAGATTGGGCCTCGCCAGGACCTCTGCCGGGCACCTGTCAGCGTTTTGAAGAGGTCTTCTGCCAGAAATGTGAGGCGGCGATCTCCTCATGGACTGGTTCCTTGCGGGCCTCTGTGAAAAATGCTATCGATCTGCGATAGGCTTCGGCGTTATTGACCAGCCCCTTTAACGGTGTAGCCCTGCCACACGTACTCCAAAGCCTCAGGAAGAGTTTGTTGTTTCACGCCGCGGTCTACGTGGCCGGCGTTGCGGGCGAAAACAAACTGATAGTGATAGCCCTTGGCGGCCAGCACCCTGGCCATGTTCTCGTTGGCCACAACCCAGTCGTGCATGTGGTCGCCGAGGGGATTTGGATTGAAGAGATCCCTGTCGCCCACTTCCATCCAGAGGCGGATCGGCTTGGCAGGGCTATTGGGAATCAGGTGCTCGTGAAACTCCCAGGCGCCGTGAGGGGACTGCGGGTTATAAGGCCACTGCTGGTTAACATAAGTTCCCGAGTAAGTGAGAACGCGGTGGTACCACTCAGGATGGTACCAGGCCATGATGAGCGCGCAGGAGCCGCCGGAGCTGCCGCCCATGGTGACCCGGGCATCGGGATCGTGCGCGAGTTTGACGTGGGCCTGCGCTTCGACCAGCGGAAGGACTTCGTTTTCGACAAACTCGGCATAGCGACCGGACATGGTGTCGTACTCGAGGCCGCGCTCACTGCCCTGCGCATCGCCGGAGCCGTTGCCGATGGAGATTGCGACCTGGACGGGCACCTTGTGCTCGGCAATGAGACTGTCGAGAGCCGTAAACAGGGCGCGATCCGGCCCGTCCGCACCGACGATGAATGGGGCTGATGTGCCCGGAACGTATTGCGCGGGGACGTAGACGGCGACGTGGCGCGTGTAGGGAGCGGGGTGGCTGGTGGTGACGATGAGCTTGGCGGGATCGGCGGGATCGGACGTGCCAATGGTGCCGGGGTCGCGGGCGATGCCGGGATAGATTTTGCTGTCGGCCGAACTCATGGTGAACTCGATGACCGTTCCCTTCGGCACTTCGGGCTGCACCGTCATGTCCTGCGCCGGATTGTGCGTCGGCCCAAGGATGAAGTTGCCGTCTGCGTCCGCGGGAGGGATGGCGCCGTCGGGTAGCTCCCTGGCGGAAACATAACCGGGGGTATTGGGGTCGCGGGTAGGCGGCGCCGGGCGCGGTGGACGCGCGGAGGCGGGTGGCGCGGTTGCGGTGGCGGGCGCCTGGGGGAATGCCGAAGTTGCGGGGGCGATGAGGCAAAGCGCAGCCATGAACTCTAGCGAGGATGCGGTGCGGAGAAGACGAAGCATGGGGAACTCCCTGGTGTCGCAGGAATGTCTATCTGTGCGCGCGCGGCGCGCGTAAGCCAGCCGAGGAAATATAACACTTATTGGGGGTGCATCGCAGCGATTGTCCACAGGTTACGCCGGAATACCGGGAAACCGTCTTAAAACGCCATTTTTGAGTTGGGGATGGATAGGCGACCAAATGGGCGGAAACCGGCAATGAGCGGGCCTGGTGCTGCTTTGCCACCCTTATCATGATGAATCTGCGTTTTTGCATGGAGGCATTCATTGCGGTTCGGTTCGAGTGCGCTGCCTTCCAATTGGAATGGCATCGTTGATCCCGCGGTCGCGCTTTGAATGCTATAGTGAGGCTTTCCTCTTTAGACGACTTGCGCTCGAACCCGTTTGGGCTTTTGAAAGGGCACCGTGTCAATTTACGCAGCGGTTCCAGAGAGTGTGTCGAAAGGCCTGCCGGGACGCAAGTATGACCGGCAGTTCTTCTTCGCGATGACTGTCCTGCTGACGACTGTCGTAGCGATCGGTTTTGCACCCACGTACTACCTTGCGGGTGGATTTCAAGCTCCGTTGCCATCGCGGATTGTACACATTCACGCAGCGGTTTTCAGTGCCTGGATGATTCTGCTGATGGTGCAGACGGGGCTCATCTCAGCCAAGCGAGTTGGCTGGCACCGCAAGCTCGGCATGGCGGGGTTCGTGCTTGCGATTGCAATGGTGGTGTTGGTGGTTCTGACTGCCGCGGGCCTTGCCGTGCGCGTGAAGGGCGCTCCGGCAATGGAACTGGTGCTCGGTCTTCTCTCTGTCACGTTTACAGACGCATTTGATTTTGCTGTACTTGCGGGGTTTGCGTACGCGCTGCGGAGGGATGCGGCAGCACACAAGCGGCTCATCATCATCGCAACCGTTTGTCTCACACGGGCCGCTTTCTTTCGCTGGCACGTCCCGATCCTGTTCCGTCAAGTGTACCCAGCCTATGCAGCCACGTATGTTCTTCTTCTCTTGCTGGCCGGATATGACTTGTGGTCCACGCGCAGGATTCATCGCGCGACGATGTGGGGGAGCTTGTTTTTGATCGTAATGGGGCAGCTCACCCGGCTTATCGGACCATCCGCGCCCTGGCATGCGTTTGCACACTGGGTGCAACGTTGGGGAATATGACAGAGAATTTCTCCTTTCAAAAGTGACGGCCCAAAAGCGACGATAGAGCAAGTGAGCAACTCCTGGAGTCTGGCAGTTTCAGACTTTGCTGCGAGACGCTTCATTTTGCTGGTTGGAGCCCAGATAGCGCTCTGTCGTTTGAACAGAGACGTGCCCCGGCAGGAACTGGATTTGCTCCAACTCACCCCCAGAAGCCTGGCACAATTTCGCGCACGTGCGGCGATAATGCCGCGTGCGGCATTATCGTGGCTATGCCGAGCCCCTGATCATGCCGAATCGAAATCTCAGTCCCCAGAATATTGAATGGTCCAGGACAATCTCAGGTGAGTCGATTCGGCATAATCGGGACCGATTACAGGCCTCTCAAAAAGTCGAGGAGCTTATCATCCGCTCGGTAACGGAGGCTTCTGCCATCCACAGGTGTAGTTTTGCTTAGTGTACGTTCTTTCATTGCGAGGTCGGCGTCGAGATAGATCTGTGTAGTTTCGACGGATTCGTGTCCCAGCCACAGAGCGATCACGGCACGGTCGACCCCTGCTTGAAGCAACTCCATTGCAGCCGTGTGGCGACTATCTACCCAAAGACATAGTCGCCACTATCTACCCTTCCTGACTATGTCTTGTAACGCTGCGGCAACTGCTCTTTTTCTAGTGAAATCTTGACACCATATAGACATATTCTGAACTCCTTCAACTAGCCCGCACAGTCGGGGGAGACCGATGCAGCGGGAACTGTGCCGACATGCTTCTTGCTGCATCGAGGAGTCGTTGGATCTCTTCATCTGTGTACAAATATGGATTCGCGCGACCGGGGCGGAAAGGCAACAGCCCATCTGGAGGAATTTCGGTTGACGTATCAATCGTGCTCCAGTAGCGTGCAAATGCACGAACGCTACTGAGCCGTGCGGCCCACTCAGATGGATGAAGTTGTTGTGGAGTTGTGGCCCATTCGATTGCGGATCGAGTCGTGATCCGTGCCTCTCCACGCCTTTCCATCGCCGCTGCGAACTCCCTCGCGAAGCGACCGTGTCTCTTCAGCTTGAAACCCAAACCGCGTCTAAGGGCCAGGTAGTCTTCAACACCATCTCGCAATTTCTTCATCGAGCACCGCCCGGCCATGCAAGAGCAAGGGGACGGAGTGCGGCAAGATCGACCTTGGCGTAAACTGCCGTTGTGTTCTGGCTGCGATGGCCCAATAAATCACCTATTTCGTCGAGCGAGGCTCCCTTGCGCAGCAGATCAACTGCGAGTGAATGTCGCAACAGATGAGCACCTGTTCGTGCCGAAT
>PKXI01000272.1 GCA_003133425.1 Acidobacteriaceae bacterium
TGAAACGGTAAGAATCTAAGTGTATTCCGAAAATGCTCTGCCGCACCGCGCACGGCTCCAAATCTTCGGTCCTTCCAGCCTTCCCCTCTCGTTCTTATGAGTTTGAAGCACTTAGGCACTCCCGGCGCAGGATTCATCTGGACTTATCTTGTGCCGGCAGTGCAAAATGAGAACCATTAGCTGGAATGGCCGCGATCTGATAGAGTATGCCGTCGTTGCTGTTTAAATCGACTGATGGCGAATTCAGGCAAGCTATACCAGATTGAACCTCTGCCGGGACGCTGCATCCTTCTCCCCGTCGACTAGCACCTGTCCTGAGGAACCCCAGTACTGATGGCCGTATCGACTGAAGTGTCTTACTGCCTGGTTACCCCATCTGCGAAATTGATATGAGTGCGGCTGCCGGAACAGGTTTTGGCATGTAGCATCAACAGTGCGCTCCAGAATGTCAGTAACCCCTCAGGCAGCTTTGTTCCAGCAGGAGATTCTGATACGTGAATACGACTAACGACTGGAAGTTCGCGATTCGCACGCTGGGGTATCCGCAGCAAGAAAGAGCTGTGAGGCGAACTCCGTCCGGACTTGTCGCCATGCACGGCAGCGTCACGGCTCCAAAGCTGGGCCGCATCAAAATAATCAGCAAGAACGGAATCTTCCTTCAGACCGAGGAGCGCTGGCCCATTGGTGAAGTGATCTCCATTTCACTGCAACGGGAAGGGCCGCAGGAAATCCATTCCGAGTTCGAAATTGATGTGCAGGCGCGAGTCGCATCCTACGGCAAAGATGGCGTTGGGTTAGGATTCGTGCTGCCCAAAGGCCTGAACAAAAATTTCTGGGATGTTGTGATCAGGAACGCGGATGCTCGGCCGGAGACGGAAGAGATTTCGTTCCTCTTCCGGGTGGTCAGGACCATTCTGTTTGTGTGTCGCCTTTGTCCCTCCATAACCCCAGAGGATATTCAGTCACTGGGCAAAGAGCTGGATGAGGCCAGAACCAGGAGTGCGATAGAGATCGCACTGAAGGCGGAAATGCTGCTTGCTCAAGAGCCAGATGCTGACGACATGCATGCACATCCGCAAATTGTCGCAAGCATTCTCAGGAATGGGTCTTGGTCAAGTGACAGTGCGATGCAGCAACTATGGGCAGGACTCCTGGTTTCTTCCTGCTCCGCTGAGGGAACGGACGAATCCAATCGCGACTTTATTGAACTGCTTGTCCAGGTCACAGAATCCCAGGCCCGCATTCTTGTTGCCGGATGCAAAAGGGCCAGGGAGTCGATGTCAGGGGTTGAAGGGGAACGCTCGAATGAAATTATCATCACGCCGGAAGAGATGATTCAAATTAGCGGCATGTATGACGCGTACAGAATTGCCACAGAAGTATCTTATCTATTTAATTTTGGATTGCTTGAGAAGGTCTTTGACTTCACGACTTATACTCCCAAGGAGAAATTCGATATAACTCCTTCAAAGCTGGGTCTCGAACTGTTCAAGGTATGCAGAGGGCGTTGAGGCGAGACTCACACACTTCTATATCGGACATGGGATGTTAACTCAGGTTTGAGTTTGACTCGGGCCTTTACGCTATTCTGAGCCCATGGAATTGCGATCGCTGCCCAAGGTCGAGTTACACCTTCATCTGGATTGCTCGTTGAGTTGCAAGGTTGTTTTGACGCTGGCCCCAGCGGTGAGCCGCGAGGAGTATCTGCGCGACTATGTTGCGTCGGCGCGGTGTACGAACCTGGCGGAGGCGGTTGAAGATTAGTTACGCGGTGTGAGACTAAAAACCGTAAGAAACGACAATGGCACTAAGAAACCGTAGTTATGAATATCCCGCCTTAACTGCGATAAAAATGCAGCAAAGCTCGGGCACCCAGATTTGTATTCACCGTCGACTTAGGATGTGAACTCGCCGCCTCAGAACCCCATAACGTTGTAGCCGCAATCCACATACATAATTTCGCCGGTGATGGCGCTGCTCAGGTCGCTGGCCAGGAATAATGCGGCGCCGCCAACTTCAAGCTGGTCGACGTTGCGGTGGAGAGGAGCGCGCTCGGCGTGGGCACGCATCATGTCGCCGAGGTCGCCGACTCCGCGGGCGGCCAGCGTCTTGATGGGGCCGGCGGAGATGGCGTTGACGCGGATGTTCTTGTCGCCAAGGCTGTAGGCCAGATAGCGGACGGCAGATTCGAGAGCCGACTTGGCCAGCGCCATGACGTTGTAGTGCGGGACAACTTTTTCCGCGGCGTAGAAGCTGAGGGTCATGATGCTGCCGCCATCGGTCATGAGCGGGGCAGCGGCGCGGCTGACGGCGACGAGCGAGTAGACGCTCACGTCCATGGCGACGCGGAAACCTTCGCGGCTGGTGTTGAGGAAGTCTCCGCGCAGCTCGGAGGCCGGGGCGAAGGCGACAGCGTGGACGAGGATGGCAATCTTGCCGTACTTCTCCTTGATGGCAGCGAAAACGGTGTCGATTTCGGTGTCGTTGGAAACGTCGCACTGGAAGCCTGAGGCGCCGGGCAGCTCGTTGATGAGGCCCTCGGCCTCGAGCTTCATGCGCTCGTTCTGGTAACAGATGGCCAGGGTTGCGCCGGCCTCGTGGAGTTTTTGGGCGATTCCCCAGGCGATGGAACGCTTGTTGGCTAGCCCGAAGACCACGGCCGTCTTACCCGCCAAATCAATCATGCTTTTCTTGTTCCTCTAGGTCCCGTAGTTGGTGTGGGGATGACGGGCCAACTAATAGAATATCAGCCGCACACAGTGAACAGTGGACGGTGCGCAGTGGACAGTTGCCGGTCGCCGTTTCAGCCGCCCAGGTCGACTAACTCGACGTTTCCGGTGGGGCGGCCTAGAAAACGCGAACCAAGACGCTCGAACTTCTCTACCGAGTCTGAGGCGAAGCAGCGAATTTCAGGGTTTGAGAGCGCCGGTTCGGTTGCGAAGCGGCTGCCAAACTGGCCTCGAGCCGTTTCTGCTGTTGACTCAGCGGAGTCGATGACGCGAACGCCTTGCGGGACGGCGGCTTCGATGAGCGGCCGTAGGAGCGGGTAGTGGGTGCATCCCAGGACGAGCGTGTCTGGATCGAGGCCGGCGGCTTTGGCTTCTGCGTTCAGCTCGTCGAGATAGATGCGGATGACCTCGGCGGTGACTGGATGATTGGTCCAGCCCTCTTCGACCAGGGGAACGAGCAGCGGGCAGGCTTTCTCGATGGCGCGGAGCCCCTGTGCCTGGCAGGCGGCGAGATAAGCATGGCTGTGCACGGTGGCGTCGGTAGCAATAACCAGAACGTCGCCGGTTTTGGAGGCGGCGCGAGCGGCTGAGGCGCCGGGCTCAATCACGCCGAGCACGGGAACAGGCACTGCATCCTGGATGGCGTCGAGCGCCAGGGCGCTGGCGGTGTTGCAGGCGATGACGAGGAACTCAGCGCCCTGCTCGCGGACCAGGAACTGCGCGCTTTGGGCAGCATAGCGGGCGATGGTGCGGCGGGATTTGGAGCCGTAGGGCAGGCGCGCGGTGTCGCCGAGAAACGCGAAGCGTGCCTGCGGGAAGCGGTCGAGCAGCGCCCGCAAGACAGTGAGTCCGCCAAAGCCGGAATCGAAGACGCCGATGGTGGGGGTCCCGGAACCGCCCCCAGAGATATTCCCCCCAGAGATATTCATTGATGAGGTCCTTCCGTGGGGACGGCTTCCGTGGCCAGGTAGGTGCGGGAGAGGTCGGCGTGGCCGGCAAGGGTTGCCCGCGGCTGGCCATCGACAAGAAAGCGGACCTGGGTGACACGCGGAAGATTGGCGTGGATCGTGGCGCAGATGGAGAGCACAGTGAGGGTTTCGGTCACCAGGCCGGAGGGGTGGTTGGCAGCGAACGTGCCGGTAAGGTTGACGACGGCGAGCAGGGGTCCGGATTGAGCATCTTGTGGGGCTGAATTGGGCGCGGGTGTCGCGGCGCCATTGCTGGTGGCGGGCAACAGAAACACCTGTGTGATCGATCCCGCGCCACCAGGAACAGCATGGGTTGAATTGGGGGCGGCGTATAGGTCCAGCAGCTTGCCCAGCACGGCTCGAGCGCGAGCGCCGGGGCTTTGCGGCAGGGGCAGGGACAGGGCCTGCGGCATGAGCGAGTTGTCGGCGTCGTTGGCGACCAGCAGGGTGGCTTGCTCAGCCGGGGCGACTTCCGGAGCTTGCGTGGGGGCCGAATCCTGGCCGGCGAGCAGGCGCAGGTGGGCGCGCGCGCGCAACTGGTACAGCACGGTGCCCATCACAATGGACGCCACGAGCAGAATGACGAACAGCACGGTCTGGTAGCGAGGGATCACGGAACGACAACCTCCCCGTGCGAGGCATCGGTACGAGAGCCACTGCCGCGCCATTGAAGAACTGCGGCTGCCAGCGCCTGGGCCACGCGAGCCTCGTATCCGGAGTCGTCAGGGCCGGTGGGCTGGGCCTGGCCGGAGGTAACTTCAGGGGCAATTTCGACGGCCACCGCGGGGCAGGTCATGCTATCCACTACGGGCAAGGCGGAGCGGCCCAACGTGACCGTCATGCCGGCGTGGAGCAGGGCTGAGTTGAGAACCCCGGCGAGGGCCAGGCTGCGCGTAACCCAGGCGGCCTGCGCTGTCTTCCAGGGGACAAAACGTGCGGGCTCGACCGGAGGCAGCGAAGAAACAAAGAGATGGATGCCGGAGCCGGACTGGGTAGTGTGCAGGCTTAGGCACGCCTGCGCGTTGGCATGGTTGGCGATTTCGGCGCGCCGGTCGTAGTCCACGGCGGCGTCTGACTCGCGGGTGGTGACGACCGCGATGCCGCGCGCGGCCAGCAGGGAACGGAGGCGAACGCTCAGGGCGAGCGTAAAGTTCTTTTCCGGCTGGTTTGCGCCGGCCTGGTCTTTGAGCTGGCCGCCGGGATCGTTACCGCCGTGGGCGGCATCGAGAACGACCGCGAAACGGGCGGCAGGAGCGGGCGGGGCCTGCGCGGCGGCGGAGATGGATACAGCGGCAGCAAGGGCGAGAAGATAACGGCACGCTCGAACAGTCTGAATCAGGACAGGAGAAAAAGGCCCAGGCAGGGCGAATATGGTGGCTTTGAAAGGGCGCGGCTTTAGCCGCGCCGCTCTCCGGGACAATAGAAATTTGGGCTTTAGCCCCTGAGGGAATGTATTTTGAACAATGCGCATTCCCTCGGTGGCTAAAGCCGCAATCATTCCTGTTCGCTCTGTGGCATGGCTGAAGCCATGCCCTTTCAAAGCAATAGACCTATCTGCGGCCTGTTCATCTCCGAATGAGTCGATCGGCGTCTTGGGTTCAGTCGAGCGCATAGATGGTCAGGCCGCTCAGCAGTTTTGGGAAAAAGTCGGTGGACTTCTGGGGCATCACGTCGCCGGCGAAGGCAACTTCCCTGAGCTGCTCCATGGTGACTGGGTTGGTGAGAAAAACAACATCGGCTTCGCCGCGGCGAACCTGTTCTACTGCTTCGCCGGCGTCACGCAGGTAGCGAATGTTGGTCTGCTCGCGAACCTTTTCGGCGTCCAGGCCGAGCAGGCGGTCGAGGATGATGGAGTGTAGATGGCTGAGGTCGAGCTGGCGCTGGCGTTCGGGCAGCTCAGCGAGCGCGGCGGCGACAGGTTCAGGTTTAGAGCGCAGCAGAAAGGCTCCCGTGCGGGTGACGGCGATAAAGGCCGTGCCTTGCTGGGCGCTCAGAGTCTTCATGTAGTGTGAAGCGTCTGTTGCCGGCAACGCATCAACGGTGAAGAACTGCTCAGCAGCGCGCGCAAAGGCGGCCGGGTCGAAGCCTTCCAGGCCGTGAACCACTCGATGCGTGGGCAGAATGACCAGCCCGTCGGAATCCATGTTGACGAAAGTCATCATGACCGCGGCTTCAGGGTAAGGCGGCTGCGGCAACTGGGTGGCGCCGTACTCGGGCTTGGCTGGCGACGAGGGCGCGTTCTCTTTCGAGTAGTTGAGTGCGGTCTCGTAGCGATGATGCCCGTCGGCGATGATGAGTTTCTTGTCGTCCATCGCCGTGGAGAGCAGGCGGATGGTGGCCGGGTCGCTGATGCGCCAGATGCGGTGCAGCACACCGTACTCGTCTGTAACTTCGCCATCGGCGGGGCCGTTGCCCTCGTAGAGAATTTTTTCCACGCTTCCGGCGGGGTCCGAGTAAAGCATGAAAATCTGGCCAAAATGCGCGCGTGTGGCCTTGAGCAGGTTGAGGCGATCGCTCTTGGGCTTGGAGAGGGTCTGCTCATGGCGAAAGACGACTCGCTCGGCGTACTCATGGAGTTTTCCCAGCGCGATAAAACCGCGCCGTTCTTTTACGATTTCAGTGCCGGGAACCTTGAAACGCTGTGAGTAAGCGAAGACGCACGGGTCTTTTTCCTGGGTGAGAACCCCCTGCTGCTGCCAGGCGCGGAGGTCGCGGGCGGCTCGGGTATAGACACTTTCGCCGCGTTCGGCATCGAACAACTCAGGCAGTCCAAGGATGATGCGGACCAGGTTGTAGGGGCTTCGCTGGTAGTAGGCCTGCTGCATCGCCGGCGAGATCTTGTCGTAAGGCTGTGTGACGGCGTCTTCCAGGCGGACAGAGGAAGGGTTGTACCGCCAGGCGCGAAAGGGGTAAATGCGGGCCATGAGGAAGGTCTTGCTCCCGAGTAAAGCGGTAGAATTTGCGTGCCGGACTCCCCAATTTCATACTGCGAGACTCGTGCGCGCCTGGTTTCGATTGTATCCCAGCGGTTACAGCGGTTTTCCTCTGCAAATCAGCGGTACAGTGATTGTAATGAGACAAAAAGTTGACCAGTTGGTAACGCCAGCTGTGGATCGATCGTGTTAATATCGCCTCCAATCTTTAGGTGATGGAAGATGGTGAAGGTCCAAATCAAGAGCATCTGCAGCGGCAGGAAAATCAGCCTGCGGCCGCGTCGCGACAGGCTGTGGATATCCGGATTTTGCACCCTCGGCCTGGCGGCAGCCTTGATTGTTTCGCGAGCCGCGGCGCAGGACGACCAGCTCAATAAAGTGCACGTGCAGCCGCCCGCCAGTTCCACGCCACCGGCAGCTGGCGCTCCGGCAGGGGCAGAAAAGCCGGCCGAGACCGGTCCCGGCGCCCTGAAGATTCACCCCGGCTCATTTATCCGGATGAATGTTGACCTGGTGCTGGTGCCTGTGACGGTAACCGACCCCATGAACCGGCTGGTCACCGGGCTGGAGCGGGAAGACTTTCAGGTTTACGAAAACGGCAAGGATCAGAAGATTCGGAGCTTCGCGAGCGAGGATGCGCCGGTTTCGATCGGGATCATCTTTGACCTTTCCGGTTCAATGACGTCAAAACTCATTCGGGCCCGGGAGTCGATCCTGCAATTCATCAAGACGGCCAATCCGCAGGACGAGTTCTTCGTCATCGGATTCAATGACCGGCCGGAGCTGATTGAGGACTTCACGAATTCGGTTGAAGATATCCAGGCGCGGCTGGCGACGGTGCGCGCCGGCCACCGCACGGCGCTGCTGGACGCGATTTACTACGGAGTGGCGAAAATGAAGGATGCGCGCCACGAGCGCAAGGCGTTGCTGGTGGTTTCTGACGGCGGCGACAACCGTTCGCGCTACACCGAAGGCGAAGTGAGAGCGCAGGTGCGTGAGGCTGACGTGGAGATTTACTCAATCGGAATCTTCGACCCCTATGCGCCCACGCCCGAGGAACGCACCGGGCCTCAGCTGCTCGAGGAATTGAGCGAAGTAACGGGCGGCCGGCTGTTCCGGGTAGACGATATCGATGAAATGAGCGACATTGCGGAGAAGATCTCAACCGAGCTGCGGAACCAGTACGTAATCGGCTACCGGCCGGTGGACCTGACCCGGGACGGCAAGTGGCGTAAAGTGAAGGTAAAGGTGAATCCTCCACAGGGGCTGCCACCGCTGACAATTTATGCACGTACGGGCTACTATGCGCCTTTGCAATAACGCGGTTCTTGCGGTTCTCCTGACCGGTGCGGCGCTCACCCTGCCTGCACAACAAAAGCCAACGACACAACCTTTACCTGCGCAAGGAGCCTTAGCTCCGCGTGGGGCTTCCACTCCGCGTGGGACATCACCTGCGCCGGCCGCTTCCCAGCCGCAGAATGCGCCGGCGCAGGCTCCTTCACTAACAGAGGATCGTGATCCGGTTCGTTCTCCGGACGTGGCTGCGCCTGAGACAGGAAACGGGCCGCTGCAGAAAAAGGGCGAAGGTTACTTGCTGCGCGCCGATGTGGAAGAAGTTGTACTGAACTGCACCGTGCTGGATGGTACCAAGCTGGTCCAGGACCTGAAGGGCGAGAACTTTCAGGTATTTGAGGACGGCGTAAAACAGAACGTCATCAGCTTTCAGCACACCGATCTGCCCGTATCCATCGCTCTGGTCATCGACAACTCCGGGTCAATGTACAGGAAGCGCCCGTCGGTGAACAAGAGCGCGCTGGATCTGGTTGCTGCGTCAAATCCGCAGGATGAAGCCTTTGTTGTGAATTTTTCCGACGAGGCGTTTATCGACCAGGAATTTACTTCTGACATGAACAAGCTGCGCGACGGGCTTTCGCACATCGACTCCAGGGGCGGGACGGCGCTTTACGATGCGGTGGTGGCGTCGGCAGACAAGCTGGTGTCGGATGCCAAGCGGCCCAAGCAGGTGATCGTTCTCATCACGGACGGCGAGGACAACGCATCGACATTGAATCTTGAGCAGACCATCCGTCGCGTGCAGGAGTTGTCCGGCCCGGTCATCTACTCCATCGGATTGTTGTTTGGCGACGAGATGAGCCGCGCCGAGGTGCGCCATGCGCGCCGGGCAATGGAGATGTTGTCCACCGAGACCGGCGGTCTGGCCTTCTTTCCCAAGTCGATGGAAGATGTGGATCAGATTGCGGCGCAGGTGGCGCGCGATATCCGCAGCCAGTACACCATCGGCTATCACTCGACCAAGCCGACAACGGAGCCGGGTTTCCGCCGCGTAAGCGTAACCGCAGAAGCCAAGGGAATGAACAAGCTGACGGTGCGCACGCGGACCGGGTATTTCCCTGTTGCGCGCTCGGATAAGAAGACCGCGAAGAAGTAGGGCTGGTTGCATCAATCGGGCTTTGAAAAGGGCGCACGGCGCCGCGTGATTGCCGGGTCCCTTGCAGCATCACTTCCTCCAGGCGTTTCTCTAACTCATCTTCTACACCATAAT
>PKXI01000446.1 GCA_003133425.1 Acidobacteriaceae bacterium
TAAATTAGAAATGCTCTAGTAGTCAGACCGTATGATTTGGTAATCACTCTCGGACGAACGCGGGCGTGGACGCCCGCGCTACACTCCAGCCATTACAAAATCATGCGGTCATGGTACTAGCGCGAGTCCTATCTCTACGGCGAAAAAGCGCGGCAGAAGCGCAAAGTCATCGTGATCACCTTTGGTGGTGGTACGCGAGCCCAGGAGACATTTGCGCCCGAAGGTCAGGAGAATATTCCTCACCTTCTGGCGGCACGGTCTTAGATCCTGTCACCACGCGGTACGTTGCGGCAGGTGCAGTTGATCCAGTCTCCGGTTTGACAAATAACGCTGCACGCGCCGGCTATGTGCGCGATCCTTTCGGCGCCTGCGGACCCGGCACACCGACCTTTACGGCTGCCGGCTGCGGTCTGAACATGCTTATGCACTCCCGTTCGGCCAGGACAAGCGCTTCCTTAACCAGGGCGGAGTAACCATTACAGTGTTCTGCGGGTGGTCGATCAACTGAATAGCCGCGCTTCAGGGCGGCCAACCTGTCAACTTCAGCTGGCCGACTGCAACCACTTCCGGTGCAAGCTGCAACACTCTCAAGGTTCCAGGGGTAAGCCAACAATTGGGAATCCAGAACAAAGCAATCGCGGCAAACTCCGTTTTGACCTTCTGGGCAATGGCGTCGGTGTCCACTTTGTAATGCGCCTGCCCTCTCCGCGATCTGCCTTGTCTTCGCGATGATCCAAATTGGACAGACGGTCATCTGCTGCGATCTTAGGATGATCAGCATTGAAGTCGTATGACGCTATCCCCGTTCTATCGATAGTGAATAGCCAAGATGGCCTTTCTTTCACTTGCAGGGTGAAGGAACCGGCGCAGACGCCCCATTCCGGACGTCCCAATGCCCTTCGCTGCAAAGGAGCTTCTCTGTGTCCAAACAAATCCATGAAAAAGAATCGCAAGCTGCAAGGCTTCTAGTTCCCGACGGCTTCTCACCTGAAGATGTAAAGAATCTTTCCAGCGTGCTAAACGCGCTTGTTGCCGACGCCTTTGCCCTCTATCTCAAGACCAAAAACTTCCATTGGCACATGAACGGGCAACATTTCCGCGACTACCACCTGCTTCTCGACGAACATGCAACACAGATATTCGGGATCACCGACGCCATAGCCGAGCGTGTTCGCAAGGTGGGGGGCACAACCATCCATTCCATAGGACACATTGCCCGGCTACAACGTATCGCGGACAATGACGAGGAGTTTGTGGGCCCAGCCGAAATGCTAAGAGAACTACACGCCGACAATAAGGCCTTTGTGGAGAGCTTACGCGCGGCGCATGTGGTCGTCAGCAACGCCAATGATTACGCAACCACCAGCTTGATCGAGATCTGGATTGACGAGGCGGAGCGACGCGCGTGGTTCCTCTTCGAGGCCACCCGGTAAGCAATCTTCAGCCAGACGGCGCCACCGGCGCTCTCCTTGTGCCCGGTCCAAGGCGCCGCCTCTGATTCCAACGCCCATCAGTTCCAGCAGACCGTTGGCGTGGCGCCTCAGCGGACTCCCCCCTCCCTTTACTCGGAACCGTTCTGCATCCTTTTGCGAACCGCTCGTAACTCCCCGCAAAGCTGTAGACCAACCGACAACAGATCGCATGGCCTTTCTATCAAGCAAAGGCCATACATCACCAATCTCGCGGGGCCACAGCATCCCCTGAAAATGAGCTAACCGATTCGTAGATCGCTCAGGAAAAAATCTCATGATGAAGAAGAAGAGCCGCATTCAAATCGCCAGCCAGATCATTGCCCAACTCAAAAGAGAGATGCAGCAGCCACGATGGACGGAGTCGGTCCGCAACGGCATATCGCTCCAAACTGGGTCGGGCAAGGAAGAGCAGACTGTCCGACTCGCGACAGCATCACACTTGGATAACTAGCCCGGCTGGCCCTTTCGTGCCAACCGATAACATAGGCACCCGCATCTACTTGCAAGCCCGGGCGATCAGCCTCAGCTGCAATGAGTGCGAAGAATAAGGAGAAACTCTGATGCCCACAATCACAACCAAAGACGGAACCACCATCTACTACAAAGACTGGGGCACCGGTCAGCCCGTCGTCTTCAGTCACGGCTGGCCCCTCAGCGCAGACGCGTGGGAAGATCAGATGGTCTTTCTTGCCTCGCATGGATTCCGCACCATCGGCCATGACCGCCGCGGGCACGGCCGATCCAGCCAGCCATGGAATGGCAACGACATGAATACCTATGCCGACGATCTTGCCGCCCTCACCCAAGCCCTGGATCTGAAGGATGCGGTCCACGTTGGACACTCCGCCGGCGGTGGAGAGCTGGCTCGCTACATCGGCCGCCACGGCACCACACGCGTTGCCAAAGCGGTTCTGGTTGCTGCCGTGCCCCCACTCATGCTCAAGACAGATGCCAATCCGGGCGGGTTGCCCATCCATGTCTTCGATGGAATCCGCGCCGGCGTCCGCGCTGACCGTTCGCAGTTCTTCAAGGACCTCACCGCGACGTTCTATGGTGCCAATCGATCCGGATCAGCGGTCTCCCAGGGCCTGCGTGACTCCTTCTGGATACAAGCCATGCAATCCGGACTTAAGGGAATTCTCGACTGCATCCAAGCCTTCTCTGAAACCGACTTTACCGAAGACTTGAAAAAGATCGACGTGCCCACCCTGATCATCCACGGAGACGACGATCAGATTGTGCCCATCGCTGACTCGGCGATCTTGGCCGCCAAACTGGTGAAGGGAGCAACCCTGAAGGTCTACCCCGGCGCCTCGCATGGGCTCTGCGCCACTCACAAAGACCAGTTGAATGCCGATCTGCTGGCATTCCTTCGGAAATAAATCGCGCCCAGGCGCTGCTTGCAGTGCAACAGCGCAAGCATCCGCAGGCCGCCTCAAAGTGCGTTCGCTTTTGATCATTCCAGACACGGCGAGCGCTGTAGCATGGGTTTCATACTGGCGGTCGCGTCTTTAACAGAGTGACTGCACACGGTAGCCCGATCGGGCCTTTGCAGGTTGACCGATTGGAAGCTGCCCCGGCCGCCAGGTTACCATTCGTTCTGAGTTAGCTCTGTCGGCCGAAACCGTTGCACATCTTTCTATCTGAAAAGCCCCAGCAGATAGCACACCAGCAAGATCATCAGCACCGTGCCGAGCCCAATGCCTGCGCCTCCGCCTGTGCCCCACCGACCGTAGCCATAGTATCCTCCGCCCAAGCCGAAAACCAACACAAGAACAATGATGAGTATGAGCATTTCAGATCTCCTTTGATCCGGGTTTACTACCCCATGGTTATGCCGCCGATTTAACTGGGACGAACATGTTTCCTCGCGGCGATGTTATCGAAGGGCGCACGGTTCAAACCTCCGCATAGGTAATTGGGTGTTGGCTCGTAGCGCTCTTCTCGCCAGTTTGGCTGGAAATACCCAAGTGAGCATTATGGACGTGATTGGCGCGGGCTTGTATGAAGGAGCGCATATAAGACTGCGCTACCCGATTCGAGACCATTTTGCGTGCATAAAGGTATCCAATCCTTCCTTTTCCATTGCAATCGAGCGGAAGCCGCTGGTGAATACGAAGCACCCTATGGAGGAAGCACAGACACCCACATAAGTGCTCCGAGGTTAAGGATGCGGCGTACCGAGCGATTCATCATCGCCCGACCGTACTCCAGATACGCTGAGATGGATGTGCATTGTTGCACATTGCCAGAAGACCTGTGCGGGCCAAGTAATAAACGAAAAACATTGTCGGCGGCACCGTAGCAAAGGCCTGCCGTCAGAACGAAGTAGACGTGTGGCTTCAGCGGTTCATTGTTTCTTCAAGAAACCGAGCACCTCATCAGGAAGTTTTTAGAGAGGACTGCGATTGTGAGCAAAACTGCTCAATACATGGAGCGGATGCTGCTGTAGCCTTCAACGAAAGAGGCATCTTCAATCCCCCCCGCGCAGTAACCACCTTGCCGCAGCTCTCCCAACCCTCCGCACAATTTCTGCCCTCTCAGCTTTGTCCCTCCAAAATGCCTCATGAGCGGGTTCGCTGGAAAGCGAACCCATTTCTCTACCTGCCAGCTCCAATGACTTAGCCGTCATCAGACAAGAGCGGCGCGATTACGTCGATTTCTGAGTTGACCGCATTTTGCTCAAATCAAATGTGGTCCATTTTGCTCAGACGATGACGATCCAGGTCACTACGGTGGATAGCCGAGGGACTTCATTGAAGGCCCCAGAATGGCGAGGAGAGCTTATGACAGGACTTAAGGTTGTTTTACTAGCGGCTGTTGCTGGATGTTTTATGATGGCAACCGCTCCAAAAGCGGCGGCTCAGGTTGCCGTGGAGATTGGAGTTGCGCCTGATTGTCCCTATGGCTACTATGACGTCGCTCCATATGACTGCGCTCCCTACGGCTACTACGGCCCGGAATGGTTCACAGGTGGCGTTTTCATCGGCGCTGGGCAGTGGTTTCATGGCCCGGACAACTTCCAGGGCAACGTAAATAACAGTCTTCATCCCGAACACGGCTATACTGGCCCAAAGCCACAACGTGGCGAGAAACCCGAGGCGTCAAAGCGTCCCGATAAGAATGACAGTTTCAAAGGAAATGAAGTTCGGGACGGGCGCGGCCACGTAAGCGGAGGTAAACGCTAAGAAACCCCTGGGCTGGCACCTGACACACGCAGCATCCCCGGCGACCAGACTGGATCTACGAGTGAGAAGGGACTTCCGCAGCCAGTTGGAGGAGCATTTTGATTTCCTTCCTGCTGAGCCCGCAGAAGAATCGAACAAATTGGCGGCGGGTACTTTCAGGCGACCCATCCCGAGCACTTATTCAGGGAGTGAAGCCACTTCTGCGAACCGGTCTCGCATCCTTCGCAGATGCCGCGCATTCCTAAGGTTGCGATCCAGACGGCATTGGAAAAGAAAGGCGTTGCAGTCGTCGTAATTCCCGGCGATGTTGCGCTTTCTGACGCCGTCAATCAAGCCCGGCGCGTCGGCTTCACCAGCGTGGAGCCGGTTGCGCGGGGGGTGCATGACGAACTCGTCGCGTTGGCCGGCAAACTACAGGCTCCCATCGTTCATGCCCTGCGCAGGAAGGAATTTATCGAGTACGACAACCCATACGACGTGGGCATGACTGGCCTGCTCGGGTTCTCTTCCGGCTACCACGCCATGATGAACTGCGCGAGCTGGTTCTACCGCGACAAGTGACACAGCCGCAAGCCCGAAAACATATTTTCGATACAGGGCTATTGCCGCCTGGCGCGGAATTCAGTGCCTATAGCTGCGATGGTTCGACTGTCCAGCACCTGAGCCGCACGGGCAAACACAACCGCTTCTTCAACCTGAATATGGTCGCCATAGAGTTGCCTGAGCCGTCCAGTCGCAGACATTAGCTGCGTTGTTTCGACTGACCCTAAAACGCCGGACGTGGTCCATGCTGTGTACAGATTTTCGATTGATTTGTGCAATTCGTTCGCCTCGCGATGGTCTCCCTCGAGGCGGCCGATCTGTTCAATGCAACCTGGAGCAAATGCACGCAGCCTTGGAAACAGAGACTCTTCTTCATCAGCCGTGTGCCGTTGTCCGCCTGAGCGGAAGTATTGAATGGCCGCTTGGACCGCATCACACTCCTCCGTATTCAGGCTCCTGCCTTGGGCGCGTTCAACCACCACGCAGAGAATGCCAAGGAAGCTCTCGATTCTGCGATGGCAGTCTTTGAGCATACCAAGCGGATCATCGAATCCGCTGTCAGGCTTCGCGCCAATCTGTATTGCCATGTCTCTACCTCTCTCCCGTCACCAGCTTTGATCGTCGCGCATTCCTTGAGTTGGATGCTGTCACGCTCCCTGGAGCACATAGAGACCTGTCGCTCTCTTTAGCTTGGGAGCCGGTTGCACGTATCCCTTCGGAAGGTAGGAACAGCAAGGCTCTTCAGCGTGTGGGTTTCCGCTCAGCGCATAGGCGCGTGATCGCGATCCACCACAAATCTCTTTGAATTCACAGGCCCCGCATTTCCCTTCGAGCTTGAAAGTATCTCGCAAGCCACGAAACAGAGGTGACTCCCGATAGATTTGAGCCAGCCCTTTCTGACGGATGCTGCCTGCCGACATTGGAAGAAATCCGCTTGGAAACACCTCTCCGACGTGGGAAATGAAGACGAATCCTTTGCCGTCGTTGAGGCCGCGTGGCGCGCGCCCAATGGCGTTGGCAGCCTTTTCGTGCACAATGGCAGTTCCAGCGTTGACTTGGCGCTCCACAACTCGTTGCTGCAAAAGGAATCGCCTGTAGTGCTGCGCTTCCGTTGTTTTTATATCGAAGCCGGCCGTCTTTGACAGGCTGTAAATCTTTGCAAACAGGGCTTCGAACTCATCCGCATTGAGCAGGTCATTCAGCTTGCCTCGTCCAGTGGGGACCAGGAAGAAAACGCTCCAGAGAGTAATTTTCAGACTCCTCATCAGCGAAACGATAGCATCGATTTCGACGATATTTCTCCGGCTGAACGTGGTGTTGATCTGAACCGGCAGTCCGACTTCGTTGGCCCAGCGAACCGCGTCAAGCGTGCGCGCAAAAGATCCGCTCAATCCCCGGAATGCGTCGTGAGTCGCGGCGCTTTTTGCGTGGTTTGTACTCGGGCTGATGACTGGGCATTCCTACGACAACGAGAGATCCATCAGTCTGGACTCTGCGTTGCGCGACACTCACGAAAAACGCAAAGCGGTATTAGCGGGCAACTGATTTGTACGCAAACAACCATGCGGCACTTTCGATGGAAGCGATTCGGCCTCGAAAGTGCCGCATACAACCACATCAAAGTGGAGACTGAAACTGCTTCGGCACGAAGATGAAAGAAGCGGCCTGACTAGGCTCCCCAAGTTGGCTCTACCTTGGACACGCTAACCATCTCGAGCGGTCGTCGGTGGAATTGCATTTCATTCCGAGATAGGGTTGAAATCGAATTGAGACAAACAGCAGTTGCGCCTTCGATCAAGTTGAATAGGGCTCACCAAGTGCGACGTCTACTTCCGAAGAGCGTCGAGCACTGCAGTGCCGCGATTCACTTCGATTTAATGCACTTCTCCGCAACCGGCTCAAAGGCCCAAAAGAAGGCTAAGGCGGCACATTTTTCTACGTGGCAATTGGAAGAATAATGAGACAGTGCAAGAAAAGGGGTCCGGCGCACCGGACCCCTTTCTCGCATTTTCGCCCTGGTGTTAGCCCTGTCTTCGCCTAATCGCCCAGCCGATCACTGCTCCAGTCGTAACGCCTGCGGCGAATGTCACCAAAACTGATTGGATTGGATGTTGCTTTACTCGCCGCTTTGTATCATCAAGAAATTCCGTGGCGGCATGACCGCCTTGTTTTGCAGCACGCCGCGCGGATGCAACGCCATCCTCAATTGCATCCGCAACGACAAATGCGGCACGAGAAGCCTTGTGCGCCGTATCGGCAATCTGCTCGCCCGCCTGGTCAAACATTGACTGCGCCATATTTCATTTACCTTTCTCGTCTCAGAGTTCGATATTGGTTCGCTTATTCTCCAACGGCCTTTTCAATCTTGCCGGCAATGTTTTGGACTTTTCCGGCATTCTTTTCCGCTACGCCTTTCACTTCCAGGTTGGGGTTATTCGTAAGCTCGCCCGCCTTCTGCTTGATTGCGCCCTTGAATTCGTGAAGCTTGCCTGCTGTTTTATCTTCTGTGCTGGGTTTCATCATGATTCTCTCCTCGGTTTGGTGGTGAATTTCAACTCGTCGAGACCCATTGAGATCTCCCTGCGCTTTGAGTGTCTACAACCAGGCAAGTTCCTCGCGGGGAAGTCTCCCCGGCTGATGTAGAGTCATCTATCGACCAGTATCCAACGATCAGTTTGTTGAAAGCTGATCGCAATTGCTCATCTGATCTCGCGAAGGCTGAGCGACCGGGCGAGTCCGGAATCTGCCCGCAAAAATTGGGTGGATACGTAACCTGCCGGCGTTCATCCATAAATGGATCGCAAGCGCGCGGAGACACGCTGCAGAACAACACAGGCAGCAGAGGATGAACTCATGAGGAATGAGGATTGAGGATTCTAGCGATCTGTGTTGAAGAGACGGTCTATTTTGACCTTCCCGCGCAGCAGACGCTATATACGATTAGTTTCATACTGGCGGTCGCGTCCATAGTGGAGTGACTGCACACAGTAGCCCGATCGGGCCTTTGCAGTTTGACCGATTGGAAGCTGCTCCGGCCGCCAGGTTTCCACGCTTGCTGCGGTAACTCTGCCGGCCGAAGTTGCGACAAATTGTTCTTTCAAACAACTCCCAGCAGATAGCAAACCAGCACGATAAGCAGAATCGTACCAAGTCCTATGCCGGCGCCTCCGCCAGCGCCCCAGCGACCGTAACCGTAATACCCTCCACCCAGGCCGAAGACCAGGGCAAGAACAATAATCAGTATCAGCATTTGGTGTCTCCATCTCTCGGGGTTGCAAACCCTGGGTTATGTCGCCGATTTGATTGCGCCGGTGGACGCTTCAAACCCTCAGAGGCTCTGGTGTTCGCCTCGCAATCTCTTCCGTTCTCTCGGCGGCTTTCATTGAGAATTCCTGAGCCTTTACGCTAAGCTCTTCCGCTGTCTCGTGGTCGCCCCTGTGATGCGCTGCAGCGGCGGCTGTGTGGGCGTGGGCTGCGTATATGTGCAAGTCCGCAGCATAGTCCTGATTGTTTTGAAGCATTGTGCCCTCCATCTTCCGGCTAGCGTTCTCACTCGTACACCCGCAGTCTCCCACCTTGCAATCGCAGGCGCTGGTCAATCCAATACAGTGCAGACGGCTCCCCGATTCGCCTCCACCTCGGCAGGGCAGGGCGCCCGGTACACCAATCGATCGAGGCCGTTCTTGCAGGGCAATCGCATGAACAAAAAAGACGGAGCGACAATCGGGGTTTGCATCGCCTCGACGGGGCTGAATGGCTATTGTTGACCGCATTCCCCACGCTAAAGCGCGGGGCTAACGACCGCTGCGCCTCCGGCGCGATAGAGATCGTAATCAGCCTGGTTAACAAAATGGATTCATACGATTGCCCTGGCCGTTCTTGTCCGTCAATGCCTTGAGCCGCATGACTGACGTAAAATGGCACCGCCTCCGGAATACACTTTCCGGCGCCCGGAAAAGGATCAATATGAAAACTCTTGTTCGAGCATTTGCATTGCTGACCGTCGCCTTGCCGGTTTTCATGGCGGGCTCGCTTATTCCAACCGGCCGCGCCCAGGCTGTCACCGAGATCGGCGGACAGAAGATTGTTACGCTCAAGCGCGCCGCAGTCAGCACCACAACGCCCGAGTTCACCAGCGTTACACTGGCGCCCGGTCGCGGGATGGAGCTTTTGCAGGTCACCGCAAATTTCCCCGGCAAAGGTGAAGTAAACGTGCTGGCTTCGCCCAGCCTGGCCGGCGCCAAAAAGATGCTGGACGCCGACGACGATGCATTTGGCAACCTGGGCTACCGTCTCGGCGCGGCCTTCCTGGTTCCGTACCCGAACCGAATTCGCGGCAAACTCTCGGCGGATGGTAAGACGCTCGGTACGGAGTGGGAGGGCCACACGCTTACCCTGCCCGCCAACAACGTCGGTAAGTTGCCCACCGCAGAGCGGCACGCCATGCATGGCCTGATTCTGAAATCTAAGACCGATGACATTCGCGTAACCAAGACGCCCGGTGGCGAGCAGGTGACCGGCGTCATTCATCCTGGCGATTTCGCCGGGCACTGGTTCTCGAAGACCGACCTGGTGGTGACGATCACGCTCACCGCGGGCGCGGTGGACGCCTCGATCACTGCACATAACGTGGGCAGTGAAGCCGAGCCCATCGCCATCGGTTGGCACCCGTACTTCAATCTGCCCTCCGGCGACCGGACGCAGGCAAAAATTCTCATTCCCGGCTCTCAGTTGGCCACGGCGGACGGATACGACAACGTCTTCCCCACTGGGAAGCTCGTGCCTGTGGAGGGAACCCGGTATGACCTGCGCGCCCCCGGCGGCGTGGCGCTGGCAAAGGAGTTCTTCGACGACAACTGGAGTCATCTCAATTGGCAGAGTGGCGCCGTCACCGTGAAGGTGATCGATCCAGCAGCGAAATATGGAGTCGATATCGAAGGGCTATCGCCGGAGATCAAGACAATTCAGTTGTATGCGCCACCCGACAAGCAGTTCGTCGCCATCGAGCACCAGTTCAACTTCGCCGATCCTTTCGGCAAGGAGTGGGGCAAGATGGATACCGGCATGGTGACGCTGAAGCCGGGCCAGAGCACCAGGTGGCATGTGCGCCTGCGCGTATTTGTGCCGTAGAGGATTCCTGAATCGGTTTGCAACTTACATTGGCCGCCACGTCATATCGACGCGCACGGGTATCTCATTCTTGATCGGAATCGTCAGGAACGATGGCGGGTCGATCTTGAAGTCCACGCACGTTGCCGGAACCGTTCCGGTAATGCGAACTTCGTTGCCGCTGGTCGTCTTTTCAAAAGCAACGTGGTTGTACTTCATTGTCTGGCCGGCAAACTGCACTTCGAGATCGGCATAAATGGTTCCAGATGCCGGCGATTGTTCTGCGATCCGCGTGCGCACCACCACCATGGGGAATTGCGCGCCACGCGTCACCTGGACCATGTGCAGGTCGCGATTGCTATCTCCGGTGTCGAAGCTGTTCACCGGGGCTGCGATGAGGAAGTCGCATGTCCCGGCATGGCACGCGCCCTTGCCCTTGGCCGCGCGACTAACTCCGTCCACCTGGTGCATTGGGTGCGACATGTGATAGCTCAGTGTCGAGCTCACCAGCACCCACTGTCCATCGGCTCGGCAGAGCGCCGGGAGCACAAAAATAAGGCAGGCCAGCAGGATTCTCCGGGGCACATTTCCTCCAGTATTTTAGAACGAGATTCAGAACTTCAGCTTGATAGGCCAGGAAACGGAGATGATTGCGGCTCCATAGGCGGCAACCGTCACCCACGCTACCGTGCCGTGAGCCGACGCAATCCCGTGCACCTTTTCGCCCGCCTGCTCCTGCTTGAAGGCCATTGCCCCCAGGATCGGAGTCGCGATCATCCCCGGCCCATGGATAAACTCAAGCGCCCTGTGCAGGCGAATGGCGCCGCGCCGCTTCTCCCCCGGCACCTTGGGCGCAAAGATGGAGTAGTAAGCGGTGGCGACGTAAAGGGCTGTCGTTGCGCCTCCCAATGCAGCGTGGAAATCCAGATTGGCCTGGGTGGGCTCCGTGATGGTTTGCCCGTTCTTGCCCTTTGCCTGCGCCATGGGGCCGGTAATCAGCGTCGCGGCCATGGGAATTGCAGTAATCAACCCGAGCCGCTGATGGACCTTCAGCATGTGCGTGCGCTTGTCGAGCATCGCCTGCAATTGAGCATTGGCCTGCGTCTGCTGCGGAGTGAATCCCAAATCTCCCAGCGACGGCTCGTTGCCTGAGCCGGGCTGGCCTTGCTGAGTCGGATTCTGCTGTGTAGGATTTTGCTGAGTCTGGTTCTCTTGAGGCTGGCCCTGCTGCTGATCCGTTTGATTCTGTCCGCCCCCCGATGCCTGCGCCTGTTGGATATTCGGCTCAGGAGCAGAAGGCAGATCGGCATCATCCGGAGCCGCGGCGTGTGCAACGCCCGGAGCATCAGGTACGGTCAGAGATGCATTCTGCGCCGTTTGCGCAAGGCACAGCCACGGCGCAAACGCCAGGCCGCAGCAAACAACCAATCGCCGCAGCCACATTTTTCTGTAAGGGAAGATTTTCAAAGGCCGGGACTCCCTCCGTGTGCGACACGCGCCGGTGTACCCTCGTGCCCGGGCAATTCCTTTTCAGTTTAGACGACTGCAAATCCGATTCGGTCCCTCCGCGTCATTACATTTCGTTCATCTACGCTCTTGTCTCGCATGCACAGCGCATTGCGGAGACACAAAACGCCGCAACTCCCCCAGTTTCGTTAGAGCGGAACCAAAGTCGCT
>PKXI01000464.1:0-5654 GCA_003133425.1 Acidobacteriaceae bacterium
CGTGCCTGTGCCGCTCAGACTGATCACCGCTGTACCGTTAGTCGAAGAGTTGCTAGTGATGGTCAGTTGACCCGTCGCCGCACCCACGGCCGTGGGATCGAACTCAACGCTTAGCGTTGCCTGCTGGCCCGGATTCAACGTCATCGGGAAGGTGCCCCCCGAGATTGCAAAGCCCGCACCCGTCACGGCCGCCGCGCTGATGGTTACCGGCACGGTGCCCGTGGAGGTCAAGGTTACAGGCTGCGGCGTAGCCGTCGTGTTTACCACCACACTGCCGAACGCCAAGCTGGTCGCGTTGATGCTCAGTGCCGGCACCGCCGCATTCAACTGCAGGGCAAAGGTCCTGGACACGCTGCCCGCGCTCGCCGTCATCGTCACCGCCTGAGCGGCCGCGACAGAAGATACAGAGGCAGTGAATCCGACACTGGGCGCATTCGCTGGCACGGTCACCGTGCTCGGTACCGTCACCGCCGAACTGCTGCTTGACAGGCTCACACTCAGTCCGCCACTCGGTGCTGCGGCGGTCAGCGTCACAGTGCACGCGTCCGTGCCAGATCCCAACATCATGGCACCGCTGCTGCAGTTTAGCGCGCTTAACGCCGCCGAACCTGTGCCTGTCGTGCCTGTGCCGCTCAGGGTGATCACCGGTGTGCCGGTGGTCGAAGATTTGGTGGCGATTGTCAGTTGCCCCGTCGCGGTCCCTGCGGCGGCAGGATTGAATTGCAAATTCAAACTATAGGTTCCACCAGCGGCTACGGTCACCGGAAGGGTGCTTGGGCCGACAACGGAGAAGGGCTGACCACTCAGGTTAAGTTGGGCAATCTGGACCGGTGCCGAACCCTCGTTCAAGAGCGAGACTGTGGTGCTAGCCATTTGACCGATCGGCACAGATCCAAATGTGACTGCGTTGGGGGACGCTATGAGGGTTCCGGCACTCGCTCCGTTAGCAATAATACTGCCCCCGCAGCTAGACAACGCGAAGGGGAGGGAGCAAGACGAGACGATGAGTAGAGTTGTGCACCAGCGATTCAGGCGACGGGATTGAACACGACCGATCGCCCGACCTTGTTTCGGTCGCGAACGGCTATGGCAGGGCGATGCAATGGTTTTTGCATGTTCGGGATCCGCTGGGGGGCGAACCAGAACTCCGCACACTTCTTCACCTCTGCGCGTCCTTAGAGGATTAAGCATTTTCAGGTTCTCAGTTCCTTTTAAGAAGACCTAGGGAGGAGTTTAACAGTACTTTTTTGTACATAAGTAACCAGTTTATGTTACGTCTTTGTAACTTTCGAGTGATCAATTTTGATCATATAAGCTCAGATCTTGAAGAAATCATTTCATGTTACGTCTTGGTTACTTTCGTGTGATCAGCTTTGATCGTACCAACCGAGATCTTGACCTTGCCACCTTCGCCGAGACACGGATGTGCAACTGGCCGCCGCAGCCCGAACTAGAGCCATTTCACTCGCGCCGGAAGATCGATTCAATTCGTATAATGGCCGGCTGTTGACGCCCAGTATCATCACCAGGATCGGCATACCTCGAAGGCAAGGCTCTCAAGTTGACATGGGCCATCAGGGGCGCAGGAACCCTGCACGGACTGCATCGCGGTGTTATCTGTCTGATTTGATTGAAAATCAAAGGAGCGTTTTGTTAAATCACTTCAGATCCTAAATACTCGGTAGTATTGATCTAAGTTCAGAACCGCCTCTTGAATTGAGGCCCAGGTATGGGGGGGAATGTCGGACATGTTGATCGTTACTGGAGGCGCGGGATTCATCGGCAGCAACCTGGTTCATGAGTTGAATGCACACGGGATCAGCGACATTTTGGTAGTGGATAACCTTGCCAACACGAAGAAGTTCCGGAACCTACACGGAGCTCGGTACGTAGACTACATGGACAAGCGCGACTTCCGGCGTGCCATTCGTGAAACCGCCCTGGGCGCAAACAAGGTTCAGGCCATCTTCCATCAGGGAGCCTGTTCCAACACGCTTGAAGATGATGGCGTCTACATGATGGACAACAACTTCCAATACACAAAGGAAGTGTTGGACTTTGCCATCCGATGCGGGGCGCCGCTGGTTTTTGCCTCCTCTGCGGCCGTCTACGGGCTTTCTGGCCCTGGCCACTTCACGCCCACGCTTGATAACGAGCGCCCACTCAACATCTACGGGTACTCCAAGCTGGCATTCGACCACTACTTCCGGAATCAACTCGCAAATGACCACGTTCCTATCACCGCTGTCGGCCTGCGTTACTTCAACGCCTACGGACCGCGTGAGCAGCACAAAGGCCGCATGGCGTCGGTCATTCACCACTTCACGAAACAGATCAAGGAGACCGGCAAGGTGCAGCTTTTTGCAGGTACGGGCGGCTACGGCGACGGGGAACAACGCCGCGACTTCGTTTATGTCCGAGACTTGGCCCGCCTCAACATGTTCTTCGCTCAAGTAGGCCCCTACGCGCCCGAGTCGGGCAAACCGACAAAGATCTATCGTGGTGTCGTCAATGCCGGCTCAGGCGTGAGCCGCAGCTTCAATGACGTGGCCCGCGCACTAATGGCCGTCCATGCAGAGGCCCCCATCGAGTACATTCCGTTTCCTGCCGATCTCGAAGGCCGGTATCAGCATTTTACGGAAGCCGACTTGACTGGTCTGCGGGAACTCGGCTGTTTACTTGAGCCAACCGCTCTCGAACCGGGTATCGTTGAGACCTTTGCCACGCTGCGCTCGATTGAGGCCTAGCGCGGGTTCACGGGAAATCCAAGGCACATGGTATCGCTCACCCGGCCAGGATTGCGAACCTTAGCCCAAGGTTCATGCCCGGCCTCATGTAGGCCCGAATATCGAGATTCGGCCAACTGCCGCGCAACTTAAGCGCCAAGTTCTAGCTGTCCATTCCGTTTTGGGAGCAATTGAGAAAAGTGCGCCTGCCCTGAGGGTCTTGTTCCATATTTTGAAAGCGAGGAATCCATGTCGAGCATTCCCGATGACGAAAGCATCTTTGGGAGAGCCATTGCCGAACACTTTGAGGTTGTGCGCCAGGTTGAAGCGCAGCAGTCCGTGTTGGTGGGGATTGCTAGGGCCATGACGGGTGTTCTGCGAAGTGGGGGTAAGATCCTCTGGTGCGGCAACGGTGGTAGCGCGGCCGACTCGCAGCACCTAGCGGCCGAACTTGTGGGCAGATTTCGCCGTGAGCGCCGCAGTCTGGCCTCAATCGCGCTGACCACAGACTCCTCCATCCTTACCGCTGTAGCCAACGACTACGGCTACGAGGCGGTGTTTTCACGTCAGATTGAGGGACTCGGCAATATCGGCGATCTGCTCGTAGGCATTTCCACCTCTGGCAACAGCCATAACGTAATCGCTGCCCTCGAGGCTGCGCGCGCTCAGGGCCTGGTCACGGTCGGTTTCACTGGTAAAGGGGGCGGCAAAATCGCACAGAGAGTAGACCACCTCCTAGCCATTGCGTCGCGTGACACAGCTCGGATCCAGGAAGCGCACATCTTCGCTGGCCACATGCTATGCGATTGGATTGAGATTGACTTTCTGCGCACCGAGGCCGCGATTCAAGCCCACGCCGCACAACCGGAGGCTGCGCGATGATTGATCAATTGCTCCAGGTAATTCAAGAAATCGAGCAAATCTGGGCCTCGAAGCGCCTGCTGGTCGTGGGCGACTTGATGCTCGACAAGTACATTTTCGGTGATGTTCAGCGTATTTCTCCTGAGGCGCCAGTGCCCGTGGTCCGCACCACTTACGAAAGCCAGCAGCCAGGCGGCGCGGGCAACGTGGCGATGAACATCTCCCACCTCGGGGCCGGCACTCAAGTTATCGGCTTTACAGGCGGCGACCAGAATGAGCGGTTGCTGGCGGAAAGCCTCCTGGCGAACGGGATCTGCCCACACTTCGTCGTCTCTGAAGGGTTTCCCACGATTACCAAGCAACGCATTCTGGGCGGACGCCAGCAGATGCTGCGCTTAGACACCGAGCGGATCGGCGTGCGCCCGCAGGGCGATTATGACCGGCTGGTTGGCACCGTGCTTGCACATCTGCCCGGCTGCCATGCAGTGGTGCTTTCGGATTACGCCAAGGGAGTGCTTACACCTGAGGTCTGCCAACTCGTCATTCCATCTGCTCGCAGACTGGGCATTCCGGTACTCGTCGATCCCAAGAGCGCCGACTTTGTTCGTTACCGCGGCGCAACCACAATTTGCCCTAACCTCGGCGAGCTGTCCACGGCTACAAATGAGGACCCCCTCGATCTGAAGGCCGTGCTGGATGCGGCAGAGGCCATGGTCCGTGCGCTTGATCTCGAGTTTCTCACCGCAACTCTCAGCGAGAAGGGCATTGCGCTGATGCGTCCCGGCAACCGTTTCATAGCACCAGCATTGGCACGTCAGGTCTTCGATGTATCGGGTGCCGGAGACACCGTTATTGCCGTTTTGGCTTTGTGCGCGGCCTCCGGGCTCAAACCAGAGACAGCAGTGGAACTAGCCAATATTGCCGCTGGCATTGTAGTGGGCAAGGTAGGCACTGTGCCGGTTGAGAAGCATGAACTGCTGGCAGCGCTGGCTCCGGAGATTGCTCTGCAAGCAGCGGACAAAGTGATCACACACCAGGAGCTAGAGAGGCGCGTGGCTCTGTGGAAGGTCAACGGCGAACGGGTTGTCTTCACTAACGGCTGCTTCGATCTGCTGCACGTCGGACACATTACTGTCCTGGAGCAGGCGAGAAGGTTCGGCGATCGACTAATTGTGGCAATCAATAGCGATGCATCAGTGGCCGCGTTGAAAGGGTCCGGCCGCCCGATTGTCGGTGAGAACGAACGGGCCCGTGTGTTGGCCGCGCTCGCCGCAGTCGATGCCGTAGTGGTCTTCGGTGAGCCCACGCCACTCGAACTCATCCTGGCCACACGGCCTGCCGTCATCGTCAAGGGCGGGGACTACGGTGTGGAAACTGTAGTCNNTGTAGTCGGCGGCAGCGAGGTTCAGTCTTGGGGAGGACAGGTAAAGATTGTGCCTCTCGTCGAAGGCTTCTCCACTACCCGGCTCATTGCCAAGAACGCAGGCACTATTACTGCCTGAATCGATCGTTCGTTTCCCTCGCATCCTGCAAACTGCGCCGAGAATCCAGACACTCTGCAAAGTTGTTTACATGAGCTGACAAATTGTCGGAGACGCAACCTTCACCCTCCAAAGATCTTGGCCTAGGAGTTCGACTAGCGAACTTGTTTGCAAACCAACGCTTTTAAGGCGGACCGACAACGAAAGGAAGTATTGATGCGGATTCTAGTGACGGGCGCGGCGGGCTTTCTTGGCTCGCATCTTTGTGATACTTTGTTGGCGGATGGCCACACCGTGGTTGCGGTGGACAACCTGCTGACGGGCAGAATGAGCAATTTGGAGCATCTGGAGAGGGAGCCGCGCTTCGACTTCAAATTACACGACATTTGCCAGCCGTTCGACTTCGGCAAAGTAGACTACGTCTTCGACTTTGCCTCCCCGGCCAGCCCTGTCGATTACATGACGCACGCGGTCGAAACTCTCAAAGTGGGGTCGCTAGGCGTTTTCAATGCACTCGACGTGGCCCGCAAATACAACGCGAAGTTCCTGATCTCGTCCACGTCCGAGTGTTACGGCGACCCGCTGG
>PKXI01000464.1:5668-16397 GCA_003133425.1 Acidobacteriaceae bacterium
ATCTTCAACACCTACGGGCCGCGGCTGCAGTTGAATGATGGCCGCGTGATTTCGAATTTCATGCGCCAGGCGCTGCGCGGAGACGATCTGACTGTCTACGGCGACGGCCGGCAGACGCGGAGCTTTTGCTACGTGTCCGACGAGATTGATGGCATTCTGAGGCTGGCCCGCTCGGATGAACATTTGCCAACCAATATAGGCAATCCATGCGAGTTCACCATTCTGGAATGCGCTGAACTGGTGTTGAAGGTTACCGGCTCCAGCAGCCGGATTGTCTTTGAGCCTTTGCCGGTGGACGATGCGAAACAACGGTGTCCGGACATCACCAAGGCTAAGCAATTGCTCGGTTGGGAACCGAAGATTGATCTGGAGACCGGTCTGCGACTTTCGATGGACTACTTCTGCGATCGTTTGACCGCGGAACAGAGCCAGTCAGGCTCTGCATCCAGAGGGTTCGGGCCTGTCAGCTCCCTTCCAGAAGACTCTGTCCTTCCAGTTGCTGTTGGCTTGAAGGCTCACTGAAGTATTTCTCATCGTACAAAGCCCAAAGCCAAACGAAATCCTACTGGTCGATTTAGGGAGAGCTAAGGATGCGCATTACAGTAATAGGTTCTGGTTACGTTGGCCTGGTGGCCAGCGCCTGCTTTGCAGAAGTCGGACACGATGTTGTGCTGGTGGATAACGATCCAAAGAAGTGCTCCGCTCTTGTCGCCGGTGACTGTCCCATTCATGAGTTACATCTGCCGGAACTGCTGGCGCGAAATCGCGGCCAAAGGCTCTCTTTTACCGACAACTTGGCCAAAGCGGTCCAGTCGAGCCAGGTGGTCTTTATTGCCGTTGGAACCCCGCCAACGGTAAACGGCGAAGCTGACCTTTCCTATGTGGAATCCGTGGCCCGAGAGATTGCCGGCAGCGTGAACGACTACAAGGTGATTGTGGGTAAGAGCACGGTGCCGGTGTACACCAGCGAATGGGTACGGAAGGTCATGCTGCTCAACGGAGCCTCCTCAGGCCTGTTCGAGGTTGTCTCCAACCCCGAGTTCTTGCGGGAGGGAACTGCCGTCACTGATTTTCTCTACCCAGACCGAATCGTCGTCGGCGCCGATACCTCTGAGGCAGCAAATGTTATGCGGGATATATACAAGCCTTTGCTGGATGGCAGCCATTATCGACGCGCGGATGCGATTCCTGCCCCATCATGCTTCACGCCGCCCCCGCCGATCCTCATCACTAGCGCCAAGTCGGCCGAGCTAATCAAGTACGCGTCGAACGCGTTCCTGGCGATGAAGATCAGCTTCATCAACGCAGTGGCCACCATTTGCGATTCGGTGGGCGCCGATGTCGACCAAGTGCGGCAAGGGATCGGCACGGACACTCGGATTGGACCGCGCTTCCTATATCCCGGTATCGGTTACGGCGGCTCATGCTTCCCGAAGGATCTGTCGGCCTACCGGGCAGTGGCGCGAGAGTGCGGCTACGATTTCCGTTTGCTCGAAGAGGTCATGCGCATCAACGATGAGCAACGGAACCGTTTTCTGCGCAAGGTTCGCAGTGCGCTCTGGACCATCAAGGGGAAGCGCCTCGGGGTGCTCGGACTGGCTTTCAAAGGAGGGACAGACGATATTCGCGAGTCTCCGGCCATCTCCATAGTCGAATGGCTGATCAACGAGGGCGCTCAGGTCCAGGCTTATGACCCTGCGGCCATGGAACGGGCTCGAGAAGTGCTCCCTGCGCGGAGCATGCTTTTCGTCAATTCAGCCTACGAGGCCGCGGAGGGAGCTGACGCTCTTCTGGTGCTGACGGAGTGGGATGAGTTCAAGCATCTGGATTACGCCCGTATCCGCCGATTGTTGCGCTATCCGATCATCGTCGATGGCCGCAATCTGCTGAGCCCTGAAGAGATGCGCAAGCTCGATTTCAACTACCTGAGCATCGGTCGGCCCGATGTAACTCGCGTTGAGGTAGAACGCCATGCCAGTGCTGAGGCCGTAGCCTAGGCTCAACTTCCTCTCCTAGTTTCGATCTATCCAAAAACGAACTCGCGTTGGGCAGCAAGACTGTAACGGTCTTGCAACCTCAACACGGTTCCAACGAGATGAGTCGTCTTGCGATAGAGGTGGCACTAGCCCTGGAAACTGCTGAAAACGCAACGTAACAGGATGTGGTCAAAGACGAATTGCGCCAAAATGCTCCAGGAATGAGCAGCGAGGAGTTGGCAAGGGTTTGAGAAACCAAACTTGCCACGATTTTGAAACCTGATAGACATCTTCAACATGTTCCTGATACGATTCTCGACCATAGTACCGGTTACATCAGAAACTGGTCCTGGCTTGACGTCGGTGTCTAGAGCCTGTTATTAACTTTATCCCTTTGTTTACTTTGGCATAAGAGAATGTCTCTGTGTAGCGGACGATGGAGGGATGGGGGAAACGTGTTCGGTGGGGTTATCCGAGTGACGTAACGGATGAGGAATGGGCGTTTGTGGCGCCGTATTTGACGCTTTGCCGGGAGGACGCGGCGCAACGGGACTATCCGCTGCGAGCAGTATTCAACGGCCTTCGCTACATCGCCAAGACCGGCAGTCAGTGGCGCTTCCTACCCAACGATCTGCCTCCATGGACGGTGGTTTACCAGCAGATGCGGCGATGGATGGATGCGCGGTGCTTCGAGATCATGGTGGAAGATCTGCGCATTCTGCTGCGGGAGTTTGCAGGGCGCAAGGGCCACCCCACAGCCATGATTCTGGACAGCCGCACGTTGCAGTCAACCCCTGAATCGGGCGCCCGCGGCGGCTACGACGGTGCCAAGCGCCGCAAGGGATCGAAGGTCCATGCGGCAGTGGACACGCTGGGCCACCTGCTCGCTCTGCACGTTACTGCAGCCGACGAACAGGACCGCGCGCAAGTGGAGACACTGGCTGAAGCCGTGCAGGAGATTACGGGTGAGAACATCGAACTGGCGTATGTCGATCAGGGATACACCGGCGAAAATGCGGCGCAGGCGGCGGAAAGGCACGGCGTTCGCCTGGAGGTGGTCAAACACACCGAGGTCAAGCGTGGATTCGTGCTACTACCGCGTCGCTGGGTAGTGGAACGCAGCTTTGCCTGGGCTGCGCGCTTCCGCCGACTAGCGAGAGACTACGAGCGGCTTGCCCAGACCCTCGTCAGCCTCCACTACCTCGCATTCGCTATCCTTATGCTCGCCAATCTGGCTCGACAACTCGCGCAAAGTTAATAACAGGCTCTAGAGATTTTCGCAGTGCTCCGGTCACCGGTGCAGTGCGAAAAACAGACGGCGTTGCCTCCATTACCGAGCGGCATCAGCACTCCAACTATTGGATCCAGAGCAAAAGAGGCAATGGTTCGCGCTGCGACAAGTAGACGCGGTTCTTTGCCATTTTGGGCAATGCTAAAACAATCACAGGATCGGAGAATCTCTTAAGTGAAAAAGGCTTTAATCACCGGCTGTACAGGCCAGGACGGTTCGTACTTGACCGAACTCCTTCTTGCCAAAGGATACGAAGTCCACGGTCTTAAACGTCGCGCGTCGAGTTTCAATACCGAGCGAGTCGATCACATCTTCCAGGATTTTCACGACGTGAACAACCGCTTTTTCCTGCACTATGCCGATCTTACAGATGGCAGTTCGCTCGGCTCCCTCCTACACAATCTTGAGCCAGACGAGATCTACAACCTGGGAGCGCAGAGCCATGTGAAGGTGAGTTTCGACGTTCCTGAATTCACTGCAGACGTAGTGGCCCTCGGAACCCTACGCTTGCTGGAGGCAATGCGGCTTACTGGCGTCAAGTGCCGCTTTTATCAGGCTTCATCGAGTGAAATGTTCGGAAGCACGCCGCCTCCTCAAAACGAAGTAACCACTTTCCATCCGCGTAGCCCATATGCCTGCGCCAAGCTATTTGGGCACAATATTACCGTAAACTATCGCGAGAGTTATGGCGTTCACGCTTCGAGTGGCATCCTTTTCAACCATGAGTCTCCTCGCCGCGGCGAGACGTTTGTAACTCGGAAGGTCACTCGCGCAGTGGCTCGCATAAAGTACGGGGTTCAGGCAAAGCTCTATCTGGGCAATCTGGAAGCGCGTCGCGATTGGGGCTATGCACCGGACTATGTCAGAGCGATGTGGCTGATGCTTCAGCAGGAAGAGCCGGACGACTTTGTCGTTGGCACAGGTGAGGCCCACACGGTCCGCGAATTCGTAGAACTCGCTTTTGCATCCGCCGACATGGATTGGCGAGAGTACGTAGAAGTCGACCCTCGCTACTTCCGGCCAGCCGAGGTCGACTATCTCTGCGCAGATGCTTCGAAAGCCCGAAGAACGTTGGACTGGGAGCCGACTGTGACTTTTGTGGAATTAGTGCGAACCATGGTGAACGCCGATATCAAGGAATTGGAAGCGCGACTCAAGGGTGGTGTCGAGGCACTTCAAATGGCCGGATCTAATGGGGCGCGTCATCCATGATTCATCTTGCGGAAAAGCGAATTATGGTGACTGGTGGTGCGGGGTTTCTGGGAACGCATCTGATCAGGCGACTCGGTCAAAAGGGCTGCCTCAATGTCTACGTCCCCACTCAAGATGAGTATGATCTCACCCGCATCGATGCCGTTGAACACTTGTTTGATGAACATAGACCGGAGGTTCTGATCCACTTGGCTGCCGTGGTGGGTGGCATAGGCGCGAATCTTGCCAACCCCGGACGTTTCTTCTTTGACAACGCAATCATGGGAATCCAACTCATTGAGGCGGCACGGCGCTGCGGAGTCGAAAAGACGGTCGTCCTGGGCACAATCTGTGCTTATCCGAAGTTTACGCCGGTGCCATTTCGTGAAGAGGAGTTGTGGAATGGGTACCCAGAGGAGACCAATGCCCCGTATGGACTGGCTAAGAAGATGCTGCTCGTTCAGTGCCAGGCCTACCGAGAGCAATATGGAATGAACGCGATCTTTCTCTTGCCTGTAAATCTCTACGGGCCAGGCGACAACTTCGACTTGGAGTCGTCTCATGTGATCCCAGCACTGATTCGTAAATGCGCTGAAGCGGTGGAGGCGGGGTGTGATGAGATTGTTCTGTGGGGCGACGGATCGCCGACGCGGGAGTTCCTGTATGTGGAAGACGCAGCCGAAGGCATTCTCTTAGCGACGGAGCGGTACGACAGATCTGATCCAGTAAACCTTGGCAGTGCGATGGAAATTTCGATCCATGACCTGGCGACGACCATCGCGGCAATGACCGGCTTCGCGGGCCGGATCATTTGGGACACGAGCAAGCCTAACGGTCAGCCGCGGCGGTGCCTGGAAGTGAGCCGGGCTGAGCAGGAGTTCGGTTTTAGGGCTGCGACCCCGTTTGAGGTTGGCCTGCGCAAGACGATCGATTGGTATATCAGTTCTGTTCAGCACGGGGACGAACGGCGAAATCCTGGCACTTTAAGGTGAAGGCGAAATATTAGAAACCAACTATATTGAAGCAATGTTAGGAGCCCCTTTGTTAGTCAAGAAGGCTGTTATTACCGCCGCCGCGCGATCTCAACGCGCGCTGCCTCTTCAGACCCTTATCGACGGAGACGGCAACGAGAAGTCTCTGCTCCGAATCCTGATTGAACAGTCGCTTGCGGCCGGAGTCGAGGAGATAGCGGTTGTCGTCTGCCCTGGAGATGAAACGCCCTACGCGCAAAGCGCCGGGCCTCACGCTTCATCGGTCCGGTTTATTCCTCAACATGAACCGCGCGGTTACGGTCACGCTATTCATTGCGCCCGCTCATTTACAAGCGGCGACCCATTTCTCCATATGGTTGGCGACCATCTCTACGTCAGTACCGCATCAAAGCCCACAGCTCGGCGCCTGGTGGAACTTGCGGAAAAGGAACGATGTTCGGTAAGTGGTGTTCATCTCACGCGCGAGAGCCTGCTAACGCGTTACGGAACCGTCGGCGGCCGCCGCGTCCCGCCGCACAGCGACCTGTATCGCGTCGATACGGTGATCGAAAAGCCCACACCCACTGAAGCTGAACAGCGCCTGTTGGTATCTGGCATCCGCGCCGGTTACTATCTCTGCTTTTGCGGGATCCACGTGCTTACGCCGGCCGTGATGGATATCCTGGACCGGATGCTGGCGGTCTCTACCGACGCACGTGTGAATCTGGTAGACGCGCTGGCCGTGTTGGCACGCCAGGAACAGTACCTGGCCATCGAGGACGACGGACGGCGCTACGATCTCGGCGCCCCTTTCGGCTTGTTGATCGCCCAACTCGCTCTAGCCCTGAGCGGCCGGAACCGAAGTGAGGTGCTGGCGCAAATGCTCGAACTCCTCGCCGACCGCGAACTGGCCGCGAACGGCGGAGGCTCCTCCTCGTGAATCACCTGATAGGAGTCATTACCAGCGGAGAAGACAAACGCAATTTTTCCCTGGATGCCCTGTGCCAGGGCGCCACAATTGGGTCGATCCTTGAGGACTGCCGGGAACTCGACGACTTCCGCCGTAGCTGCGACAACCTCTATGAGCGCGTCCGGGCACTCTTCTTTCTTTACGCCATCCATCGCTTTCACATCCCCCGGCTTTCGAATTCGACCGCGCCAGCACTCATTCCCTTCCCTGGCTACAAGAACCTGCTAGAGCGGCGCTTTGAGGAAGCGATCGCGGTTTTCCTCACCGCGCAAGCTGAGCAAGGCGCCAACGCCTCAATCTCAAGTGCGCTTGCTGCCAGCTACCGTGCGCTCGGATTCCAGACGCTCGCCGACCAGGTCCGCAAGAGCGTGCGGAGCGTGCGCGGCAACCAGTGGATGTTCCGTGCCGGCCACACATATGACTATCCTTTGCGCCTCCGCCCCGAGCTCCTTACCGGAGGACTGACTTTCCCAATCCTCCATGAAGCTACGCCCGTCCGAATGGACTTTACGCATAGCGGATGGAGTGACATTTTCTTTCTTGGGATGGATTTCCCTGAGGGGGCGCGAGCCCTCAACGTCTCCATAGACCTCGCGGTCCGCGGGACGAGCCAGGGGTCCACGAAACCCCGGCCGCCTGTCGAGGCATGGTTGCGCGTGATCGACCAGCCTGTCATCCGTTTGACCAGCGTCGACCTGCGCGTTTCTGCCGATGTTTCTTCCATTGCGGAGGTCTTCGATTTTCCCCGAGACTACCTGGGCCTGCTCAAGGCGGGTGTGATCGCCAGCGGTATCGTCCCTCCAGGGATCGAGGGGGCTACACAGCCTCTAGCCGATCTGCTGGAACGGCTCACAGGAAGACCCGGCCACGGTATCGAGATTGTCTGCCGGGTGAACGATATCCCCAAAGGCTCCCGGCTCGCTGTTTCCACCAGCCTGCTGGCCTGCATCATTGCTGTCTGCATGCGCGCCACCGGCCAGATCAATTCCCTGACCGGCGGGATGGAAGAAAATGACCGCCGGCTGGTTGCGGCGCGCGCCATCCTTGGAGAATGGCTGGGCGGAAGCGGTGGCGGCTGGCAGGATTCCGGGGGAGTCTGGCCGGGTATCAAGCTCATCCACGGTGTTCTCGCGACAGAGGGCGATCCCGAATTTGGCATCAGTCGTGGGTGCTTGCTTCCGCGCCACAGGATCTTTACCGAAGTCGATGTTCCACGCGAAGCTCGCGAGAAACTTCAGCAGAGCCTGGTACTCGTCCATGGCGGCATGGCGCAGGATGTTGGTCCCATTCTTGAAATGGTTACCGAGAAGTACCTCCTGCGCAGCGAGACGGAGTGGCTTGGCAGACGCCAGGCCATCGGGATTCTCGATGAGATCACAGGCCTTCTCCAACAGGGTGACATCCGCTCGCTCGGCGGTTGCCTGCAGCGCAACTTCGATGGCCCCATCCAGACCATTGTTCCGTGGGCCGCCAATCTGTACACAAACACGCTGATCGGCCGTGCCCGCAAAGAATTCGGTGACGATTTCTGGGGCTTCTGGATGCTCGGCGGCATGAGCGGNNCCATCATGAGCGAGACCAGGCGCCAGATGGAGTGCAGCGTTCCCTTTGCCATTGAGCCCGTGGTCTACGATTTTGCGATCAACGAGAAAGGCACACAGGCGGCGTTGCTTTCCGGTAACGATGCCTTGATGCCTGCCGGCTATTACACCCAGCAAGTGCCTCCGCTCATTCGTTCTGAAGTGTCGCGGATGTCACCGGTGCGCCGTGCCGAGTTAGAGCGCTTTACCGCAGCATGCCGCTCCAAGTCAGAATACGCCGGCATGATTCAAACCTTGTTCGATCACATGCTCCCGACCAGTCACGATGCCGATGGCAGCGAAAAGCAAACACTCAGGACCCTCCTCGACAACTTCGGCTTTGACCGCCTGCAGCGCGAACAGATTCGCCAGGATCTCCTTTCCGGCAGGATTGGTCTGGCTCAGAACCGCCTGCCTGGCACCAGTCTCATTGAAGACGCCGAGGCGGACCTGCTCGACGGGAGTCATCGCGCCATAGGTCTCAATGCTCTCGCAGAGGGGCGCGTTGCCGTCGTGTCTTTAGCAGGCGGCGTGGGTTCGCGATGGACACACGGTGCTGGAGTCGTAAAGGCTCTAAACCCATTCTGCAAGCTTGGCAGACAATATCGGAACTTCATCGAGGTCCATCTGGCGAAGAGTCTTCGGGTGAGCCGCGAGTTCGGCGTCGCACTTCCGCACGTCATCACTACCAGCTATCTCACCCACGAAGCCATCGCCGGTCACCTCGCCGCGGAAAACGATTACGGCTATCCCGGGCCGCTCCTGCTTTCTCCCGGGCGCAGTATTGGCCTGCGAATGATCCCAATGGTGCGCGACCTTCGGTTTGCCTGGGAGGAGATGCAGCAGCAGATGCTGGACGAGCAGGCGCAGAAGGTGCGAGAGCGCCAGCATGCCGCGTTGATCCAGTGGGCCGAAAGCGCAGGGGAAGGTTCCGACTACACCGACAATCTACCTATGCAGTGTTTGCACCCTGTGGGACATTGGTATGAGATCGCCAACCTGCTGAGAAACGGGACGCTTCAGCATCTGCTCGAGATTCGACCGCAGCTGGCCTATCTCATGGTCCACAACATCGACACGGTGGCTGCCGGTGCCGACCCAGCCATCCTCGGACATCACATTCATAGCGGCGCCGGACTTACCGCAGAAGTGATAGCCCGGCACATCGAAGATCGCGGCGGAGGCCTCGCCCGCGTGGATGGCCGGGTTCGATTGATTGAGGGTCTGGCGCTTCCCAGCGAAGATCTGGAAAGCCGTCTTCGCTACTACAACAGTGCGACATACTGGATCGATGTGGACCGCCTACTCGCCGTGTTTGAACTGACCCGCGATTCTCTCTCCGACACTGATCGGGTGGAAGCTGCGGTCCGCGGTGTCGCTGCGCGTATGCCCACGTACATCACGCTCAAAGACGTGAAGAAGCGTTGGGGCAAAGGGCAGGAAGATATCTTCCCGGTGGCCCAGTTTGAAAAGCTCTGGGGTGATATGACGGCATTGCCGGAGCTCAGTTGTCGCTTTGTGGCAGTTCCACGTGTACGTGGCCAGCAACTGAAGGAACCCGCTCAACTCGACGCCTGGCTGCGCGACGGCAGCGCAGCACACGCTGAGTCTTTATGCGCGTGGCGTGAAATATCATGTTGATCTACACACTTCTGAAATGCACAAAGCCTAATTCACCTGTCTGGGTGGACAGGCCCGATCGGGCACCCAGCGAAAAGAGTCACCAGGCGAGTGCTGCGGCAAAAGCCTAGTCCTGCCTTCGTTAGCAGCATCAAACTAAACGGAATGAGCCCGCATTGGACAAGAGAGACCACTCAGGTCTTTCTTGTTCGGTGCGGGCTTTTTGTTTTGTGCGCCGCGGACGAACGCACATCCAGTTTGTCCTCATTTGGGGACTAGCCATCCCCAAGGCAGCGCGAGAACGCCTTCTTCAAGCGGACGTGCTTTGCCACCATGCAACACTATTCCTCGTACAAGAGATGCTTTGCGCTTCAAATCATCCCGGAAGGCGCGAATTCCAGTTGCGTCCCTGGTGGTTACCTGGCTGCCTGCCTTGATTTCCAATGCAACCAACTTGCCGGCCTCTTCCAAAATGAAATCCACTTCGTGCCCCGCGCGATCGCGCCAGAAGTGCAACTTGCGTTGCTGCGGATCGAGGGCGCGCCATGTCTCCAGGGTCTGGAACAATGAATACCATGAAAAATGCCCTCGCTCGCAACGAGGGCATTTCCCACGATTGTCCACTTCAACCTAAACTTTTGTAACAGCCTGGCCGGCCAGGGCCTTCTTCTCGGAAGACACCACGTGATTACATTGTGCCTGCGAAGTTGGGAGCCAGTGCTCCGCCGTTCATTCGCAACAACTCCGCCGTTCGGCTTACCATGTCGGCGTAGATCGCCGTCGCGCGGGATACACTCACGCAGGTGTTTTCATTTATCTGGCTGCAAGCATATCTCGCGAGCGCTGTCAGGACGCAGACTCGAATCTGCATCGCGTCATTGCGAAACGCCGCGAGAAGCTCGCGGTCCACCGAGTCGCTGTTGCGGGCGGCATAGTCGGCCATATTCAGCATTACGCCGGCATGCTCATACATTGCCCACAATCCATTAGCGCCTTGAACGCGCCGCCATATCTCTTCAGGCGTGGCATCCTGCTCTTCATTCCAAGAGGATTGATTACCCAACTCGCGGGCAATCCAGTTCGGTTGCAGTTGGACCACAAGCCTATCCCACGCCTGGGCCCGCCGGCGG
>PKXI01000344.1 GCA_003133425.1 Acidobacteriaceae bacterium
AGTCATAACGGGACTTGCAGGCCGGACGCCTAGAATAAACCGGACACCAGTGAGTCTCCATTCGTATTTGATACCGGAGGGATCTTCACCTTTTTCCCTAAATGCAATATTTGCCCTCCATCTTCTTCTGGTCTTATTGTTGTCTCGTCGAGGTGATAAGCGAGCGCCCCAGTATCGCATTCGCAACGTTGCTCGACCATCTTAATTCGCTCATGCTTGCTAAAACTGACGCAGTCGGTGTATCCCTGCGGTTCTGACGTTATGTTCTGGAGACGATGGCTAACCGTTAGATCGAGTTCCGCATGACCTTGGCGTAGCTCTTGGAGTCGAATGCGGACTTCGAAGGCTCGAACAATCCATTGCGTCTGCATTATGCTTCGAAGGCGATCTTGCAGCTGTTCCGGTAGCCGGTAGCCGATCAAATACTTCGACACATCCATCGTGACTTCATGTAGTACTCGCCCCTTTACATACTGATCGACCGTCGCGGCTAGAAGGGCCGCGATTACAAACGCATCTGCCAGCGAGTGGGTCAACTCCGGACTGAAGTATGGGGGAACATACAGGAATAAAATGACGCCCCAGAATAGGGCAGCGCAGACGACAAAATAGAACGCGGCTTTTGGCTTGCGCCTGAGAACGACCAAGGTCAGAATTGTAACGGCGACCCCTAAAAGCCAAAGCGAGACTGATAAGCTCTGTTGACTCATCGAAAGGTTTTGCACGCGGTGTTCATCTCCTTGCAGCCGACTCGCCCAATGATCTTAGAGAAAATGGTTCGCGGAACTCTCCTGGGCTCCTGCCCATATTCGGAGCTTCGCTCAGAGACGTCTAGCGTAGGTTTGGAAAGCTAGCAACCCATTTCCGTCTTGCATCTGGGATTCCATAAGTCCCTATGCCATTATCACGCTCTTAGCCAGCATCGACTTAATCCCCCGCAGCGCCTGCCGCGTCCGCTCTTCGTTCTCAATCAGCGAAAACCGCACATGCCCATCGCCATAATCCCCAAATCCAATCCCCGGTGACACCGCGGTCTTTGCTTCCGTCAGCAGCAACTTTGAAAACTCCAGCGACCCCAGCTTGCGGTACTGCTCGGGAATCTGCGCCCACACAAACATGGTCGCCTTCGGCGTCGCCACAGGCCAGCCCAGCTTGTTGAGCCCCTCCACGAGCACGTCGCGCCGCTTGCGATAGATGTCGCAAATCTCGTGGACGCACTCCTGCGGGCCTTCCAAAGCCGCAATCGACGCAACCTGAATCGGCGTAAACGTTCCGTAGTCGAAGTAGCTCTTCAGCCGCGCCAGCGCCGACACCAGCACCGGATTGCCGACCATGAACCCGACGCGCCATCCGGGCATGTTGTAGCTCTTCGATAGCGTGAAGAACTCGACCGCTACGTCCTTGGCGCCGGGAACCTGAAGCACGCTGGGCGGCTTGTACCCATCGAACGCAATATCGGCATACGCCAGGTCATGGATGAGATGGAAGCCGTACTCGCGGGCCAGCTCAACCAGGCGCGCCAAAAACGGCAGATCGACACACTCCGTGGTCGGGTTCGACGGGAAGTTGACGATCAGCGCCTTGGGCCGCGGCGTCATGCGCGGAATTAGGTCTTCGAGTTGCTTGAGGAACTGCTCCTGGTCGTGCACCGGGACGCTGATGATATGCGCGCCGGCGATGACCGGGCCGTAGATATGAATCGGGTAGCTGGGGTTGGGCACCAGCACCGTGTCGCGCGAGTCGAGAATGGCGAGGCAGAGGTGCGCAATGCCCTCTTTGGAGCCGATGGTGACGATGGCCTCGTCGTTCGGGTCGAGATCCACATCGTAGCGAGTCTTGTACCAGTTGCAGATGGCCCGGCGCAGGCGCGGGATGCCTCGGGAAACCGAGTAGCGGTGTGTGGGGGGCTTGAGGACCGACTCCACCAGCTTGTCGACGATGTGCTTGGGCGTGGCCCCGTCGGGGTTGCCCATGCCGAAGTCGATGATGTCTTCGCCGCGGCGGCGGGCGGCCATCTTCATGTCGCCGGTAATGTTGAAAACGTAAGCGGGGAGGCGCTGAATGCGGCTGAACTCTTCCATGATGACTCCAGTGTAAAGGTGTTGAGGGAGCAGCGACCGGGACCCAGGGACACGAGGACCCTGAAACAGAAACAGCGCGCTGAGATTTAGGGATGAGGTGAAAAGTGTCTAGGCGGCGGGAGCCGCCGCTGCACGAGCTGCCCGGGCGCTGAATGAGCGCGCGATGAAAAGGCCACGGTAGCGGGCAAGATGTTGCATTGAGTTGATTATAACGTGTGCCAGGGCCGTCGGTCGCGATCGCGGCACGTGCAAGCTGCTTCCCGGCAAATTGATCCCTTTTATACAGCTTTCCGGCCGCAAGGTGAGAAAATAAATGCCGGACCAGTCCGCCGCACCGAGCGGGGCCGCAACGGTTTCCATCAGGGAAACGCGGCCTGAACCTCCCGATCGTGCTCGCCCAGCAGCCACTCCTCCTTCCTACAGGTGGCCTATGAACGCCCTGCTCGTCTATCCCGAATTCCCGGAAACATTCTGGAGCTTCAAACATGCGCTCAAGTTTCTGGGCAAGCAGGCGGCGCAACCTCCGCTGGGGCTGATGACCGTGGCTGCACTGTTGCCGCGCTCGTGGAATAAGCGGCTGGTAGACACCAACGTAGAGCAGCTACGCGACCGCGACCTGGCCTGGGCCGATGTGGTTCTGCTCAGCGGCATGCACATCCAGAGCGATTCTCTTTTGGCGATCGTCGAGCGCTGCCGTGCACGCGGACTGCGTACTGTCGTCGGCGGCCCGATTGCCAGCAGCGTGCCGGCGGCCGAGCTGAAAGCGGACCACGTGGTCATCGGCGAAGCAGAGAGCCTGATTGCCTGGCTGGCGCTGGAGTTGGAGCAGGGAACCGCAAAACCCGTTTATCAGGCTGCCGAACGGCCGGAGATGGCAACCAGCCCGCTGCCCGACCTGAGCCTGATCAAGATGAAACGCTACTCCACCATGACCGTGCAGTACTCGCGCGGCTGCCCATTCAACTGCGAGTTCTGCGACATTATCGAGATCTATGGCCGCCGCCCGCGCACCAAGGCCATTGCCCAGGTGCTGGCCGAGCTGGACCAGTTGCACGCGGCCGGCTGGCGCGAGGCCGTGTTCATCGTCGACGACAATTTCATCGGCAACAAGAGGCGGGCCAAGGAGCTGTGCATGGCCCTGGCCGAGTGGCGCAGGCAGCACAAGAAGAGCTTCGACTTCCTCACTGAAGCCTCGCTCAACCTGGCCGACGATCCGGAGTTAATGCAGCTGATGAAGGATGCCGGATTCATTTCGGTATTCCTGGGCATCGAGACGCCGGACGAATTGGGCCTGATTGCCAGCAACAAGCTGCAGAACACGCACCGCAGCCTGCTGGACAGCGTGGCTACCATCCAGAGCTACGGCATGCAGGTGATGGGCGGCTTCATCCTGGGCTTCGATACCGATCGCGAGGACATCTTCGACCGCATGGTCGACTTCATTCAGAAGAGCGGCATCCCCATCGCCATGGTCGGCCTGCTGCAGGCCATGCCGGGGACGCAACTCTTCCGGCGGCTGTGGCGGGAGGGGCGAATCCTGGACGCGGGCGGAGGCGACAACACCGCCGACCGGCTGAACTTTCTTCCCCAAATGGACGCGGCCAAGCTGGTGGAGGGTTACCGCTCGGTGCTGGCGAGGATCTACAGTTGCGAGGCCTACTATGACCGCGTGAAGCTCTACCTGAACCGCACCCAGCCGAAGCATGGCGAGCGAAAGTCGCAGCAGCAGTGGTTAACCCGCGGCAATGCGCGCGCCTTCGTTACCTCCATCGTGCGGCAGGGAGTCTTAAGCCGGCAGCGCTGGAGCTATTGGAAGTTTCTACTGGCTGTGGCCACACGCTATCGCCATTGCGTCGGCGCGGCCATGACGCTGGCGGTGATGGGCTATCACCTGCAGGTAATCACGCGGAAGATGTCGAAGGCCATGGATAAAGCACTTGCGCAGGCTCAAATGGAAGAGGGCCTGCCCGGCGAAACCAGTGGCCGGCAAAAGAGTATTGGCGCATAAGCAGCACGCCTGGGTGCCCCATCCTTGCCACGTCTTTGCTTTTGTGGCAAGGGTGGGATAACACGATACTCCCATTACAAGAACAGTGAAAATGCTCTTGAGCAGTCTGGTTACGCGCCGGTATTGAGCACGACACGGAACCGCGCCTTGCCGCTCATCATGCGGTCAAAGGCCTCCTCGGGATTCTCCACAGCTTGCGAGACTTCCCAGGAGCGGGTCCGCCAGAAAATTTATACTTATCGAGACATGCAAGAATTTCTACCTGTAGACGAACAGATGGACCTGCTCCAAAAGGGCGCCGCGGAGATTATCCGGGTAAGCGACCTGCGCGAGCGCCTTGAAGAACGCCGCAAGACCGGCCAGCCGCTGCGCGTGAAGGCCGGCTTCGACCCCACTGCGCCCGACCTGCACCTGGGCCACACCGTGCTGATGCGGAAGCTGCGCCATTTTCAGCAGTTGGGCCATACCGTCATTTTTCTGGTGGGCGATTTTACCTCGCTTATCGGCGACCCCACCGGCCGCAATGTGACCCGCAAGCCGCTCACGCGCGAGCAGATCGACGTCAACGCCGAGACCTACAAGCAGCAGGTTTTCAAGATTCTCGACGAGAAAGCCACCGAGGTCCGCTACAACTCGGAGTGGCTGGCCAAGCTGGGCTACGAAGGCACCATCCGCGTCACCTCGCACTTCACCGTTTCGCAGATGCTGGAGCGGGATGAGTTCAGCAAGCGCTTTCAGGCGGAGCAGCCCATCAGCATGCATGAGTTGCTGTATCCGGTAATGCAAGGCTACGACTCCGTGGCTCTTAAGTGCGACGTGGAGCTGGGCGGGACCGACCAGAAGTTCAACCTGTTATGCGGCCGCGAGCTTCAGCGCCACTACGGCCAGAAGCCGCAGATCGTGTTCATGACTCCGATTCTCGAAGGCCTCGACGGCGTGCAGAAGATGTCGAANNATGTACGGCAAGCTGATGAGCATCAACGACGAGCTGATGTGGAAGTACTGGGTGTTCTTGACCGACCTGAAGCAATCGGAAATCGACGCCATCGAAGCCGACGTAAAGGCCGGCAAGCTGCATCCGATGGAAGTGAAGAAGCGCCTTGCGCGAACGATTACCGCAGGGTTCCACGGCGAGGAAGCCGCCCAAAGCGCCGATGAAAACTGGGCGCGCATGTTCCAGCAGAAGGAAACTGCGGAGGATCTCGAAGAAGTTGCAGTTGCTTATACCGACGTGGCTGGACCCGAGCGAAACCAGATTCGTTTGCCCAAGCTGCTCGTGCACATGGGACTCGCGGCTTCCGGCGCCGAAGCCAACCGCAAAATCACCGAAAAGGCCGTGAAGCTCGATGGCGAACTGGCGGAGAGTATTTTAGTTCCGCTGCCCGCGCTGCCCGCTCGGATCGTAGTCCGCCTCGGCAAGCGGGCCAAGGTCGCGGTCATATCGTAGGACCTACGCCGCCGGCTCCATATCCGGCTCCGTCCACAGCAGGATGGCCTGCGGCAGCGTGTAGTAGAGAATGCCCGCGGCGAACAGCAGCCCATAAGGCAAATGGTCAATAAAGACTCGAAGCGCAGGGGTCCACGCAGGGTAAAACGGATTGTTCTTCAAGCCAACGGCCGCCATCGCGGGCAACAGCGCAAGATCCCACCACCAATAGCTCAGAAAATTGGCATGGTCGCGTCGATGCATCTCGCGCTCGTCTCCGCTCATGAAGGGTGGGACCAACCCATTTCTGTAGCTCCTGCCTCCCAGAAACCTGGCAACAATTACGAAAGTAAAAAAGAAGATGAGCAAATTTGCGTTACCGCAGAGCGATGCAAATAGCAGGGCGGCAAGTCCCACATAAATCAGCACCACCAGTCGCCGGCGACGGGACTGTGAAGCGACGTTGATATGTTTACCTAGAAAAACAAGATCGGTCTTCATTTTCATTCCTCTGATTCGTGCGGGAACCTTCGCGCAGCGCTGGGTCTGCTCGTCCCGTAGACCTGCTGGCTGAGCGGCTGAAAAGGAGTGGTCGAGAAAATCGCCTCAACCGGCAAGCCAAAGTATTCGCCGATCTGGAAGGCCAGTTTGAGGCTTGGCCCGTAGTCGCCGCGCTCCAGAAACCCGATGGTCTGGTAGTTCACACCGACGGCTTCGGCCAGCTCCTGGCGGCTGATGCCGCGCTCGGCGCGCAGAGCCCCAATGCGGTTGAAGAGACCGCTTTCCCCCGGAGCCGTCGACCGTGATTCGTTATTCTGCACAGCTTTATATTGCGTTTACACAACAGTTTTGTCAAGATAGAAAATATTCTGTCCCAAATCCTTCGATTCTTGTGGGAAAGCTACGCCTCGAAATCCAGCTCCACCGGATCAATAAGCGGCACCAGCCACTCGAGCAGCGCCATGTGCGCAGGATGGATCGAATATGCGTCCGTCGCCGCCTTATCCGTGAACTTCATCATTCCGGCAAAGGTATACCCCTGTCCGCGCGGGGAGAGGTTGGCGCCGACGTGCGCTTCCAGCAGTCCAGGAATGACCCCGCGAAAAGCCAGAATCTCTTTTTCAGCGCGTGCCTTGTCGGCCTCTGTCGCTTCCGGCTTCCACTTGAATCCGAAGATGTGAATAAACATCGAGCTCTCCTCTTTATCAGACTAGGTCGTAAGCGCAAACTTCCGCCCCGACTCCAGCAACTTCGCCACCGACTCCTTCGAACACGACTCGGTATAAATCCGCAGCAGCGGCTCGGTCCCACTCGCGCGCAGAAGGATCCACGTCTCTGCAGCATTCGGCTTCGTCTTCGCCTCGGGATTGTCGAGATAAAACTTCACGCCATCAAGATTTTCCTGGCGCAGAATCGGCATCCCCGCCAGCACCGGATCGCCTGTCTTCAGCGCCCGTGCCCGCGCAATCGCCCCGTTCTTCACATCGTCCAGGATGGTCAGATCGATGCGGCCGTATTGGTGTTCGCCGTACTCGGCTTGCAGATCGGCAACCAGCTGGCCCAGGGTCTTGCCCTCCTGTGCCGTCACGTTGGCCAGCAGCAGCGCGTTAAGCAGTCCATCGCGTTCGGGCAAGTGGCGCTGGAAGCCGATGCCGCCCGATTCCTCGCCGCCCATCAGGATTTCGCGCTCCAGCATCAGGTCGCACACATACTTGAACCCGATGCCGTGCTCAATCAGCTCGCGCCCGTGCTTCGCGCAGATGCGGTCCAGCATCTTGGTGGTGTTGAAGGCGCGCGTAACGGCGCCGGGCCAGCCCTTGTACTTGAGCACCCAGCTCAACAGCACACAGTAGATCTTGTGCGGATCGACGAATTCGCCATGCTCATCTGTCGCGCCGATACGGTCCGCGTCGCCGTCCGTGCACAGCCCGGCCTGACAGCCATTGGCCACCGCCGCTTCGCCCAGCGCGCGGATGTTCGGCTCGATGGGCTCCGGGTTAATGCCTGGAAACAGCGGGTCGGGGTTGGAACGAATCTGCACGTGCGCAACGCCGATGCGCGTGAAGATGTCGGCAATAAGCGTACCGCCGGCGCCGTACATCGAATCAATGGCGTACTTCATGCCCGCCTTGGCAATCAGGTCGAGATCGGCAAAGTCCTCGATGGCCTTCAGGTAGGTGGGCAGAAAATCTACTTCGGTAATGGGTGCGGGCTTGTCGGCGCGGGCAACCGGCTTGTCCAGGTACGACTCAATCTCCGCGATAATCGACGGCTTGCCCGAGCCTCCGTACCACGCCTTGTACTTCACGCCGTTCCACTGCGCCGGATTATGCGATGACGTAATCATGATTCCGCCGGCAGCGCCGCGCTCGCGCACGCCCCAGCTCAGCGCCGGAGTAGGCGTAATGGCCTTGGCCAGCATCACTGGAATGCCCGTCGCCGCGACGACCTCAGCACAGGCGCGCGCAAACGCTTTGGAGCCGAAGCGCGTGTCGTAGCCGATGCACAGTCCCTTGGCTGGATCTTCCTTGGCATGCACGTACGCGGCGACGGCTTCCGCGGCGGTGCGCACATTGGCAAAAGTAAAGTCGTCGGCGATGACGCCGCGCCAACCGTCGGTACCAAACTTGATTTGAGGATGAGGCATGATTGGGTTCCCGTTCTCCCTGCTCATTGAGTGTAAATAATCGTGGCGGCCAAGGGCTGCACACGCAATGCTTCTACTGATTCTGATGACCGGGAAAGGTCATGCAATTCGCAAACTCGTCCTGAAATCCGGCGTCGGCGGCAAGGCTCACATGCTCAATCGTAGGCAATGCGGGCTCGTCGGCCGTCAGAAGCAACATCTTTGCACCGCGCAGCGCAGTGTTCCCGGCAGCGTGCACCAGTTCGTGCGGCGCCTCGATTAAACCAATTAGAACAGCGCTCTCAATCTGCACATAATTGCCGAACGCGCCGGCCAGGTGAATGCTCTTCAGATCGCGCGCCTCAGCGCCCAGCCGCTTGAGCAGCAGCTTGAATCCCGAAGCGATGGCGGCCTTCGCCAACTGCAGTTCGCGAATATCGGCCTGATAAAGAACCACCGGTTCCGCGACCGGGAAGAGTTTCGTTCCGTTTGCCACACGACCCGAAGCAAGAATCGCTCCACTCCTGAGTCCTGCTGCAACCGCATCCACCAGGCCGCTGCCGCAGATGCCCCGCGGCTCCACATCTCCAATGACCGTGGCCTTCATCTCGCCGCCAACAAGCGACACGTAGGAGATCGCGCCAGTAGCCGCGCGCATTCCCATCCGAATGGAGCCAGCCTCAAACGCAGGCCCCGCAGCCGTGGATGCGCAAACGATTCCGTGCCGGTTGCCGATCGCAATCTCGCCGTTCGTGCCCAGGTCCACAAGCGCCATAAGCTCGTTGCTGTGTGCAATGCCGGTAGCGATGATTCCGGCCAGTATGTCTGAACCGACAAACCCGCCCAGACAACGCGCGAAACGAATCGTGCACCTCGCCGGAAGGCCCCAGCCCAGCTCCCGCGGCTCAAAGCTCTGCACTCCCAAATTAGGAGAAACAAACGGCGCATGGGAAAGCGGCTCCACGGCGCGTCCGGAAAACAGGTGGTGCATTACGGTGTTGCCTACAAGGACGACCTCGGCAATCTCCTGCTCGCGCCCCTTTGCGAGACGCACAATTATTTTCCCGAGCGCACCACGCACAAGCGAGGTCAGATCGTCGCCATGGAGCGCCGCGCGAATCCGATTCATCACATCCGATCCGAACGAGGCTTGCGGATTGAGCTCGGTCTCGACACCGAGGACGCTACCAGAGGCCAAATCGACGATCTGCGCAGCAATCGTAGTCGTGCCCAAATCGATGGCGATGCCAAGGCCGTGCTTGCCCGCACCAGCCAGCCCGGCGTTATCCGTGAGCACATCCATGTGCCACTGGCCGCACTCAAGCACGAGCGGTGCTTGCGCGCGCGCCTGGCACGCAAGCCGCCAGCCACTTGCGAGCTGTTCTGCCGGGAAGGCCCTCCGGTCCGCATCCGTAGCCGGCAGCCACCCGGCCAGCACGCGAACGCCGCAACCGCCGCACAGGCCCGTTCCTCCGCATGGAAACTCGACGCCATGATCAGAGAGGCTTGACACCAGCAGAGCTCCGCGAGGCACGTCCACCTCGACCGCAAGCGGCTCCAGGCGAATCCGGACGAGTTCAGCACTCATTCCGCGGCATCCACAATTGAATCGCCGAGCGTTGCGCGGATCGACGCGCCGGGCGGCACAACCAGAAAGCTGGCCGCATCCCACTCGCCGTTCACCAGGCGCTCAAGGATCGAATGGGTCCCCTGCAACTCCTCAAAGACCCATCCCTCCTTTAACGCCTCCGCACGCGCCTTGCTGCGGCAGGCGTCGTCGGATGCAACGCCGGTGGAGATATAGGTGAGCCCGGAATAATTTCGGCGGAATGCGTTGAATTGTTCAAAGAGAAAGTTGCCGTTCTCCTCGCCATACTTGGCGACGAGTTCTTCGAGTGTACGCTGCTCGCCAAGCGTGCTTTTTTGCGAGGCGAACGCAGGCTCGAGCCTCATACCCGGCGTCTGATATTCAATCCAGCCGGGGGAGCGATAGTAAACGCCGGGATGATTTTCGAAATAGGCCATATAGGCTTGATGGCTGCCCATCAACAAGCCAATGCAATCATGCACGCGAGGAAGCACCAGCGGGGTCTTACCGGCGCGAAGACCTTCCGTACCACGGCCGCACAGCGCATAGCCAAGCAGGATGGCGTCGTAGCCGCACTGATCTGCCGCGTCGATCCGTTCCTGCAGGTGCGGCCGCATGTCGACGCCAAGGTCGTGCAGGCCCATCGGGACATTCTCCACCTCGATGGTGTGGGTCGACCGGGAGATGACGTCTTCCATCTCCCGCGTGAAGACCTGGCAGATAATCGCTTTGAAGCGCATGGCTGGTCCCGAAGAACCTTTCAATTCAGTATTCGAAAGAGTATCAGCCTGCGGCAGTTCCGGTCAGATTCAAGCCCGTCTTCAGGTGGCGAGAAGGAATGAATGCGGATTACGCAGCCGGCTTGCATATATGTAACGGCGACGGAGCCGCCCTAGACTAGCTGCGAAAAACCAAAAGCCGTGCGCGTGCAATACTTCCCGATTGACTACTCCGTTGCCGCTTCAGGCCGCCGCGAGAAGGCTCTTTACCAGGCTCACAGCACCGCTTGCGTTTTCGCTGTATCCGTCGGCGCCAATCTCTTTGGCATACTGGCTGGTCACAGGAGCGCCTCCGATGAGCACCTTTACCTGGTTGCGCACGCCGGCATTCTCAAGCGCAGCGATGGTTGTCTTCATGGCCGGCATGGTCACGGTAAGCAGCGCAGACATGCAGACAATATGCGGCTGGCGCTCCCTGACTGCGGCAACAAAACTCTCCGGCGAAACATCTGCGCCCAGATCGATCACTTCGAATCCGCTGCCCTCAAGCATCGACGAGACAATGTTCTTGCCGATATCGTGCAGGTCGCCCTTTACGGTTCCGATGATCACGCGCACGGCCATCCGCTGCCCTGAGGCGACGAGCAGCGGCCGAATCAGTTCCATCGCGCTCTTCATGGCGCGGCCGGCCAGCAGAAGCTCGGGGACGAAGTACTCTTCGGCCTCGAACAGCTTTCCTACCTCGTCCATTGCCGGCACCATTGACTCGGCAATCAGTTGCATCGGTTCAACGCCCGCGGCCAACTCGGCCTCGGTGGCGGCGTGCGCCTTTTTTGCATTGCCGTTGAGAATTGCGTCGTAGAGTTCTTTGGATTGCGCCATATTTCCACCTCAGAAGAATTCGCCGGAATCAGGAGCAGGTACTCCTCATGCGCGGTGCGGGCATATAGTTTTCGCTAACGTAGGCGAGAGAGAAGATGAGCACGCTGAAGATTGTCTCGGAGACAAAGCTGTTGCGGAAGAATGGCAGCGCGGCGATGTAGCAGGCTCCAAGGCCGCCAATCGTTTTTGGATACATGCCCCATTCAGCCCATACGGTGAAATTGCTCACCACGAAAAACGATATCGACGCGATGAGCGAAGAGCCGAGCACGCGCCGTGGCGAGATCGAGTTGCCCAACATGGCAGCGCCGAGGAACATCGCTCCGAGGTACCAGATCCAGGTGACGGCATGACCGCCGGTGAGCGCGTATCCGTAGCGATGCGTTGTGAGAAATATGTCTACGCCGATCAAAGCGAGTAATGGCGTGGCAAATTCGCGCGAGGGCCGGCACGCTCCAAAGAAAAGAAGACAGGCGAAGACGGGCACGAAGTTATAAGGATGACTCACCGTGAGACGCAGAACAGCTACGGCCAAAATGAGAATATAGGGCAGCAGGATGGAGTTAACGGTAGCGAGCCGATTCATGAATGCACCTTTCGGCTAATCTGTCGGCATCACAAGCTCGTACAAGCCCGAATGGGCGCGCTTCTCAAGATTCCGCCGCGCCTGACCGTGGAAATGTGGCATATACAGGCCGGACGCGTAGATTTGCCAATGCTGGAATGTTGAGACACGATAAACCAAAGCCGAGCGAAGGCGCAAGGGCGCAGCGCACACGGCAGCTAGCGGTCAAATCCACTATTCACTGCCTGGTGGGCTGCGTTAGCTCTTCGGCTGGTTCTGTTTCGCTTTCTTCTTTGCCTCGTCGGCTGCACGGGCCTGGGCATCGAGCCCGTTGGTCGGGTCCTTGTGGAATAACTTGCGCGAGATATCCGGCCAGAACTCCTGCAGAGTCGCGCCGAACGTGCCCTCCAGGGTCACGGTCATTCCAGCTTCGAAGGTCTGCGCGATGCCGTTCTTGCTGTCGGGGTAATAGACATTGGAGATCGCGCCGGAGATGATGTTTCCCCCGACATTCGAATAGTTGGGCTCCCACTTGCCGGTGTTGTCGTGTTTGCAGATGAAGCTGGTAGCCACGGCATAGAAGAACCGGTGGCTGGCGCTGCCGTGGCCAAGCCGGAAGTAGCGCGGATCCTGGTGAAGAATCACCGGAAGAAAGGCGTTCCCGATCATGGTGCCGTCAAATGCGTCAAGATAGGCCGCTCCGGAGCGTTTTGCATATCCCTCTGGCCCCCAGCCGAATCGGGGATCGTCTCCTTTGGCCTCGCCCAGGCCGGCAACGATGAATGCAAGGGCAAAGGTATACGGGTCAATGGTTGAGCGAAAAGCGAGGCGGACCTTTTCCGCCGGAGTCAGGGAGACGGCGTCGCCGCGATACGAAATGTTGAATGCGGGAATAATACCCATCACCCGCTGATGCTCCTGCTGCTTGATCTGCTCTTCGGCTTTCTGGTGCTTGCTGTCCTTGACGGCGGGCTGCGTTGCGGGGGGCTGCGATGAGCTTGAGCTGCCTTGAGCAGCGGGGTCCTGAACTGCGGGGGGTTGAACAGCTGAGCCTTCAACCGGAACCGAACCGGGCGCCGGCTGCTGAGTACTTTGGTCTTGTCCGGCAGGAGTCTGCTGGCCAAGGGGCTCGACATTCGCAACCTCGAACTGAGGCCTGGGAGCTTCGGGTAGATCCTGAATCGCAGTAACAGAAACCTGGGCCGGTTCCTGTGCGTAAAGACAAGAGAGCTGCCCTAAAAAGGCCGCGCAAGAAAAGAGTGTGGCAGCGATCATTCGAGAACCTGGGCGCATCCATTCACCTGTAGTGGATTCGGTGCCTGTCTGCCCGTTGCACCCCGAAAGGCAAGCCGAGCCGGAGACTTCCGTTGAGACAATTCACTGTTCGAGGAGCCTAAGTTGCCGAGCGCTCCATGGGGCAAGAAATCATTACGCGTGGGAAGTTCTCTCAATTAGACGAAATATAAGGCTCGGAAGATGAAAGGATTTTTCCTTTCGTAAGGCCGACGGTCTGCTGCCGACCCCAATGCGGCCTATTTTCGTCGTTCCTTCGCTGGATCTGCAGACATTCTAAGCATACAGCTCCCTTGGATTCTCTAAGAAAGGAGCATGGATACATGCCCAATCCGGTCGTCCATTTCGAAATCATCGGGAAGGACCAGCAACTTCTGGAGAGCTTTTCCAAGGACATCTTCGACTGGAAGATCACCCCCCATGATTGAGGGGTATTCGATGGTCGACACCATGTCCAAACCCGGCTCCGGCATCGGCGGAGGGATCGGCGCCGCGGATGAAGCACGCCGCCATGTCACGTTTTATGTGTCAGTTGTAGACATTGACGCCGCTCTCGCCAGCATCGAGGCCAATGGCGGAAAGAAGACATTCGGCCCGCACCCCATCCCGGATGGCGGCCTCATCGCCTGCTTCACCGATCCCGAAGGCCATCTAATTGGCTTAGTACAGCCGCCATCCGCGATGTGAACTGCCGCGCTATTTAGGAGCCGGCTGGCTCGCGGACGGCGCAGCGGACTTGGTGATTCCTTCTAGATCATTCATCATTTCATCGGTCAGCGCTTTGCTGCGTTCCTGTACGCGCTTTGTCACCAAAGGCATATACTCCCGCATGATGGCTGGCTGCTCATTGAGCATGTGCTGGCCAGCTGGCGAACTGTAGAACGCGATAAATGCGTCCACGTCCGAGCGGCTCATATGCCGCTGGTAGATCGTGGTCATGTCCCCCAGCATCTCATCGATGGTGTACATTTCGAAGGCCTTCTTCATGTACTTGCTCATCAACTGGTCGAGGGCCGCTTGCTGCTCAGGCGACGGTGAACCTCCGCCGGGCATCTTCGAGGTCATTTCTTTCATCTGAGCCTGGACCTGCTGCTGAATCATCACCGGCATCATCTTCATGAGGCTTTGCATTTGCTCACGCAGCCGCATCACCTCAAAAAGCTTTGCCAACTGCTCTTTGGAGGGCTGTTGGTCAGGCGGAATGGCTGGCGCCAGGGGTATGACTGTCGTGTGCTCAGCCGGAGCCTGCGCAAAACACGCCGATGGGGCAAACGCCAATCCAAGACTGACCAATGCCGCAAATCGATGAGGTTTGTACATGATTTCCTCGCTTTTCTGTTGAGAGCCTCCGCCCCGTTGTTCCTCACACCGCAAAATCAATAAACCCGCGCTCTGGATCGGTCGAGACCAGCTTCACCGTTACCTTGTCGCCCACATCCAGACCTTTGCCACCACTCACAACCTTTCCATCCACATGCGGATCCAGAGTGCGAACGAAGGTGCCGTAGTTGTTGACGCCGGTGACAATTGCCGGGAAACTCTGTCCGATACGCGGGTGCAGCACGACAGCGGCAATCCGCTTCTGCATCTCGCGCTCCACCTTGCGGGCGTTGTCTTCCATCAGCGTGCAGCGCGCCGCAATTGCATTGAGGTCGCCTTCGGAGTAAGGCTGCGGCCCATGGGCGAGGAAAGCCTTCAGCAGCCGCTGCGTCACCACGTCAGGAAAGCGGCGATTGGGGGCAGTCGAATGAGTGTAGTCCTGGACGGCCAGGCCGAAGTGGCCCGGTGAAACCTCGTTCGGCTTCACCAGCACGTATTCGCCGGGCCCCATCAGTTTCACGACCGTCAGCGAGAGGTCGGGAAAGTGATCTGGGTCCTTCTGTTTCTGAGCCAGCAGAAAGTCGTTGAGAGCCTTGGAATCGGGCTGCGCGGGAAGGGTAGTGCCCAGCCCCGCGGCCACTTCGACAATGCGATCCCAGCGCTTGGGGGTGCGCACGATGCGGCGGATGCTGGCCACGCCGGCCTGCTCGAAGGTCCGCGCTATCACGCCGTTCGCCGCCACCATGAACTCCTCAATCAGCGACGTGGCGCGATTCTTTTCCAGGCTCGCAATCTCAACCGCCTCATCCCGCAGCATTACCGGCCGGGTCTCAATGGTCTCCAGGTCGAGAGCTCCATGCTGGAACCGCCCGTCCACCATGCGCTTGGCCGCCGTATCCTGCAGTTTGAGTTGTGCTGCCAGATCGGCATTGGCCGCCACCTTGGCCGGCGCAGGGCCGCGCCCCTCAAGCCACGCACCCACGCCGTTATAGGCCAGTTGCGCCTGGTTGCGGACAAGCGCCCGGTAGGCCTTGCCGTCGGATGCGGTGCCGGCTGCGTCCACCGCATACTCGATGATCACCGCGACGCGATCTTCGTTCTCATTCAGCGACGTGATGCCCTCGGAGAGTTCGGAAGGCAGCATGGGAAACACCTTAACGCCGGTATACACCGAAGTTGTCTCGCTCTGGGCGTGGCTGTCGATGATGGTTCCCTTATTGACGCGCGCATCCACGTCGGCCACTCCCACCAGAACGCGAATGCGGCCGTCTGGCAACTGCTCGGCCCACTCAATCTGGTCGAGATCCTTTGACGTGTCGTTATCGATCGACGACCAGAGCAGCTTGCGCAGGTCCTGGGCTTCGGGTACGGCAGGCGCCTCGGGATGCGCTTGTATTGCGCTCAACTCGGTGTCGGTGCCCTTTGGGAAATCCGGCTGGAAGCCGTGCTCGATCATGGTGGAGTGGGCGGCGGCGACGAGATTGAAGTGATACGGATGGCTCGTGGACATGAGGAAAAGGCTCCTTGAGTGCGACATGCCAGCCTATCACTTCCGGGCAGACAGGCTTGTCCGGATTTGCACCAAATGCGAAGGGCGGCTGAAAACCCAGCCGCCCTTCGATCCCATTTCAATATCGACTAAAGACCCAAATCGGAAAGTACCTTTGGCTTGGCTTCTTCCACGGCCAGCAGGTTGTGGCAATTCGCGCAATCCTGCGTAATTGCCTTTCCGGCCTTCGACACATGGTCGCCATCGTGGCAGCGGAAGCAGCCCGGATAGCTCATGTGACCGATATTGTTCGGATGTGTTCCCCAGGTCACTTTCATATCCGGAAATACATTCTGGCTGTAGAGAGTTGCCAATTCATCTCCGGCGGCCTTTACGAGCGCAGCCTTTGTTGTCAGCACCGCAGGATTTGACGATTGATAGAAAGCCACAAGCTGCGCGGGAATCTTGGCGCGCGCCTCGGCCTGGCTAGCGTAAGTGGCCTTCAACAGCTCCAGTCCCTCTTTGTGGACGAAGGGCAGCTCCGTACTGATAGCGCCGTCGGCCATAGCCCGGTTGATCGCTTCTTCCGGTGTATAGAAGGTGTGCGACGCACGATTGTGGCAATCGATGCAATCCATTGTCCGGCGTTCGCCCTGGGGCTTGGCGCCGTTCAGCGCCGACGACGCAAACACCGTCTCGGAGCCGTCCGAGTTCTCCCTTTGCACCCAGGGAATGGTGCTGCGATCGCCGCTGGTCGCGATATATTCCATGTGGTTCAGGTGGACGCCGTGAATTCCTGACAGGTGCGAGAGTGAATCCTCTCCGCCCAGGTGCAGAACCAGTACGGTTTGGGATTCGGTGTTTTGCTCATCGTCGGCAAAATTCGACTTCACCAGCAGCTTCTCGCCCACAAACTTGGCCGGCGTATGGCAAGCCTCGCAGATTACGCGCGCCGGGCGCAGGCTCGTCACAGGCGACGGAATCGGAGTCGGATAGCGATCGAATGAAACCTCAAGAAGCTGCTTTGTGCCATTCACTTTGGCGTTGAAATAGGCTTGCGCGCCGGAACCAATGTGGCACTCGGCACACGCAACATGCGAGTGCGCTGAAATCTTGTAGGCCGTGTACTCAGGATGCATCACGTGGCAGGACTGCCCGCAGAACTCCGGCGAATCCATATAGGCCGCGCCGCGATAGCTCGCCATCGCCACCACCAGCAGGTTCACGATAGTAGCCACCAGCACGATGTCCAGGCCGTGACGGAACATCCGATCGTTGAGGTCGATCTTGGGGAACTCGACCGGAATCTGCCCGGCCTTCTGCAGTTTCTTGTGGCGTATAAAAATGCCTACCGGAATCAGCAACAACCCGGCCACGAACAGGCCCGGCAGAAGCAGGAAGAAAATGATGCCGACGTACGGATTGTCGTTGAAGCGACCGAACAGTTCCACCAGCCAGTAGGCGATCATGGTTACGCCGGAGGCGGTGGTAAGGGCGCCCCCCGCGAGGCTTATGGGGTTGTTGCCGAAGAACAGCGCCGGGCGCACCCAGTGTTCACGGAATTTTTGGAACAAAGCCACCTTCATCCTCCGCATTTAAACGGACAGCCCGCCGAAGTCGGCGGGCCTTGTCGTGCATCCCGGTTTTGATTGTAATGCTTACTTCAGAGAGCGGAAGTAGGTGACCACATCCTTGATTTGCGGGTCCGTCAGTCCAGCGACCGGCTTCATCTTGCCCTTGCCGTTCTTGACGACAGCAGTCATTTCGGCCACGCTCAATCCCTTGACTGAGGGGTCCGACGCCGGCTTCACGCCCATCATCTTGGCAATCCCGGGGCTCGGCGTGCCTGCCGAACCGTGGCAAGTGGAGCACTTGGCTTTATAGGTGGCTTCGCCGGAATCGGCAAAGGCAAGAGTGCCGGCCAGGGAAGCTGCCGCGGTCAGCACCAAAAGGGAACGCATCATCTTTGTCATTGTGAGACTCCTTGAGTTATTTGCGGCCTGTACACGCCGAGCAGCACCAGCCGGGTGAGTTCTTTCTCGTTCAAGTCCAACTGCCCGCAGCTTGCGGCCGTTGAAACAGCAATCAAAATTACAGCGAGAACCATCTTACGCGAACCGCCGCAATCCGCTTGAATTTTGGAAGTCCGCCGGTTCTTTCTTACTTTGCGAAGGTGCGGAAGTAATCTACCGAGTCCTTGATCTGCTCGTCGGTAATCTTGCCCTTGAACGACGGCATCTTGCCTGCGCCGTTGGTCGTAACGGCAATCATCTTCGCCTCGGTGGAACTCTTCACCGCCGGATCGCTCGCCGGCTTCACGCCCATCGCTTTGGCCATCGCCGGGCTTGGAGTCCCTGCGGCGCCATGACAGCTCTGGCACTTCGCCTTGTATGTCGCTTCCCCAGACTGGGCGAAGCTCACGGCGCCGGCCAGAAGAATAACTGCGGCCAACGTCACCTGGAATCGAATCGTCTTTCTCATGGTAAAACTCCCGAATGATAGTTGCGGCCAGTATAAGCGTGGGCATCACCGGTCGTGTAAAGCTACTTCAAGAAATGCGTTTTACAACTCTGCTTCAAAACCACCCAAAACCGGGTTCCGCAATTCCGTCTCCGCAGGAAAATGGGCGGGCCGCTAAAACCCCTTCGCACGGCCCACCCCAAAAATCTTCAATTGGATGGCGATCTTGATCAGAACTCGTAATGCACTCCAAGGGTCATCATGTTCGCATGGTAGTTCCGCGCAGCGGTTTCGCCGGCAGACGAGATGTTCATGCCCGTCTGGTAAGGCGCAGTGGCGCAGGACACGGGAGTAACCGGAGTCGTGGGCGTCGGATTCGCCGTGCTGCACAATTGCGCGCCAGATGGACCCCCCTCGCCGTAGCCCCAGAAGTTGTACTCAGCCTTCCAGGTCAATCCGGGATGCGAGGTCCAAGCGAAATTCACAAAGGGCGATTGAGAGGTGGACACCAGAGAACCCGCCACATCCCGCGCATCGTTGTAGAAGCGGCTGCCGTTCACGGAGTTGATGTTGTAGCCGATGTTGGACTTGACCGACTTGACCGGAGAAAAGGTGAAGGCCACCGATCCGGATTGCGTGGGAGCATGCATGAAGTCCAGGACCGGGCCGAGGTCATAGCCTGACCTGCCCGCGGACGTGGCTGGACACGCCGTGCCGCTCGGCGTCGAAGCGGCGACCACACCAGTCGCCGCCGAGGCGGCTCCCAGATAGCAGATGTTGTCCGCCATATACACATCGCTGTAGACGTAGTTGAAGTCGATTCCATAGTGCTCATTCGGAAACAACTCCGCGCCCACACCCGCAACGCGGCTGTAATCCACATGATCCAACGGACCGGCGTAGGCGGGGCCGCCCGTCGCTGCCACGTCCTGCTGGGCGTTATTGGTGTTGTTGTGATGCTCCATATCGTTGTAGGTCCCCGAAATCGTCGCCCAGGTTTTGGGCCGGAACATCGTGTGCATCCGATACTGTTTGGTCTGCCGCGGGGTCATTGGGGTAAAGGCGTTGTCGTTGTAGAGCATCTCGACGCTGCCGTTGATATTCCAATTCTCGGTGGGACGCACGGCGGCGTTGAATATCCCGCCGTTTTCGTTGATTGTGACCGTTCCGTTATTCGTCGTATTCGCGGCTAATGGCCCGCTGTGGGGAGTGCCTTCGGCGATAACGTGCGTGCCGTACCGATAGGTGAGTGAAAACGTCGTGCGCGGCGTGGCTTCCCATGAAAGCGTAAAGTTGTTGTTCACCATCTTCTGGCCGAAGAAGTCCGGCGACGGCACTCCAATCGAGCCGCTGCCTTCGAAAGTAGCGGCGTTCGCGGCGGCGGTCGTCGTGGTCAGGGTCGGATTGTTGATGGTTTCATTGGTGGCGGTTGCCGGCGTCGCCACGGTGGTCAAACTCGTCATCGTCGTGGTTCCAGGCTGCTGGACGTTCGAGAACGTGAACTGATCTTCAAGGGCGAATGTCTTCGCGACTTGCCACACGATGCCATAATCGGCAGCCATCACCTTCCGCTTTGCGGTCGCAACGCCTGTATACGAAAGCGAGCGAGTTGTCCCCGCCAGGCCCTGGAAGTTCTCGTAATAGTTGGGCAGATTCATGTTCGCATCGGTGTAGCGCGCGTCGCCGTTCATCGAGACGTTCTTGATGCTCGAGCTTTGCAGCCGGAAGATCTCCGTTGGATAAAGAATCCGCGTTGGCTGCGAGCGCAGGTAACTGGAAATTACCGCACAGGCCGGATTGATCACCGGCAGACCACCCGGAGTATTCGGCGCCGAAAGGACAGGAGTCGTGCCGATGCTGTTTGCATTGCAAGCGCTGCTCGAGTACGCCGTCTGGTTGTAATAGTTCGCCATAAGCGCGACTCGGCTTCCGTTCGCCTCCTGCACGACCTCGCTGGCTGGGTTCAGCGTCATATAGGAGTCGGCCTTGAGGTGATCGACCTCCTCTTCAAAGGTCAGCTTGGTACCCTGCACCGGCTTCCAATCGATCCCGCCCGTGAAATCGTCGGTGCTGTTCCGCTGCATCTCCTGGACAACAACAGCATAGGAGCCGGCGAACTGATAGCCGCTCGGGGTCAGGCTGGGCCCTCCAAAGATATTCTGCGAGTACCCGGCCCGGAAGGTCACCTTTGAGAGCGGAAAAATGGTGAGGTTCGTGTCCGTCATGCGGCGCACGGTGTTGTACATAAACGGTGATTGTTTGTCCTGCGACCACGGGAGCGAACCGGTTGTCGCGCCGGTGGGCCCTATGGGGGTCGACAGCCCGCTGAGGATGTTCGGATTGGCCAGCAAGTCGTAGTCGAAGTACTGGCGGTCACGACGGAAGGTGCCCGAGAACTCATACAACTTGCCTTTGTAGAAGTTCAGCTTGGCATAGTTGTTCGGATCGCCGCCGAAGCCGTTGCTAAATGCCGTGAGCGAATCGAACATGGGATTCTTGTTGCCCGGCAAGGCGCGCATCTCAAAGGTCTCGCCCAACATGCGGGGCCCGGAGCGCATATTGATCATCGTGTCGTACATGGCTCCGCTTCCGGAGAGGCCAACCATGTGCCCGCCCAGGTCTACGCTCTCGTGGACCGAGTACCCCGTCGGCACCGCCGAAGCCGATGTATCCGGCGCGGGAATTGGAGTGCCCGGCGCTGCGTTCTGGCCCAGGGCCATGCCTGTCGTCACTAAGAGAACGGCGACTCCGATGCCTTCGGCGACGCGCCGGATCGATGCGAAAGAGGGAGAAAACCAACCAAACTTCTTCATATAAAGCCTCGCTCAATAAAACTTGCCCATCTCAAAATCAGTACACGCGTGCGAAGTTGACCCGAACCGCGCCGCCCGATGATTCCAGAGGGCGCGGCTCCATCGCTCCTAGCGGAGAAACGCCGCATTGATGTTCGACCCATGGATGTATGTGTGGCAGCTTGTGCAGGGTTGCAATTCGTCCGATCCCGCACCCATCCCGTGCACCGTGGCGTTGGCAACCCGGCTATGGCACTGGTTGCACAGCGTGTTGATACTCGGCATGTTCAGCATTCGCGCGTTCTGCGAACCGTGCGGGCTGTGGCAGCCCAGGCAGCCTTCCGCCTTGACCGGAGCGTGCTCATAGACGAACGGTCCGCGCACATCCGTGTGGCACTTCGTGCAGATCATGCTCTGGTCAGCCGTCGACCGCAGGTTGTTGTTCCCGAAGGTGCCGTGCACGTCGTGACAGTCGGTGCACTTGACCACCCCTTCGTTCACCGGGTGGTGGAACGGCATACTGACCGACGCCTTCACGTCACTGTGGCACTGAAAGCAGAGCGCGGGCTGCGAAGCCTTGAGCAGTTGCTCCGGGGCCTTGGCCGCATGCACGCTGTGGCAGCTGATGCAACTCACGTTGGCCTTGGCGTGCGGCGAGCGCAAAAAGTCAGGATGCGCGCCTGCGTGGCAGGTCAGGCACTTCTCATCCACTTCCTTGGCCGAATGCTTGGCAGGATTGAAAATCTTGGTAACGTCGCCGCCGCCATCCACGTGCGCCTTGCCCGCCCCGTGGCAGTTCTCGCAGGTTACGCCGTTGCCGCCGTGCATGAGGACCATCCTCTGGTGGGGGTTGTCGGCGAATTTCTTGCCCACTTCGTCATGGCAGGTGACGCAGGTGTCGGAGCCTACAAAGTCTCCTGAAGCGGCGGCCTTGGTCTGGGTGTCGGCCGCTTTACCCTTCGCAGGCGGGGCACCCGACGCAGTGGCGCAAAGAACGCTGGCGCCCAACATCAACATTAAGAAAGCTCGCAGTCCCAGTCTGTTTCCCTGAACTGCACCAATCGAAAATAGCGTTACAGGCCTGTCTTTATGCATGAAAAATACCGCCTTTGCTGCTCTCATCGCATCCCCCGGGAACTGTTGTTCCAGCGTTTCGGTTGTCGAACTTGACGTTTCCCATCGGGAACGCCGGTACGGCATCTGGCTCGTTGGTCCACTTTCTTGCGGAAGCTGCGCTTGTGCGGAGCATCACTACATGGCGTGAAGATTACTTTCTCGTCATCTAAGCGGGCGGTGACAGTCATCACACACCGTAAGTTGAGCAGTTTAATACAGTATTTCCTGTCACTTAGTGATTTGGCGCCTGCAGTTTCGCGGCTCGGTAATTTGCAAGATACAACTCATTATTTTTGTTAGGTATACGGCTTTCTACAAACGAAAAAACGCCAGAATCCGAGGGGCGGCCATTTTCTGCAACCTATCATCCAGATCACATTGCGAATGTACGAAGGAGATTACTTCTCCCCAGGGCTCCACGGGGATGAGGGAATGACTGGTTGCTTCGCGCTCTCTCCGGATTCAGGGCCATTCACAATCGCTTCCGCAACTCAATCAGCAGCGGTACCAATGAGCACAGGTTTTCGGGAAACGGCTCCGGCCTGAGCGTTGCGCAAAGAATAGGCGTGAGCCCCATCACATCTTCAGCCACCGCTGCTGCGGCAAACTTCCTTTAACGCAGAAGCCTCTTTTCCGCGGGTCCGAAGCTTCTTTCGCCTTAACTGTTGGCCCTGCAACAATCTGCAGGGCTCAGGGAGCGACGAAAGCTAAGGGCTGCATCGGAACAGGGTGGGGCAAGACCATGGCGGAAGCTCAGATATCGGCTGAAGTACATACGCGGCAAAGGCACATCCCCCGGCCCGTTCCGGCTGGTTGTGCGGCTTGCTCCAATCGCCGTCCAGGTTGGTTCTGCTCTCTTGGAAGCGCGGTTCTGGCCGATCTTGAACTCGCCACCAGCACAATTTCTCTTCCGGCCCAGGCCTCGCTCTTCACCCAGGGAGAAGATGCCCGCTGCCTCTATCTCATTTGCAGCGGGTACCTTAAGCTGACCACCGGCCGCGCGGATGACAAGCAGATGATCGTCCGCGTCGCTGGTCCAGGCTCCATGCTGGGCCTGTACGCGGTTCTCTCCCACGGGCTCTACGAGGTTTCCGCTGAGTCGTTGACCACCGCCCAGTTGCGCCCCGTCGAGCGGGAAAGGTTCCTCAACTTCCTGCGCAGCCATAAAGAAGCACAAATGCGCGCTGTCCAGTGCATTTGCCAGGAATACCGCTTTGCCCTTCAGGACGCATGCCGCATCGCGCTCGCTGAAACCGTGGCCGCCCGCCTGGGACGGCTGCTCCTTGAATTGGCCAACCAGATTGGCGAGCACCTCGACGCGGGCGAGTTCCGCTTCCCGCTGTTGCTCACCCACGAGGAGATGGCCTCCATGACCTGCACCACCCGCGAAACTGTCACCCGCACCCTCGGCCAGTTCCGCAAAGATGGTTGGATTTCGATCGAAGACTCGCTGGTGACCCTCCATCACCCCGACAAGCTGCAGGCGCTTCTCTAGAGTCTGCCTTCCCCCCGCTCTCCCCGGTGTACTTTTCAAGTCAAACAAATGTGATATGGGGCGTTATCATATTACGTGGGAGTACATGCCACACATGACCCGTGTTTCTGCTTGTTTTTTTGCTCTTCTCCTCTCCTGCGTTGCAATTGCTCAGACACCGGCTCTTGGCTCGGCGCCTGACCCACCTCCTGCTTCGGGCTTGTCTTCAAACCAGCCGGCCGTCACTTCGACCCAAAGCCCTGAGATCGATCAGTTCCAGAAGATTGAGAACAACTGGTCCGATTCCATCAATCGGCACGACCAGTACGCTCTTGAGCTGGTATTGTCGCCCCTGTTTGTCGACGTTGCGGCCAGCGGCGACATTACAACCCGCAATCAGCAGTTGGCCCAGGTGATTACCGGTGAGGACAAAACCATCTACCTCACCCAGAAAGTCATCACCGTGCGCATGCTTGGCGATATCGCCGTCGCCAACGGCACATACACGCTGCACCACAAAGTTAATGTGGCGCAGGTGGACGAGAAGGGCGTATTTACCCACGTCTTCGAGCGCCTTCGCGGCGGATGGGTTTGCGTTAACTCGCAGCGCACCGCGCTCCGTGAAGACAACAACGTCAAGACCAAAAAGTCCTCCAACACCGAGATGCCTTTTCACATCCCGTTGTTCTCCAAGGGCGACAAGAACAATCCATAGGACAGCGCAGTTGATGCCCAACTGCCTCATCCCCTGAGAACCTGTGCCCGCAATCCGTCCTCGATGGTTGGCCGGCGGGCTTTCATCGCAACGCTTGCCTATGCGATGATTTCTTTTCCCCGCAGGAGACTCGGAATGAAGCGGCTACTCGTATTTCTTCTTGTCCTCGCACCACTCAGCGCCCAAACCTACCAGCCCACCTGGGACTCCATCGATAAGCGTGCAACCCCAGCCTGGTTTACCGACGCCAAGTTCGGCATCTTCATTCATTGGGGCGTCTATTCTGTGCCCGCGTATGCTCCGGTGATCCCGGGCAAGCTCGCATACGCCGAGTGGTACTGGCACCAGATGACCGAGGGCCGCGATAACCCGAAGGCCAATGCCATTGAAACCGGCACCTGGGCCTATCACCAAAAGATGTTCGGCGCAGATTATGCCTACCAGAATTTCGCGCCGCAGTTTCGCGCCGAGCTCTTTAATCCAGACCAGTGGGCAGCAACTCTGGCCGACTCGGGCGCAAAGTATGTGGTGCTGACCTCGAAACATCACGAGGGTTTCGCCTTGTGGCCCAGCAAGGAGGCGTCTGCAACCTGGGGGCGCCCGTGGAATGCCGTCGAGATCGGTCCCAAACGCGATCTGCTCGGCGACCTGAGCGACGCCGTGCGCCGCAAGGGCCTGCGCATGGGCATCTACTACTCGCTCTACGAGTGGTACAACCCGCTCTGGCTCAAAGACAAGCCACGCTACGTCAGCGAACACATGTTCCCGCAGTTCAAAGACGTGGTCACGCGCTATAAGCCATCCATCATCTTCAGCGACGGCGAGTGGGAGATGCCTTCCGCCGATTGGCGCAGCCCGGAGCTGCTTGCGTGGCTCTTCAACGATTCGTCCGTCAAGGACGATGTGGTCATCAACGACCGCTGGGGCAGCGAGACCCGCCACAAACACGGCGGCTACTGGACCACGGAATACACCGCCGGCATGAGCGGCATGGAGCATCCATGGGAAGAGAGCCGCGGCATGGGTTACAGCTACGGCTACAACCGCGCCGAGCGCCTGGAGGATTACCACACCGGGCGCGAGCTCGTGATCATGCTCGTGGATATTGTGAGCCGCGGCGGAAACCTGCTGCTCGACATCGGGCCCGGAGCCGACGGCACCATCCCCGTAATCATGCAGGACCGGCTGCATCAGATCGGCGACTGGCTCAAGGTGAATGGCGACGCAATCTACGGCACCAGGCCGTGGAAGTCTTCGCGGCAGTGGAGTGCGGGTGAAGTTCCCAGCGTCTCCTACAACAACAGATTTGAGTCGGCCTACGACGTTTCGAAACTGGCGGCGAAGCCGGATCCCGGCAAAGCAGCTATCGATGCCTTCCTTACCAGCAAAGGCAACAATATTTACGCAATCCTGCCCCGCTGGCCCGGCCAGAGTTTTCTGCTGAAAGACGTGACCGGAGTGAAGTCAGTAACTCTTCTGGGATCGAAAGCACCGCTGAAGTTCAAAGCCGCCGCGGGTGGCGTCACAATCGACCTTCCCCGCCTTCCCGACCACCTGCTCCACCAGCCAGCCTGGGTCCTCAAGGTAAGCCGATAAGAATGAATGGCAGCCGAGGTTTCATCCCATCGCACTACTCCGCTGACTTGCTATTCCCGCGAAGCGGGGGCTAACTTGCTGTCTTTAACCCAAGACTTCTACGAACTCAGGTGATGAACTTTTGAAACGCCGGGTGCCCCATCCATTCCGCGTTCTTTGCNNCGAACTAGCTAGCCAGCTTCTTGGCCCCCTGCACACGAATCGAAACATGCACCAAACTCAGCGCCGCCGGAGTCACGCCCGGTATCCTGCTCGCCTGCCCAATCGTGATCGGCCGAACCCGCTCCAGCGTTTCACGCATCTCGCGCGAGAGCCCGCTGATGGAGCCGTACTCGATCCACTCAGGAATCGCGACAGCCTCCGCAGCCTTCAGCTTTGCAATCGACTTCTTCTGCTGCTCCAGGTAGCCGGCAAACTTGATCTCTGTCTCAACGGCCCGCACCTCATTGCGCAGCACGGCTATCTCCACCCGTCCGGTCGTTGAACGAAGATGATCGGGTGCCCCATCCATTCCGCGCTCTTTGCGGAATGGGTGGGAACTCAGAAGCTCGTTCAGTTCGGCAGCCATCTCCCGCAGCAGCGGATCTCCCATCAACTCTTCCCGCATCGCGCCAAGCACAGGTTCAATCGTGACTTCAGGCCGCTTCAGCAGTTGCGCCCACGTCAGCCCGGCAGTCGTTGTCAGTGCGCCGAACCCCGCCGCTGCAAGCTTCTCGGTGTCCACCTTGCCGGTAACGAGCATCCGTTCCAGCGCGCCCATCCGCTCCTGCTTCCGCTCATACTCAGCCCAGGCCTCGTCATTGATCAGCCCCAGCTTCCGCCCATAAGGAGTCAATCGCTTGTCCGCATTGTCAATGCGCAGATGCAGCCTGAACTCCGCCCGCGAGGTAAACATGCGGTACGGCTCGTTGGTCCCCTTTGAAATCAAATCGTCGACCAGAATGCCCGTGTAACCTTCAGTCCGATCCATCGTGAACGGCGGCTCGCCCTTCAGCCATAGCGCCGCATTGATGCCGGCCATGATGCCTTGGCACGCCGCCTCTTCGTATCCACTTGTCCCATTAATCTGGCCCGCAAGATAAAGGCCTGTGAAGGCCTTAACGCGCAGAGTCCGGTCGAGCTCGGTCGCATCCACGCTGTCGTATTCAATCGCATAGCCGGGCCGCAGCATCTCCGCCTCGTCGAGCCCCGGAATCGAGTGCACAATCTGCCACTGCACCTCCATCGGCAGCGACGTCGACATTCCGTTCACATAAACCTCGTGCGTATTCAGCCCCTCGGGCTCAAGAAAAAACTGGTGCTGCGTCTTGTCGGGAAACTTGACGATCTTGTCCTCGATCGAAGGGCAATAGCGCGGCCCGATCCCCTCAATCCGTCCCGAATACATCGCCGACCGATGCACATTCTCGCGAATAATGCGCAGCGTCTCCGGCGTGGTGAATGCAATGTGGCAGCTCACCTGCGGCTGCACAATCTTCTTGGTCCTGAAGCTGAATGGCGTAGGGTCCACATCGCCAGGCTGTTCTTCAAAGGTGTCCCACTTGATCGTCCGCCCATCCAGCCGCGGCGGCGTCCCTGTCTTCAACCGGCAAGTCCGCAGGCCCAGTGCTCGCAGCGCTTCTCCCAGCAGCACAGAGGCCGGTTCGCCGCTTCGTCCCGCCGGATACCGCTCCTCGCCGCAGTGAATCAGCCCATTCAGAAACGTGCCCGTAGTAATAATCGTGGCTCCGGCCAGCAGCCTGCGCCCATCGCGCAGTTTCAGCCCCAGCACCCGCCGCCTCGGACGCGCCGGCCGCGGAACTTCCGTCAGCTCGTCAACACCGTCGTCTTTCTGATCCCTGACACCTGATCCCTGATCCCTGTCGTCGATCACCAGATCCACAACCTCCGCCTGCCGAATGTGCAGCCCCGGCTGCGACTCCAGCACCTCCCGCATCTTCACGCGGTACAGCTGCTTGTCGCACTGCGCCCGCGGACTCCAAACCGCCGGTCCGCGCGAGGTATTCAGCAGCCGGAACTGAATCCCCACCGCATCGGCCACCTCGCCCATAATGCCGCCCAGCGCATCCACCTCGCGCACCAGGTGTCCCTTGGCCACGCCGCCCACTGCCGGATTGCAGCTCATCTGCGCAATCAGGTCCATGTTCATGGTGATCAGCGCAGTCTTCAGCCCCATGCGCGCCGCCGCCATCGCCGCCTCGCACCCCGCGTGCCCCGCGCCAACCACAACCACATCGTATTGTTCAGTAAATGCCATCCAACTCTATTCTACGGATTCTTTCTCCAAGATGCAGTCATCCTGAGCGACCGTAGCGAAGCGAAGGGAGTCGAAAGACCTGCATTTACTTTTCGGTGTGAATACCGTCACGTTGCAGTGCTTTCCCTTGCATTTAGAGTCTCCCCATGCACGAGGGCTACTACTTCACATACATCGTCGCCAGCCGAAGTTTGACCATCTACATCGGCATGAGCGGGGACTTGCGGAAGAGAATGTTCGAGCACAAAAGGAAGCTGCACGAGGGATTCACAGCGACATATAACTGCAACCGGCTGGTATGGTTCGAGCGCTTCGTCGATCCGAGCAACGCAATAGCACGTGAAAAGCAGCTGAAAGGTTGGATGCGAGCTAAGAAGATCGCTTTGATTAAGAAGGCCAAACCCACATGGACCGATCTGAGTGAAGAGTGGTTTACGCCAGAGGAATTGACTTGGACACCGAGCTAAATGCAGGTCCTTCGACTCCGCTGAAATGCGCTTCGCTCAGGATGACCGTATCTGTGGGATGGGCGAGAGTGAAACCGCAGCCTTACGCCGCCCTTAGCTCCAGAATGATCGCCGCCCCGCGCGGGTCGAGGTTCACCGCCGAAGCCCGCCCGTTGTGGTCGCGCAAAATCGTAGCGCATAAGCTCAACCCCAGCCCCACCGTCTCGCCGCCAATCTGTGTGGGTGTAAACGGATCGAACGCGCGCTCGGGATCGAGGAACCCCGGCCCCGAGTGAGCCACCAGAATCTGCACCAGGTTGCCCTCGGCGGTTGCCTCCATGCGAATGGTCTTCGGCCCTTCAGGAATGGAAGCCGGACCCTGGTTCTCGATCGCCGCAATGGAATACTGCAGGCAATGCAGCACCGCCTGGCGCAGTTGATGCGCGCTACAAAGCACCCTGGGCAAGGCGGGTGCAATGTTTAGTTGGAATTCAATCGAGCGCTGCAAAAGCTCGGATCGATGGAGCTGTTCCAAATCGGCCAGCAGCTCGGCCACCGAGATCGCCGCAAGCTGATCATTCTGCACTCGCGAGATGCGCGTCAGGCTCTCCAGCATGGACCGCATGCGCCGCGCCTCGGTCAGAATCGACGTAACGCCCCTGCGCTCCGGGGCGTCCAGCGCCACTGTCTCTTCCAGCAGCGAGGCGTAGCCCAGAACCACCGTCAAGGGATTGTTCAAATGGTGGGTTACGTTGCTGGCCAGTTGGCCAAGCCCGGCGAGTTTTTCCGAGTCAATGAGCTTTTCAAACATGATGGTTTGGCTGCGCGTGGCCTGCAGCCTTGCCGTCAGCATTTCGATCGGCAATAGGTCGTCGGCACGCAGCGGGTCCTGCTGTAGTCCCTTGGAACTCCCTTGTGTCGGCCGCATTCCGGCCAGCAACAGCGCACCTTCCGTAATTGCGCGTCCCGTCATCGGCACAGCCAGGGCCCTGGTAAACCGCAGCCGTTTCAAGTCGTCGCCGGGCTTGAGCCAGGGTGTCAAGTCCAGGTTGAGCGTCTGGCTGTGTTCCACGGCGGACGGAGCCGAACCGGGCGCCAGAAAATCCGCGGCGGGAATCCGCGCGGCCAATTTGCCCAGGGCCGCGACCGTGGCCTCGTCCAGCCCGGCAGACCCGGCCAGTCCATACCGGCCCGCGTTCTCAAGCAGCAGCGCGGCCTGCGCAAACCGGCTGTGCGTCATCACGACCCGGCAGATATCGCTCCCCTGGCGATCGAAGTCCTCCACCCGGCGCCGGGCAAGCATGAGATTCGTATAGGCTTCCAACTCGCGACGCGCCCTGCGCTCGCGCTCTCCGGCGACCCTGTTCAGGTCCAGCTCATCCTCCAGCGTCAGCATGATCATGCCCAGCGCCGCCACTACCTTGCCCATCACGATGACGTGAATCAGGTTGATGTTGATAGATGGATTGAGACCGATCGCGGGGACTATCTGCAAGTCGGTGAGCGACCAGGCGACAAATCCCATCACGCTCAAAACCACGCCGGGCGAGAAACGCTGGAAGACGAAAGCGAGCAGCAACGCAGTCATCAACAGATTGCCGCTCTCGACAAACGTCAGTGACCAGACGACTCCCGCGGTAAAGCAAACCCAGAGAGTCAGGCCGCCCATCACCGCGCAGAACGAAATCCCGAGCCAAACCGGCATGCGGTCCTGCGCCGCGCCCCAGAAAAGGACGACGACGATGGAGATCATTGCCAGGCCTGGAAAGATCAGCAGCGGCGACCCGCTGGGCGAGATGCCGTGGAACACCCCGTAAAAAACGAGTGAAGCGATCACTAGCGGAATTGTGTAGGGAATGACGTAGAGGACATGCAACCGTCCAATACGAAAGCGCAACGGAGTCAGCGAGGCAATAAAAAGGGCTGAACTTACCAGCATGGCGGTTTGGCCGCCCGCACCCATCCACGCATGTATCTGCCCGGCAAAAATCCACGGCCAGTGAATGTACCGCAGAAGCATCGAGAACATCGCAAATACGAAGCCCAGAAGCCACAGCAACGTGCGCGTGTCACGAAACCGGAGATAAAGATATCCGAACGCGGGCAGCAGCAGGACACTGAGTGCTAGCGCGGGTGCATGGTAATAATCCGACATGAAAGCCTGAGTCTCCTTCCGCCCCCATAGTCTGGAACCGCAAGTTGGCTTGACGATTGTTGGCGGGAGTCCGGTATGATTCTCAGGAACGGCATGCGCCCCGCCTGCCACACGCCATTCGGTCGCGCCAGTGCCCCATTTCCCGACCCCTTATCTTGAGACCTCCCGGAGGCCACGTACATGCGTCTAAAGTTGCAGCGGGACCGGATACGCGCCGGACTGTACCGTCGCTTTCCGTCCATGCAAGCGAACTGCGCGAGGAGTTTAACCCCCTTGAAAAACCGTTGGTGGATCTTGATAAACCATCCCTTATTGATATTGCTGGCAGTCGCAGGCTGCACTCTGGCCGCGGCGGCGCAGAGCAAAGACAGCTTTTCTCCCATGTCTTTGGATTCCGGCTTCGGGCATATGGATATCTCGGACCCCACCGTTGCTCCGGAACAGATCATCAAGCAGTTTGCCGCCAAGGAGAGCGAATTTCAGGACGCGCTCAACCACTACACTTATCGCCGCTACGCCCGCGTGCAGACTCTGGACGACGACAACAAGGTCGATGGCGAGTGGTACGAGGTTGACGATGTCATCTTCGACTCCACCGGCCGCCGCACAGAGAAAGTGGTCTTCGCACCGGGGAGCACTTTGCAGCGGGTCATGATGTCCCCCTCCGATCTGCAAGACATCTCGCACGGCTATCCCTTCGTTCTCACCACCGAAGACATTCCCCAGTACGACGTGAAATACGTGGGCCGTCAAAAAGTCGATGAAGTAGATTGTTACGTCTTCTCGGTCAGCCCCAAGGTCATCGAGAAAAAGAAGCGCTACTTCGACGGCCGCATCTGGGTTGACGCAACCGACCTGCAGATCGTCGTCACTAATGGCCGCATGGTACCCGACGACACCCGCAAGGGCAACGAAGATCTGCATCCCCCCTTCATGACCTGGCGGGAGCAGGTCGACGGTCATTACTGGTTCCCCGTCTACACCAAGGGCGAAGGCGAGCTCCACTTTTCAGGCGGCAGCGGCTACATGGCCCAGGACGTGCACATCCGCGACACCGTCAAGTACTCCGACTACAAGCGCTTCGGCTCCACCAGCACCATCATCTACAACGGACAAACCGTCCCCGGCAGCAACCAGCAACCCACCACCCAGCAACCAGACACCAAGCCAAAGAAATAATTCCAAAGAGCGTTTCCAAAGTCGATTTGAGACAGGCCACGGTCGAGAAGCCGGCGAGCCATCAGTTATCTTTTCGTAAACCGGCCAGTACGCCCGCACTTTTCCCTAGGTAGCGCGTTTGATCACAGGCCGAAAGTGCCGACTAAACTCCACACTGGATGCGGGGTTGAGAGTGCCTGTGCGTGCAGTGTCCGCGATTATGCTGCGGAACATCCCCTTCATTACCAACCAGTCACTTCCGAATAGCCGACCAGCCGGCCGCGAGCGCAAGATTGGGCCGGGGCGAATCTGGAAACATGCACTGTCGGCGTCAACCCAGGTTCTGGTGCGGGCAGGTAGATGAACGCAAGCCAACCGGGACCAATCCACAGAATCCGGCTCGCATTATTAAATCGTGAGAGTCAGAAGAATACTGGTAAAGAGCGCCGATCGTGCTCTTGAAGTTGCCGCCCGGTTTGACAGTCGCGGCGCTCTTCCAGCAGGTTTGCCTATGGAATGGTCTTGCATGAAATGCATTTGCTTCGAAAATGCGTGGCCGCACGCCATATCCGAAAACCTGTTTACGTAAGTTGATGGCCATGCTGCACCGCGTGAACCACTCTTAGAGGTCGCCTCCCAGAACATTCTCGACCGCCGTGATCGTGCCGAAAAGTCCATGTTGCTCACCATCGGGGCCGGCAGTGAAGTAAAGAGAGTTTGCCGCCCCGGAACCTGTTCCGCTGCCAAAGGCAATCCCCCAAAGCCCATCGATTGTGATCGGTAAATTGGTAACCGAATCGAGCAAGCTACCCTTGAAATGGCCAGTGACGGGATCAAATGCAAGAATCTGGCCGCTGCCGAATTGACCCACCAGGATGTCGTGACTATATGCGCCAAAGTCAGTCGGCGCCTGGGCTATGCCCCACGGTGCATTGAACCATGGACCCGATTGCAGACGATGCAACAAACGGCCGGTAGGTGAGAAGACATCGACGTATCCCAAGCCAGCTCCGTCCACCTCATCGTGCTTTTCGCTGTCCTGCTTGGCAAAGGTAACGTAGAGGTTTCCACCGATGTTCTGGACGTTGAAAGGAGCAAAACCTCTGGGGATTCGCTCGTCTCTGAACGCATCGTCGTCGTCCATGCGAATAGGTTGAAAGTTCGCGTCATAGACACGGATACGTCCTTTCCGGAAGTCGGCCACGTAGAGAAAGTTCAAAGTTCCCATGGTGGGATCGGAGACGGTAGCTACGGCGACGCCCATAAAGACAGACGCGGACTTTGTGTTCACCATGATGACCGCGGATGTTGCCTTCACGCCGGAATTCCAGCCCGAAATAGTACCGTCCTCGGTCACAAATATGAAGTGTGCCGGGAATCCCGGTGCAAGCGCGAAACTGGTTGTGCCGTTAGAGATCTGTCCCGTCGGAGTTCCACTTGCACCACTGCTGCTATCGCCCGGCGGAATCGTGACCACAAGCGAAGCAGGTGTCCCTGTGGCGCCATGCACCGTCGCTAGGCCCATGCCGTTGTCTGAAACCCACCACGGGCTGCCCGAACTTCTGGATAGACCCCACGGATTCACCAGGTTCGGATCAGTTATTGTCGCCGTGCCGGGAGTGTCCGAGACGAGATTGGTTTGCTTGTAATGCTGAACTTGCTGGGCAGACAGCAAGGTTGAAAGTGAGAGCAGGCCGACCGAGGCAATGCTCAAGCCTCGTGCCAAGACACGCTTCCTAGCGTTCTCCATGTGATTCCTCCACCTCTGTTGAGATTTGTTTTGACCGGCCAGGTCTGCCGCACCGAGAAGCGCTCCGGTCCCGCGCCTCAACGACCATAGATTGAGCGCACTTAGGCTCTTGTCACTGAGTTGTCTTGGAGTAGTCGTTTGATTGTAAGAAATTGATGGCAGCATTAACCCCGCCCCCAACAACATTTGCCTCCCGAGCGCGCAGAGGCAAAAGCCTACCTTGATCTCGCGCAGAGACTCACAACGCCTGTCAGGAAGCGACCGCACTGCGATCGGCGTCCCATTCCCATTGGTTGAAATCCTGCCTCAGCTTGCTTTTCAGCAGCTTTCCCGTTGAGGTATGCGGAAGCTCCGGGACAAACACAAATGCGTCGGGCACTTGCCAGGGCGCGAAGGTACGCTCCAGAAATGAGCGCAGATCTGAAGGTTCTACTGTCTGATTCTCTTTCAGGACCACGAGAGCCAATGGGCGTTCCTGCCATTTCGGGTGCGGCACTGCAATCACAGCGGCCTCTCGGACGGCTTCATGGCCCACCAGCGCATTCTCAAGATCGACCGAACTGATCCACTCGCCTCCCGACTTGATCAAGTCCTTCAGGCGGTCAGTGATCTTCACGTATCCCTCAGAATCAATTGTGACCACGTCTCCAGTGCAAAACCATCCTTCGTCAGTCCATTTGTCGGGCTGTTCCAGTCCAAAGTAGCTTCCTGTTATCCAGGGTCCGCGCACCTGCAACTCACCTGAGGTTTCACCATCCCAGGGAATCTCGCCTTCGTCGCTGACCGCACGCACCTCGACGAAGGGCAGCGCGAACCCTTGCCGTGCGCGCAGAGAATAAAGTTCATCTGCCGGCCGCATCTCCGTGCCGGGTTTAAGTGTGCAAACGGTGGCTACCGGAGTCGTTTCAGTCATGCCCCAGGCTTGAACGGCATGGATACCGAACTTGTCGAACCTGCGGAACATCGATTCCGGAGCGGCTGCTCCGCCAATGAGAACGCGTAGTGCACTGGAAAGATTCCAACGGCCGGGATTCTTATGGAGCGTATCCAGCACGCCCATCCAAATGGTGGGAACTCCGGCAGTGAGCGTCACCTGCTCTTCCTGCATCAGGTCGAGCAAGGCATGGGGCTGCAGGTTTCTGCCCGGCAACACCTGCTTGCTTCCGTTCAGTACACCGGAATAGGGCAGGCCCCAGGCGTTGACGTGGTACATGGAGACGACGGGGAGAATTGTGTCGCGGCGGCTGATGTTGAAGTGATCGGGCATTGAACATACGAGTGAATGGAGCACAATGGCTCGGTGTGAATAGACCACTCCCTTTGGCCTGCCGGTGGTGCCGGAGGTGTAGCACATGGCGGCGGCATCCACTTCTTCTAGATTGGGATACTGCGGGTCGTCTCCCGCTTCTTGGAGAAACGCCTCGTATGATTCCGTTCCGTCGGGCAGTTCGCCGCCGCGATTTACTACGAAGACGCGCTCGCATTTCACGCGCGGCTTCACCTGTTGCCAAACATCGAGAAGTACATCCTCGACAATCAGGAAGCGATCCCCGGCGTGGTTCATGATGTACGCGAGTTCGTCAGGGTGTTGCCGCAGGCTCAGGGTGTGGACTACGCCTCCCGATGCGGGAATCCCGAAGTAGGCCTCAAGATGCTCATGCCCGTTCCAAAGCAGCGTGGCAACCCTTTCTCCTTTGCGGATGCCTGCGCGGCGGAGCGCCGTTGCCAGTTGCCGCGCGCGCAACAGGAGATCGGAATTCCTATACCTGTGGCAAGAGCCATCGGGGAGGGACGACACGATTTCAACGCGCGGAAACAGTTTACCGGCCCGTTCCAGCATGCTGGTAATCAACAGCGGGGATTGCATCATCGTGGACTTCATGGAACCTCCAATACGCGGGGACACCTTCTATCGAGGTCACATGCCGGCGGGAGAAAAGGGGCGATGAGGGGAAGAGGCCGGCGAGTCCGAGAAGTATAGAACAGCGAAAGGTGACGGCGCTATCGCTAAATGCATTTTCGAGTTGAGTGTTAANNTGACATCCATCGCAACTGTAAACACCCAGGCCGAAAGCGCTCTAAATGCGGCTCAGTTCGCTCATGGGCTGGATTGCACAGGGTGTGTGGCTCGAATTCCGTATCGACTCCAGGTTCATCGTCCTTGCGTTTCGTAGCAAACGGCTTCGGCTTTGGCGCCAGTTTTGATGGATTCAATCCACGGTCCTCGCACGCCTCGTCCGTCCCGGAACTGCGCTATAATTCGGCGCAGGCGGAGGTTCCCTCATGAGGCGTCTCTCCACTCCTTTGCTTGCAGCCTTTCTTCTTTTATTTCCTGCCGGAACTCTCGCGGCCCAGGAGGCCGGCCCGGCACACGCGCCCGACTTCCGCGCACAGCAAAAAATCGCGCCACTTTACTTCCCGCCGAAACTCAACGCGCCCTTCATGGCCATTGCCAAAACGGTCTGGGTGCAAACTTTGCCTGACGGTTCCACCGTCACCCGCCAAAACGAGCGCGTTGTGGCGCGTGATATGGAAGGCCGAATTTTTCAGGAACGCCGCACCTTCATCCCCGTGCCCGACGATGGAAAGCAGCAATCGGTGGCCTACCTCAACGAGTACTCCGACCCCGTGGCGGAAACCATGTACAGTTGCGTTCCAGGCGCCAGGTCCTGCAATCTGAATACCTACTTCGCTTCGGTAACCGATCCCGTGATCCCGGTTGGATTGCAGCGGGACGGTATCTCCTATCTGACCCGCGAAAACCTCGGCGTCGATACCTTCGAGGGGCTTCCGGTCCAGCGCTCGCGCGAAACCTTCACGTTCTTCAGGGACAAAATCGGCAACACCAAAACCATTCTCCGCGTGGTCGATTACTGGTACTCGCCCGCTCTCGGCATCAACGTGAAGGTGGTGCGCCACGACCCCCGCGACGGCGACCAGACGCTGTGGCTCACCAACATCTCCACCACTGCCGCCGATCCTTCAACATTCCAGATCCCGGCCGGATATCAGGTCTTCGACCGCCGCGCGCCACGACTCGCGAGCAAAGCCACAGCCCACGAGAAGTAGTGACGCAGTGAGCTGTCGGCTAAAGGTCACCCTATTCCTCTAATATGATCCTTGGCCCGTGCCCTGTTCACTGTCCACTGTTCTCTGTCCACTGTCCACTGTTCTCTGTTCTCTGTTCTCTGTTCTCTGCCCACTGTTCCACGACGGAGGTTCCAAATCCATGACCGCTCCACGAATCAAGCGCGCACTGAAAATCTGCACCCTGGCCCTGATGGCAACCGGCCTGCTCTTCGCCCAGGAGACACGCAAAACCATCGTCAACGCGTCGAAGAATCCCGCCGATGACACCAAGGAGAACAGCAGCGCGGTGCCCGACGTCTACGCTATTACCGGCCATTTTGATCGCATTGTGGTGTTGCGCTTCAAGTACAAGGCAGACCTGCTCGCAGGTATGGAGCAGATGGTGAAGCAGGAGCACATCCAAAACGGCGTGATCCTCAGCGGAGCGGGCTCATTGCGCGGCTATCAGGTCCACCAGGTCAGCAACCGCACCATGCCCTCGCAGAATACCTTCGAGACAAATCCCACTCAGCCCTCGGATCTGGTCAGCATGAACGGCTACGTCATCAACGGCAGAATTCATGCGCACATGACGCTTGGAACACCAGAGAGAGCCATCGCCGGTCATCTCGAACCTGGAACAACGGTCTTCACATTCGCCATCATCACCATCGGCGTAATGAACGACGTCGACCTCTCCAAGGTAGACGACAAGACCTACCGGTAGATCGTGCCGCGCCGGCCATGTGTTGAATGGGACGACTGAAAAGGGTGCGGAGATATCCGCACCCTTTTCTCACCACAAATGAGGGTGGGACACCCTGGCACTCAACCCACCGCTTAAGGCAACCCACGAACCCTGGGTGTCCCCAGGTCCGGGGTCCCCACGGACAGGTCTAAGTCCGGGGGGTGGAGATCACGATTCTGAGACCTGGGACAGCACAACCCTCAGACCGCGGGTATTTCCCGTTCACTGTTCACTGCTCACTGNNCACTGCTCTTTAGTGGTGTCCACCATGTTCATCGCCATGGCCGCCGCCGCCCCGATATCCGGGAAGGGCATGTTCATGGCCCGCATCATGGCCGGGGTTGCCTATGTGGCCTCGTCCATCCCGCGCCTCGTTTCCGTGGAAGTGGTTGAACGCCTCGTCTCCACGGCCGGGCATGGGCCCACGGTAGCCGTAATGAGGATCGTAGCGGTTATCGACATGACCGTAGAAGCCGTGAGAGCCGTGGAACCACGGGCCGGCTCCGATAAATACTCCACCCTGATACCAGTCGGGCCCATAGTAGCCGTAGGGCGCACAATCGTACGGAGCATAGTCGAAGTATCCGTAGGGGCACCCGGGAGGCGCCCCAACGTTTACGCCAACTGCAATCTGGGCCTGCGCACCATGCGCACAGCTCAACAACGCAACGGTGAGAACTGCGAAAGCGAAAGCTTTACCAAAAGACATAATTTCTCCTCGATTCAATTAGAGCCATCAGAAGAGCCGCGAGTTGCCTCCCGCACAAAATTCCGCCCTCGCGGACGCTTTCACGCCGCTCAAATGACTCCGCACCCACAGTCAGGAGAAACACGGAAAAACCACTCACTTTCAATGCCTTGAGGCATATTTCTCCCTTTTTTGGCCTCTTTTGCAAAATAGCGTCTATTTGTAACCACCTAAGCGAACGTTTGCACCTCGCGAATCAACGATTTTCGAATCCCGGCCTCCTGATCTCTGGCCGCTCAATAGAACAGATATTTCCGCCACCGGTCGTCCCCGCGTCCCAGCATCCGCATGATCTGCCGACTGGTGTGCAGTGAGAACGGCCGCGGGTCACGCAGCAGAATCATGTCGTCGATCTCATTCAGCATCCGGTTGCCTTTGCGGCGATTGCAGTCGTGGCAGCAGGCCACCAGGTTTTCCCACGTCGAGTTGCCTCCGCGAGAGCGGGGAATTACGTGATCCAGCGTCAGCTCGCCGGGAGGCAGCGCCTCACCGCAGTACTGGCAAGTATTGCGATCGCGCAGCAGAATGTTCTTCCGCGAAAGCGCCCGTGTCTGATGGGGAATGCGCCGGTATTCCAGCAACCGAATCACCGAGGGCATTGCAATGCGGCTGCGCTGCGCATGAAGCGTAAGCCCGTGCTCCTCCTCGGTGCGCGCAATGCCTTTGAGCACCAGCACCAGCGCCCGTCGCGCACCACATATATTGATGGGCTCATACGATGCGTTCAGCACCAGCACTGGCATTTGCAGCAGGTGAGTGGTCTGGATTGTGTATTGTGCGGCCGAGTGTTCCCCTGCCAACGCCGCCGCCCTGGCGATAGACTTTTGCTTGCGTGCATGAATCATTGCTTTTCCCAGCGACATCTCTTCTTCCCTCGTCAAAAAGATGGTTGGTCGTGCGATGAATACCTGCTTCCTTCTTGCAATACAGCTGCCGTCACATCGCCGGCCAGCTCTTCAACACCATCCGCGTCCTGAAAAGAAACGTGGCTGCCGAATTCGTTCGCACGACGCGCCCTCGCCTGCGTGGCCACCCATACCGATGCCGCTCCCGCCTCAATAAGCGCCTTCGCCGCGGCACGAGCTGTCGCGCCGGTGGTGAGGATATCGTCGATCACAAGTACGTGCTTCAGTTTCACAGCAGACCGATCGGAAACCGAAAATGCGCCGCGCACATTCATGCGCCGCATCCGGGGAGTCAAGCCGGCCTGGCTCTCGGTAGCACGCAGACGCATCAGCGTGCTCGACGCCAACGTAAGCTTCCACTGCGGATGACTCTTGCTTAGCAATCCCAGCGCCTGCTCTGCCAGCGAGCGCGCCTGGTTGAATCCGCGCTCAGCGTACTTTGATCGATGCAGCGGCACTGGAACCACCAGCATCTCGGCCGGTGCCTCACCCGCCAGTTGAGCGATAGCCTCGGCCATCATTCGGCCCAGCTTGTGGGCCGCCGGATGCAGCCGATCGTATTTCAGCGCGTGAATGGCCTCTTTCATGCGCCCCTGGTAAAGCCCGAACGACACGGCCCGTTCAAACTTGGGCGGAGCCAATCGGCAGGCCCGGCACATCGCGGAACTCGTGGGCTCCACTCTCAGTTGAGCCGCATCAACGGTATCGCCGCAGCGCGCACACACCGGCCCGCTCTGGACGGGAAACTCCATCCAGCAGGCATCGCAAATTGGCACAGAGGAAAGCCGCGGCAGAGGATAGCCGCAGAGAGAACATGAAGCAGGAAGGAGGGCGCAACTTAAGGCGTCCATGGGACTTCGAAGCACGCGGGCTACAGCGCGCCACCGCGAAGTTTCCGATGGCGGAACGTCGATCGTCAGTGAACCGGAGTCCCTGCGGAAGACGCACCTCTCTTTAAGGAAGCGCGGAAGCGTCAAGCGCTGCCTTACCCCTATCTATACCCCAATGACATTTGTATAGCAAGCCTGTGAGAGCTCGGTGCATTGTCACACGCGATGCCTTTAAGGCTCTAAGGCAAGCCATGATTTGGCCGATGCTAGCAGGAAGGCCAATCAGAGAACGTATTGAAAAAACTTACCTTAACGGCCCGGGCGGCCACCCACAAAAAGCAGTGCGCCGCCTGCCGCAATGCACGCAATTCCAATCAGCGGCGGAATCGGAATATTATGGTGCTCCGTCTTGTTGATTTGAATTGGACCCATATCCACTTCGCGCTTTTGGGTCGTGTATTTGATTCCGCCATAAATTAGCGCAACCAACCCGGCAATCAGCAGAACTACTCCGGTGATCTTCATAACTGGATCCTATTCCCAGGAAGCACTTTCGCACACGGTAACGGGGGCAGCGCACCGTGGTTGTTCGCGCGGAAAGGATTATCTGCCCCAGCCAACCGATGAGAATTGCGGAGGCCTGCGGAATTCATCCAGCTTTTGCGTTCTAAGGTGCACATTTGAACCGGCATGCACAATGAAAGCATCAGCTGGATGGGATTCTGATCTACGCGCCCGTTCGCTCGATTCTTGCCAAACTAGAGGATTGGGCGATTATCGACAACAATGACATCGCGTTTCCCGTGCTTGACTTCTTCGTTTCTCTTGTTCTGGGCAGCGGCGTTCTCTTTGGCAACGTGCGCTGCATCCTTCAGTTTGCCCACAGCCATCTCCGCTTTGCCCTTAACCTGTTGAACCGCGCCTCGCACCTGGGTTCCGGTGTTGCCGGTCATGTTGCCAAATTGGCGTTTGGCGCTTCCCGCCACTTCGTCTATCGCACCTTTCACTTTTTCCTTGTTCATCATTCCACCTCTAAGAGACAGTGGCTCACGCTTAGCCATCAGGCCGCAGTATAAAAAGGAACACAGCGCATCAAGAGCGTACTTTCGCCCGGAAAGCTGCCCTTCTTTCGGAAACGTATCTCGATTGGGCTTTGAAATCGAATCGGCACAGCGATGCGGCGGTGCATCCCGGCTCGATTCTCCGCTTCACTTCTCCACCGAAGCGTTCGGGGTTCGCGCCTGGCGGCTGCTCCAAGTCGTCTTTATCTTTTCGTAGGTCGCCTGCATCTCGTCCAGTTCCAAATCGCTCAACCTCTCAATATCGATCATCTGATTGCGAGCATTGTCCATGGCGCGAATCAACTCATTCAGCTTGAGATTGATCGCGCGCGAATCGCGATTCTGCGTGTTCTGGATAAGGAAGACCATCAGGAATGTTGCAACGGAGGTTCCCGTGCCGATGATCATCGCCCATTTGTTTGAGAAGTGAAACACAGGACCGGTGGCGGCCCACAAGACCACCACCAGGCCTGCTGCCACAAACGCCCAAGTTGACCCCAGCCATCCCGAAGCCAACGCGGCAAATCTGCCAAAGTGGTCGTGCACGGTCCGGCCCTCGATTGTCGGATTATTCATCTATCGAGCCTCCATAGTTTCGCTGCTGAGCTGACCATACGCCTACGCGTTAAGACCGTCTGTCGCATCGGGAACACGATGCCATCCTCGACGTCGGCAGCATGGATTGCAACAAGTTGCGGTGCGCTGCTACAGCATTTTCGAGTTGNNAAACACCCCGGCCGAAAGCGCTGCTAAGGATTCCCGATGTTCCGCGCTCAAGGAAAGTGACCCCTCAAGTGCCGCGCGGCCCACACAGAGGTTGGCGGATGCAGAGAACCCGGCTATTGGCCAGTCCAAAATGTCAGGTGTTTTGTCAGGGGTGGATCTTAACGTTGGGAGAGATCCGCCCCCGAATTTGCTGTTCTAGAAAACGCCGGCGATATAGGCTTCTGCAGGTTGCGTCTTTTCCGATTTCGATCCGCATTCGGCCAAAACCACCGGCGATAGCGTAATCACCGGGCAGTGCGCGTGAGCCAGCACCTTGTAAACCACACCGTTTCGGGTGATGGCGGCAAAAGCCGATGCGCCTTGCGCGCCCAGCACGATGAGGTCCGCCTGCTGGGCCTTGCTCTGGTAAAGCAGCTCCTCGGTCGGGTCGCCGGGGACCACAATCGTTTGAATTGCGATCTTGTGATGCAGTTTCGGCGGAACCAGCATCAACAGATCTTTTTCAATCTGGTCCAGTGTGCGGCCGGCAAGCACCTCCGCACGCTCCTGGGGCCGGATTACATGCTGCAGAATCAAGCGAGCATTGTGCTCGACCGCCAGTTCCGCGGCAAAGGCAGCTACCAGACTACTGGCCTCGTGCATCCTTACAGCGCAAAGAATAGTGTGGGTGACAAAGTTGCGATAACTGCCGTCCACGACGTCGGGACCAACGATAAATACAGGCACCTTGGCAGTGCGCAACACAGCCTCGGCCACCGATCCGACCAGTAGCTTGCCAATAGGACCGGGAGAGTGCGTACCCATAACAATGCGGTCGATCTCCCGTTCGCGCGCGAAGGCAAGAATCTGGTCCGCGGCCAGTCCCGGCCGCACTACCACTTCGCATTGAACGCCAGCATCCCTCACCCGCTGGGCTATCGGCTCGAGATGATGTTTTTCGCTGCGCGCGGCAGCGGCATAGTCGTAGTAGCGGATACTCGAGGTCTCCGATGCGGCCACCACCAGCGTGTCATAGGCGTGAAACAAAATCAGATTCGCGCCAAACTCCCTGGCCTGCGCAAGCGCAAACTCGAAGGCTTTCTGGTTGGTGGGAATCTCGGAGGCGAAGAGAATGGTGGAGGGCTTGCTCCAACCGGGCTTCATGACGGGTGCCATGGGAACCTCCTGATGGTGCGCTCAAACTATCGCTGACTGGACAACAGGCCCGCAGTGCCCGGCCGCACATGAGAACGTGATTTGACTCACTTCATCTGGAGATGACGCGTCCGGTGCTCCAGTTATTGTGTTACGGCTACTATAGTCCCAGATTTCAACAGAATCGCAAATTGAGAACAAAATTGTGGCTCCCACTGAAAGATTTTGTCCAGCCATCCCAGGCCAACGTCATTAGCCTTTGCAAGCTAAAGTGATATAGATCACAGCCCGCCCAGCACGAAACCTGTTCTTCTAATCCCGAATCGTGGTGCCCTGGAACGACACTTGATCGGCCCTTGATCGGCCCGAGAACGGCCCAAGAACTGTTTTGGCCGACTTTGACCGGCTTTCCTCTTCCGAGGCACTGCCAGAATTCTTCGGCAGTGTTCAGGTTTTCTTTAGGAAGCCAAGCCGTTCCATCCCCGGTGTAGGACCCGTATTCCCCGTCCGGGCAAGTTCGATTTTGCCGCGATTCCGCAGGAGGTCTTATGCAACCGATGCACAACATTCCCGCACGTGGCGGGCTAAACTTCGACGAAACTCCTTTCCTTGCCATCTGGGAAGTCACACAGTCCTGTGACCTTGCCTGCAAGCACTGCCGCGCCGCCGCCCAGCCCATCGCACATCCCGACGAGCTCTCCAACGCTGAAGGCAAGGCGCTTATCGACCAGATTTCCGACATGCACATTCCCATCTTCGTCTTCACCGGCGGCGACCCAATGAAGCGCAAGGATGTCTTCGAGCTGATCCGCTATGCCGCCGATAAGGGTGTGCAGGTCGCGCTCACCCCCAGCGCCACGCCTCTGCTGACCCGCGAAGCCATCTTCAAATTGAAAGAGGCCGGCCTGGTCCGCCTCGGCATCTCGCTCGACGGCTCAAGCCCCGAGATTCACGACACCTTCCGCGGCTTGCCCGGCGCTTGGGCGCGCACTATCCAGGCCATCGAGTGGGCCAACGAAGCCGGCATCCCCATCCAGGTGCACACCACCATCAGCCGCCACAATGCCCTCGACCTCGACAACCTCTGCAACTTGTTTGAAAAGCTCGCCATCGTCATGTGGAACGTCTTCTTCCTCGTCCCGGTGGGCCGCGGCCAATTGAACGACCTGCTCTCTGGCGATGAATTCGAGCAGGTTTTCGGCAAGATCTACGAACTGTCCCACCGCGTCAGCTTCCAGATCAAGACCACTGAGGCAATGCACTATCGCCGCTACCTGCTACAGCACAACTTGGAAGAACGCAAAATCGGACACGGCCACGGACATCCGGGCGGAGCAGCATCGCTGAAGTACGAGCCCGGCGCGCCCACCGCCGACGCCAAAACCCGCACCGCAAGCTGGGCCACCCGCCGCGTCAACGACGGCAAGGGGTTCATGTTCATCTCGCACGTGGGCAACGTCTATCCCAGCGGTTTTCTGCCCATCCACGCCGGCAATGTGCGCGAGACGCCGCTGGCCGATATCTATCGCAACGCACCGATCTTCAAATCCCTGCGCGACACCAGCAAGCTTGAGGGCAAGTGCGGCGCCTGCGAGTACAAAGAGATTTGCGGCGGTTCGCGCGCCCGCGCCTACGCCGTCACTGGCGACCCGCTGGCCCAGGAACCCTGCTGCATCTACCAGCCCAAAAACTGGGACCCGCAACTGGAGCACCAGGCAGAAGCCTTCCGCGAAACAACGCCAACAGGAACGCTCGTAACGCTATAAACCAGTCTCCCTACCCCCAGAACGTAGACCCGCACAATGCGCAAGTGATTGCGCATCGTGCGCATTTTCGTTTCAGCTCCTGAAAAACTCGCTCGGGGCGGTAGGCCGGGGCTTTAACCCCGGTATGAGTAAAACGGATTGAGTAAATTCCCTCCGGCAGAACCGGAGGCTTTATGATTGGTGGCCCCTCAAAGGGGCCAGTGTGGTAGCGCTCCATGCAGGCCGCAGACCGTCGCCCGCGCCGTAGGCGCAGTGGTTGTTAGCCCCGCGCTTCAGCGTGGGGTCGGCGAAACCAGAGATTCATCCGGAGTCCCGAAGGGACGGCGCTTATGCTTGTAATGTTTTTGCGAGAAGTATGGAAAACATAAAAGGGAGCGACTCCCGTAAATGTCAAACTTCTACTGCCACCCCGGCAAAGCCGGGGGTTCCCCCAATCGAATATGGCCTTCAGGCCCTGAGGTATGCTTTTCGCGCTAACCCGCCACCACATTTCGTCACAAGATTTCCGCTCCCAGCTGCGGCCTTTGGCATCAACTAGAAGCGACCGGGCAACAAAAGGGAAAGGAAATCCAGACAATGAAAAATGATTCAGCAGTTCGCCAGCAAGTAGTCGATCTCCTCACCAGCAAACACGCCCATGCGGATTTTGAAGCGGCCATCAAAGGCCTGCCCGTCAGTCTCCGCGGCCGCAGACCAAAGGGAGCTGAACACTCCCCCTGGCAATTGCTGGAACACATGAGAATCGCCCAGTGGGACATCCTGGAATTCTCCGTGAACCCGAAACACAAATCTCCCGAGTGGCCTGAAGGGTACTGGCCCAAAACAAAGGCCCCTGCAAGTGCGGCGGCCTGGGGAAAAAGTGTGCAAGCCTTCCGCAAGGATCTCAAGAGATTGTGCGATCTGGTGGCCTCAGAGTCGACCGATCTGTTCGCAAAGATCCCTCACGGGGACGGGCAAACCATCCTCCGGCAAGCGCTGCTCACCGCAGACCACAATGCGTACCATATCGGCCAATTCGTGCTCTTGCGCCGTCTGCTCGGTGCGTGGAAGTAAATATCCTCCGCCAGAGCCGGGGGCTTTACGATTGGTGGCCCCTCAAAGGGGNNAGAAATTCATCCGGAGTCCCGTGGGGACGGCGCTCATGCTTGTAACGTGTAACGTTTTTTGCGGGAAGAATGGGAAAACACAAATCGGGAGCGACTTCCGTAAATCTCAAACTGCTACTGCCACCCCGGCAAAGCCGGGAGTCATCCAAATCGAATAACGTCAAGCTCGCGAGCCCAAACCGGTGCCGGCTCGCACGCCTCAATGCCTGCTCGGCTGCAAATCCACCTTGCCGCGGAATTTGCTGTAGACAAAAACCACATACCCCACGGCCAGCGCCATTCCGAAGATCCACCACGCCAGCCCCACGGCCAGCGTGTGCGGCCCGGAGATTGCGCGGCTCACCGTGATGTCGCGGTCTGCTCCTGTCGTCGCCGGCAACAGCGTGGGATAAAGACCCCAACAGGCTCCGGCCAGCATGAAGAACAGGTACAGACAGGAACAGAGGAACGCTCTTACCGCGTGCGCCTTGCGATTCAGAAGCCAGACACCGGCCAGTGACGCCACCACCCCCGCGGGGACGACAAATGTAATGGGATAACTGTAGTAATTGTTCAAACTGTCCGGACGCACCTCGATGGTGGCCGCCAGGCTGACCAGTGTGAGCGCTGCCAGCGTGATGCAAAGCGGAGTGACGACGTGCTGAGCGCGCCGGCCCAGTTCGCTGGAGGTCTTGATGGTTAGCCACAGCGCTCCATGCATCGTAAGCGCAACCAGAGCCACCAGCCCGCCGATCACCGTGTACCAATCCAGAATGCCCGGATGAACGCCGGGCTGCCAGTTGGTCCACAACGGCAGAAAGAAGTAGCCGTCAGCCTGCAAGGGAACCCCGCGCAGCACGTTGGCCAGCGCGGCGCCGAAGAAGATGGTGAGCAGCGCGCTCGAAACTCCGAAGACCCCGTCCAGCAGCGAACGCCACACACCCACGTCGATATGGTTGCGCAACTCCAGGCTCACACCGCGCAGGATCAGAAGCCAAAGCACGATCATCAGCGGCAGATAAAATCCGCTGAAGGCCGATGCATAAAGCAGAGGAAACGCAAAGTAGAGCGTGCCGCCGCCGGCCAGCAGCCACACTTCGTTGCCATCCCACACCGGCCCGATGCTGCCCAGGGTGGCCCGCCGCTCCGCCTCCGTGCGCACCAGGAACAAGTGCAGCACGCCCACCCCAAGATCGAAGCCGTCGAGCACCACGTAGCCCACGATCATCACGGCAACCAGCCAGAACCAGATAAATCCCATCATCCCCAGGCTCCCTCTTGTTCAGCCTTTTCGGTTTCGACTAACCAAAGCCATCGTCAATCGGCAGGAATCCCATCGGCGCCGTGAACCTTCGGTTCCGGCCCGTGTTCGATTTCGCGGTAAATGAGTACCGTGAACAGCAGGCCCAGAAGCGTGTAAAGCCCCATGAATCCGATGAGCGTGAACAGCCCATTGCTGGCCGAGACGGTGTTCGAGTAGCCCTCGCTGGTACGCATCAGTCCGTAAATTAGCCATGGCTGCCGGCCCAGCTCAGCCGTCATCCAGCCCGCCGTGTTGGCAATATACGGCAGCGGGAAACTAAGCAGCAGCGCCCAAAGCGCCCAGCGCGCCGTGTAAAGCCGCCCACGCCAAAGCAGAAACGCCGCCACAATCATCAGCAGCGCAAACCACGTCCCCAGCCCGGCCATGATGTGATACGCGTAGAAGAGCAGCGGCAGCACCGTGGGCCACTGGTCGTGCGGAATCTGATCCAGGCCCTTCACCTCGGCCTTGGTTGTTCCGTAGATCAGAAAGCTCAACGCGTCGTTCACGACGATGGGGTTGTCGATCTCGCCCGTTTCTTCGTTCGGCTGGCCCATCAGCACCATGCCGGCGCCGGTCTCGGTCTTGAACAGCCCTTCCATCCCCGCCATCGCCGCCGGCTGATTCTGTGCCACATATTTGCCGTGCATGTCGCCGGTTGGAAAGATAATCGCGATTGAAGCAATCACGCCGGCAATTACGCCTACCTTCAGAAAGATGCGTCCATATTCTTCACGCCGCTTCTCCAGTAGATAAAACGCACCCACGGCGCTCATCACAAACGATCCGGTCACCACCGCGCCAGTCATGTTGTGCGCGTACTGCAGCAGCGCCCACGGATTCAGCAATAGTTGCCAAAAGCTGAGCACCTCAAACTGCCCGTTCGGCATCCGATCGAAGGCCACCGGATGCTGCATCCAGGCATCCGTCACGATAATGAAGAACCCCGAGATCCACGATCCCAGAAACACCATGAAAGCCGCAAACCAGTGCATCAGCTTCGAAATCCGCTTCTCGCCGTAAAGAAACAGTCCCAGAAATGCTGACTCCAGAAAGAAGCTGAAGACGCCTTCCATGGCCAGCGGCTGCCCGATCACGCCTCCCGAAACCTGCGAGAATCGCGCCCAGTTAGTGCCGAACTCAAACTCCATCGGAATTCCGGTCACCACGCCGAAGACAAAGTTGATGGCGAAGATGCGTCCCCAGAATCGCGCTGCCCGGTCCCACTGTCCGCCGCCGGTCTTGAGCGCAACCGACTTGAGCACCATAATCAGCAGGCCAAGCCCCATGGTGAGTTGAGGAAACAGGTAGTGGAATGTGATGGTGAAGGCAAAGTGCAACCGGTGGATCAATTCACTGCTCATGCAGTGTCTCCTTCAGGGCCTGTTCACCCTGTGCGGAAGTGCCCTGGGCAACGACAAAATGGCCGCTCGGCAATTGGCGCCTGGGACTCGGTCGGGGTACGAAAGTCAGATCGGGCCCAATTTCTACAAGATAAAACGGCTCGCTGACTTCTCTTTGCTCTTCATGTGATTTAAATCACATGCGATAGAAGGTCTTAGCCCTGATTCTAACCCTGTCAAGACGCTTTCCTGGCGAGGTCGAAAGTTTCCCCTTCCCCTACGTCTGCGACAAACCGTAAATTGCTGCAATGATGGGATAATGTCAACGATGCGGATTGCGATCATTGGCGGTGGCATAGCGGGGCTGTCTGCCGCCTATGAGTTGGAAAAGGCGCGGGCAGCGGGTGCGCCGATAGAGTACACGCTCTTTGAAGGGCGCGAACGCCTCGGCGGTTCGCTAGCATCGGAAATCGTAAATGGAGCAGTAATCGAGCAGGGGCCGGACTCCTTTCTGACCGAGAAACCCGCCGCCGCCGAACTATGCCGCGAGCTGGGACTGGGCGAGGATCTGCTTCCTTCCAACGATGCAGCCCGCAAGACTTATATTGTGGTGCACAACCGCCTCATCGCATTGCCCGACGGGCTCATGTTCCTGGTGCCCACCAAGCTGATTCCCACTGCGCTGACGCGTCTGTTCAGTTTTTCCACCAAGATTCGGATGGCGCTCGAACTGCTCCATCCCCCTCGCCCCAGCGGCCTGCCTGACGAAGCCGTCGCCGCCCTTGTCGAGCGGCACTTTGGCGCCGAGGCAGTAGACCGGCTCGCCGATCCGCTCCTCTCCGGCATCTACGGCGGCGATTCTGCCGCATTAAGTGCGCGCACATTGCTGCCTCGGCTTGTAGAAATGGAAACCCAATACGGCTCGCTCACACGAGGCATGTTGGCGGCACACCGCCAAATGCGCGCCAGGGCAAAAGCCGCCGCCAAGAACAACGGACACTCAAAATCTGCCGCCCCTCCCGCTCCGCGGCCCATCTTCACTGCGCTGCGCGGTGGAATGCAGCAGTTGATCGACGCTCTTGTAGCGCGGCTTCGTCCGGATTCCGTGCGCCTGGCCACTCCTGTCAACGCAATTGCAAAGACCGCAGACGGCTGGACCATCACAGCTGCTGGTGCCTCCGAGTCTTACGATGCGTTGATTGTCGCCTCGCCGGCATGGGCCGCAGGCACACTGCTCTCACCGGTGGATGCCGCGCTGGGCGAGGAACTGAGTGCCATCCCCTACTCATCATCCATCACTGTCAACCTGGTCTATGACGAAGCTAAACTTGGCCCGTTGCCTGACGGATTCGGCTTCCTGGTCCCCGCGGTCGAGGGCCGCGCCATGCTGGCCTGCACCTTTGTTCATCGCAAGTTCCTGGGCCGGACGCCGCCGGGGAAGGCGGTTTTCCGCGCCTTCCTCGGTGGAATCAGAAACGAAGCCCTCCTCACCGACACCGACGAAGCGCTGGTGGCAATCGTCCGCCGCGAGCTCAGCGAAATCCTCGGAGACAAGACAATCAGCCTCGCGATCGAACCGGATCATGCGCAGGTTGCGCGTTGGCGCCGCGCCATGGCACAGTACGCCGTCGGCCACCAGGAACGCACCGCCCGCATCGCAGCGCGCGTAGCCGTCCTTCCCGGCCTCCGCCTCGTGGGCAACGCATACGACGGCATCGGAATCCCCGACTGCATCCGCCTCGGACGCCAGGCTGCGCGGGAGTTGACCGCGATTACAGCATTTTCGAGTTGNNCATCTCGACCGTAAACATTCAGCTCGAAAACGCGCTAATCTCTATTGCGCCACCACCGGCAACACCAGTGCGCTGGGGTGTTGGCTGTCGTGGAGAATCGTGTTGGTCGCCTTCACCAACTCCGAGCTCTCCGCCGCGCTTTTGCCTGTATTCAGGTTGCGATCGAAACGCGGAAAATTGCTGCTGCTCACTTCCACGCGAATCCTATGTCCCTTCAGGAAGACATTGCTCGTCGACCACAAATCGACCTTGTACTCATAAACCTTGCCGGGTACGATCGGCGTAGCTTCACTCGTTGACTCCCTGTATCGCGCACGCAGGATTCCTTCCGTCAGGTTCTGCGCAAAGCCATCCGGGCCCACGTCCACCAGCTTGCCGGTAAAGTCCGTATCCACGGCCGAGGACTTCGCAAAGAGATCGAGCGTAATCGGGCCTGTCACCTCGGTGTCCTCATCGAGCGGCGGAGTGGAGTAGACCAGTACATCCTGCCGGCTCTCTACTTCCTTCTGGTCCCTCGGTCCCCCCGGAAGATGTGCAGGATCGCAGCACAACGGCCCGCCCACTGTCGGCGCCGGATCTGCCGGGTCGTATACATAGCTGTCGGCCGATTCCTTGCTCCCGGCGGCGGTCGTAAGCGATCCGCCACCCGCGGCGCTGTTTGCTTTGCCGTCCGAGTGCATGTAGTAGCGCGTCTCCTTGGCCCGCTCCAGCGGCCAGCTCGCCTCATCGCGCCACTTGTTCTCGCCCATCACGAAAATCTTTACCGGCTTCCCGTTAGCAAATTGGTTCTGCTTGCCCTTGAACAGGTAGTCGTACCAGTCCAGCGTGATGGTGTTCTCGTCAAAGGGTGCGTCCGGGCCGAAATCGACATCGCCAACCTTGCGGCTCCAGCCGGAGTGCCCGCCAATGGCGACCACAAGTTGCGTGCCGTTGCGCGCTGCTTCAGTACCCCCGTGCGATTTGATGCCAAGATAATTGCGGATCGAACCGCCCTGGAAAATGTCGTACCAGGCCGCAATCATCAGCGCGGGAACCTGGATCGAGCCGAAATTCTCCTCGATGGACCATTGCTTCCAGTAGCTGTCGTAGTTGGGATGCGCCAACCAATCAAGAAAGTAAGGTGCCAGCTCCTTCGTGAGCGCCGCGCCATCCGCCGCCTTCACGTTGAAGACCGGGTACTGCGTCAGCGGCAGAACTGTGCTGCCCACCATCGCGTCAGTGGCTCTCCTGCGCTCGCGATTCGCACTGTCCTGGGCCAGCGCCGAGGTCCATGACTCATTGAACCATTGCTCGAAAGCGCCGCCCTGGTAAGTCCAGTTTTCGTGGTAGTTGCTGGCCGTCACCACCGGGCAAATTCCGGCCAGATGCGGCGGATGACCNNCCCACATACGAGCCGCTGAACATGCCTACCTTGCCGCTGGAATGGGGCAAAGCAGCCGCCCATTCCACAGTGTCGTAACCGTCCTCGGTCTCGTGCCTGAAGGTGTACCACTCGCCCTCCGAGGTATACCGCCCACGCACATCCTGGATGACCACAATATAGCCGCGCAGAGCGCCCATGCGCCCAAAGGCCGCGCTGTTGCTCTTGTCGTACGGAGTGCGCGTGAGTAATACCGGAAGCGCTTCGTCACCAACCGGCCGGTAAACGTCGGCAAAAAGTGTCACGCCATCGCGCGTCTTCATGGCAACATTGTGCTCGACAATTACGTCGGAGGCGGTCTGGGTCCAGGCAGCAGTACCCGGCAACAACGTGGCGGCAAACACGACAAGGCAAAGAGTCTGCTTCAGCATGGAGGTTTCGTCCCCGTCTTCTTAAGGTCGCATCGATTATAGGGGTCCTGCGGATCGGCCAGCCACGATGCTGGGGGTCCAGGTCTCGATTTTGAGGCCTTTGAGATTGCAGCAGCCCCAGTATACTCAACCCAGAGTATGTCCACGCGCACTGACACCATGCTGGCCTCGATTCTGGCCAAGACGCGAGCCACCGTAGCCACGGCCAAAAAGAGTGTGCCGCTGGCTGATTTGGAGCGGAGGATAACCCACCGGCCGCGCGGCTGGGCTGCCGCTCTCAGGCGTCAGGCCGCGGTTGGCACCGCGGTTGTCGCCGAAATCAAGAAAGCCTCGCCCTCAAAGGGCCTGATTCGTGCCGACTTCGATCCAGCTTGGCTGGCCGCGCGCTACCGGGTTGGTGGCGCAGCAGCGCTCTCTGTGCTCACCGACGAGCCTTACTTTCAGGGCAGCTTGCGCAATCTCGAGCTGGCCTCGGCCGCCGCACCTCTGCCCTGCCTGCGCAAAGATTTCATGATCGACGAGTATCAGATCGTCGAAGCCCGCGCCCACCGCGCCGACGCGATTCTGCTCATCGCCGCCGCACTCACCAACGCGGAACTGAAACATCTTGCCGACGTTGCTGGCGGATTTTCACTCGATGTACTGGTCGAAGTGCACACGACGGACGAGCTCAGCCGCGTGCTGGACACGGGACTTGCCGCGCTGGGTGAAACCGGCGCCCTCGCGATCGGCGTGAACAATCGCGACCTGCGCACCTTCGAGGTGAGTCTTGAAACCTCGCTTGCTCTGGTTGAACAAATCCCTGCGAGTGTCGTGCGCGTTACCGAGAGCGGCATCTTCACACCAGCGGATATTGCGCGGCTTCGCAAAGCCGGATTTGACGCGTTTCTGATCGGCGAAAGCCTGATGCGCCAGCCCGATCCCGGCGCGGCGCTGGCTGAGTTGTTAGCCGGAGTTGCGGCCAAGCGATGAGTCTCTGGATAAAGATCTGCGGCAACACCTCGATCGAGGATGCGCTGCTCGCCGCCGAAGCAGGCGCGGATGCTGTCGGCTTCGTCCTCGCGCCCAGCCCGCGTCGTGTAACGCCAGCGCAGGTTGCCGCCATCGTGCCCCATCTGCCGGCAACGCTGGAAAAGATTGGCGTCTTCGTCGATGCGCCGTTTGAAGAGATCGAGGCCACGGTCCGCGCCGCGGCTCTCTCCGGCGTTCAACTCCACTTCAACGCCGCGCCGGATTTGCCGGCAAGACTTCGCGAACGCTTCGGCCCAGCACTTCAAATCCTGCGCGTGATTCACTTCGGCGCTGAATCCGCCGCTGAGGCTGAGGCCATCGTGCAGGATCCCAACGTGAACGCGGTGATGGTCGACTCGCGCACCGTCACGGCAGTCGGAGGCACCGGCCAATCCTTCGACTGGGCTCTCGCTTCCAAGACTCTCTTTCAAAATGCAAAAGCTCGCGGCCGCATTGTGGCTGCCGGCGGACTAAGTCCGGAGAACGTAGCTGAGGCAATTGCCACGCTGCGCCCCTGGGGCATTGACGTCGTCTCCGGTGTCGAAGTCGCTCCTGGCCGAAAAGACGCTGCCAAAGTGCGAGCCTTTATCGCCAACGCCTGCGCCGCGGATCGATCACAACCGGCCGTTTCTCCCCTCTCCTAGTAAACTGAAATGTTCCCCAATTCCGGCCAAACCAGCAGGAGGCCCTTACAAATGGCATCGATTATTCTTCCATCCGTTCCCTCAGAGTCGCGCCCTGGCCGCTTCGGCATTTACGGCGGCCGCTACGTTCCCGAGACGCTGATGGCCGCGCTGCTCGAACTGGAGCACGAGTACGACGCCGCCAAGGCCGACGCCGCCTTCCAGGCCGAGCTGGCAAACCTGCTCCACGACTATGCCGGCCGCCCCACACCGCTCTACTTTTGCAAGCGCCTCACTGAACAACTGGGCGGGGCCAAAATCTACCTGAAGCGCGAAGACCTGCTCCACACCGGCGCGCACAAGATCAACAACGCGCTGGGCCAGGGCCTTTTAGCCAAACGCATGGGCAAGAAGCGCATCATCGCCGAGACCGGCGCCGGCCAGCACGGAGTGGCCACCGCCACTGTGTGCGCACTGCTCGGCCTCGAATGCGTCATCTACATGGGTGATGTGGACATGGCTCGCCAGGAGCTGAACGTGCTGCGCATGCGCCTGCTGGGCGCGGAAGTGCGCGGCGTCTCCTCGGGCTCGAAGACGCTGAAAGACGCCATCAGCGAGGCCATGCGCGACTGGGTCACCAACGTCCGTACCACCTACTATCTCCTCGGCAGCGCTCTCGGCGCGCATCCCTATCCCACCATGGTGCGCGACTTCCATCGCTGCATCAGCATCGAGATGAAGCAACAGATTCTGGAGAAGGAAGGCCGGCTGCCATCGGTTGTCATCGCCTGCGTAGGCGGGGGATCGAACGCCATCGGCGCATTCTACGAATTCATTCCCGACCGCCAGGTGCGCCTTATCGGCGTGGAAGCCGGTGGCCGCGGCACTGCACTGGGAGAGCACGCTGCCCGTTTTCAGGGCGGTGTTCCGGGCGTGCTGCAGGGAACATTCTCTTACGTGTTGCAGGATGCGGACGGCCAGATCGCGCTTACACACTCCGTCTCCGCCGGCCTCGATTATGCTTCCATCGGTCCGGAGCACGCCGCGCTCCACGACTCAGGTCGCGCGGAGTACGTTTCGCAGGACGATGCCGCCGCTCTGGATGCGGTAGTAAAGCTGGCGCGGACGGAAGGAATCTTGCCGGCTCTGGAAAGCGCGCACGCCGTGGCCGAGGCTCTGCGCCTTGCTCCCACGCTCCCTGCCCGTGACATACTGGTGGTGAACCTCTCTGGACGCGGCGACAAGGATATGGGCATCCTGGCCCACGAGTTGAAGATTCAGGGAGCGTAACCGCAGACTCCGATGCCGATTCGCTTCGATCGCAAACCCGGACTGGTCGTTTATCTGACGGCCGGCGACCCAAGCCTGGAGGCCACACGCGCCATTGCGCTTGCGGCCATCGACGCTGGGGCGGCAGTAATCGAACTGGGTGTGCCTTTCAGCGATCCGCTGGCAGACGGCCCGGTGATCCAGCGCGCCATGGAGCGCGCAGTGGCCCGCGGAATCCGCCTGGCAGACGTGCTGCAACTGGCTCGCGAAATTCGCGCCGAGCGACCAGCCGCAGGCCTCATCATTTTCAGCTACCTTAATCCCATCCTGCGCTACGGTCTCAAACGTTTTGCCGATGATGCGGCAGCCGCCGGCGTGGATGGAGTGCTGGCCACCGACATGATTGTCGAAGAAGCTGGCGACTATCTGGCTGAACTGGCACGCGTAGGGCTCGCCCCAATTTTTCTGGCCGCGCCCACCAGTCCCGATGAGCGCCTTGAAGCCATCGCCACCCATTCCAAAGGTTTTGTTTACGCCATCTCGCGCACCGGCATTACCGGCACGCAGCAGACTCTCACCTCCGATGCCGCGGCTCTGGTAGCCCGCATCCGGCGATGGACTACGCTGCCGGTGGCCGTTGGTTTCGGCATTTCGAACGCGGAACACGTCGCGCAAGTGGCGGAGTTCGCAGATGCCGCGGTGATTGGCAGCGCTATCGTCGAGCTGATTGAACGGGCAACCTCGGAGCATGGAGCCGAAACAGCGCCCGGCGCAGTGGCTCGATTTATCAAGGGCCTGCACCTGCCACAGGCGGCGCTGGCCCAGTAGAACAAATCCCACGCAGGCGGCGCTTGCGCCGCTACATTAGGATTCAGCTTCAGCTCCCATGCACCCGGCACGATTCAGTAAACCGGGGCGGGATTCAACACGAGGATGAAATGACGCTGGAAGAATTGCGACTTCGAATTGATGCACTGGACCGCCAGCTCGTTGAGCTGCTCAGCGAGCGGGCCCGCGCCGCACAAATGGTTGGTCACCTGAAGGCTGCCACTTCGCTGCCGGTTTACGAACCGGCGCGCGAAAAGGTGGTCTATGCCAACGTGCGCGCGGCCAACAAGGGGCCGCTGCCGGACATCGAGCTGACGCATATCTACGAGCGCATCATCGACGTGATGCGATCCCTACAGAGGGACGAGTTGGCATCGGAAAGAAACGCCCAGGCCGCCACTCCGGGGTCCCCGACGACGGATTCTGGTCGACGGGGTGGCACGCCTGGCCATGCCGCTGGCGCACAGGCGCCTGAGACAGGGAAGAAGCAATGATCGTAGCCATGCAGGAGAAAGCCACCGAAGAGCAGATCGATGCAGTCATCGACGCCATGGTGGATGCCGGAGTCAATGTTCATCGAACCACGGGCGCCTACCAGACCATTCTGGCAGGCGTGGGACCAACAGCCAACGTCGAACTTAGAAAATTCGAACTGTTGCCGGGCGTGCTTTACGTGCACAGAATTACGGCCCCCTACAAACTGGCCGGCCGCGCCTTTCGTCCCGAGGGCACACAAGTGGAGTTCGCCAACGGCGTCAAGGTCGGTGGCGACCAGGTGCATGTAATGGCGGGACCGTGCTCCATTGAAACCCGCGAGCAGATGTTCGAAACAGCCAAGCGCGTGAAGGCCGCAGGCGGCAGCTTTCTGCGCGGAGGCGCCTACAAGCCGCGGAGTTCTCCGTACGCCTTCCAGGGCCTCGGCATTCCGGGGCTCGAGTTGATGCGCGAGGCCGCCGATGCCCACGGCCTGCTCACCGTAAGCGAGGTCATGGAGATCGCGCAGATTGAACCCATGTTGCCGTACGTCGACTGCTTCCAGGTAGGCGCGCGCAATATGCAGAACTTCAACCTGCTGCGCGAACTCGGCCAGGTGCGCAAGCCGGTGCTGCTCAAGCGCGGCATCGCCGCCACCATTGAAGAACTCCTGCTATCGAGCGAGTACATCATGTCCGGCGGCAACTACGATGTCATCCTCTGTGAGCGCGGCATACGCACTTACGAGACCTCGACGCGCAACACCATGGACATCTCGGCCATTCCAGTGCTGAAGAAGCTCTCGCATTCTCCGGTTGTCGCCGATCCATCGCACGGCACGGGCCGCCGCGACATGGTCGCTCCCATGGCAAAAGCCGCTTTGGCCGCGGGCGCGGATGCGATCCTGATCGAGGTTCACCCCAACGCCGACAAGGCCGCCTCCGACGCTGCTCAGACGCTCTATCTGGAACAGTTTGAAAAGTTGATGGGCGAACTGCGCGTGATTGCCACGGCTGTGGGAAGATCGTTGTAATTTGACGGAGCAACGAAAGGCCGCATGATCGAGCGCATCGCAATTTTGGGCACAGGCCTGCTGGGTACATCGGTAGGCCTGGCGCTGCGCGCGGCAAATTTTCGTGGCACGATCGTAGGCTGGAATCGGAGCGCGGAAGGAGCACAAGCAGCGCTTACGATGGGCGCGATCGACTCGGTCACAGCAGACCCGATCGAGGCCGCGCGAGCCAGCCAGGTGGTGCTGCTGTCCGTCCCCATCTACGCCACGCTCGATTTTATGGAGAAGCTGGCTCCCGTCCTCGGCTCCGAACACCTGGTCACCGACGTGGGCAGCACCAAGCGGATCATCTCGGAGGCCGGCGCGCGGCTTTACAACACACCGGAGCGTGCCGCATTTCTTCCCGGCCATCCCATGGCAGGCAAGGAGCGCGGCGGCGCAGCGCTGGGCGATGCAAATCTTTTTCGCGGAGCTGTCTGGCTTTTCACCGACGATCCGGAGGCACAGCGCTCGCCTCACTCCGCTGCGCTGGTGAAAGGTTGGCGCGAGTGGGTTGGCGCAATGGGCTCGAAGACGCTCGATCTCGACCCCGTGCGCCACGATGAATTGGTTGCATGGGTCAGCCACCTGCCCCAGTTTGTAGCCACTGCCTTGAGCGCGCTGCTCGAAGCAGAAGTAGGCGACGCGCCGGAGCTGAAAGACGTAGGCGGACGCGCGCTCCGCGAGATGACGCGGCTCGGCGCGAGTCCCTTCTCCATGTGGCGCGACATCGCCTATACAAACACTGAGGCAGTCCAGGCCGCTCTCGAAGCGCTCGAACAGCGGATCGCCCATCTGCGCGAAAACCTGCGCACGCCGGAGTTGCGCGATGAGTTTGAGCAGGCGAACCGCTTTCGGCGGGAGTAAGGCGCAACCGACCGGGACACCGGCAGGCCATTCATGCAATCTGAACAGGATCTTTACAACCAGCAAGTCTGCGCCTCTTCAAATGCTGCCGCGGAAGCCGCGCAAGCGAAGAATTTGCGCTGAGAGAATTAAGGAAATCTTCAGGAACGGCAGTTCACGCATATGGTATCGTCAACGCTGTCGATTCAATGTGTCTAGATTGTTCTCCGAAACATTGAATCGGATTTGGGAGAAATACATATGAGAAACATGCGGATGGTTGTGATGTCGATGACGGCGGCGCTTGCGCTCGCCGGTTGCCTGCCGGCTTTAGCGCAGACGCAGTGGGATGTGACGAAGACGATGCATATCGGTGGAGAAGGCGCGTGGGACTATGTGACTGTCGATCAACAGTCGCACAGACTGTTCGTCACGCGAAGCACTCACACCATGGTGATCGACTCCGTCACTGGAAAGACTCTGGGCGATATTCCGGGGCAGAAGCGGTCGCATGGCACGGCGATTGCCCCGGCGCTGGGACGTGGATTTATCACCGATGGTGGCGGGAGCGGTGCGATTGTTGTGTTCGATCTGAAGACTTACGCCGTGCTCGGTACGCTTGCCGCCATGCCGGATGCCGACGGCATCATTTATGACCCAGCGATGAACCTGATCCTTGCTGTTTCCGGCGACGGTAACGCGCTGATGACCTTCAAGCCGGATATCGATCCTGTGAATGGAAAGATCGATGCGCCAATCGCGCTGGGTGGCGCGCCCGAGTTTCTGGCCGTCGATGGAATGGGCAACGCCTACATCAACCTGGAAGACAAGAACCTGGTAGCGGTGGTGGACCTGAAGACGCGGAAGGTGATTGCGCGCTGGCCTGTTGCACCCGGCGGCCGCCCGGTGGGGATGGCAATTGACAGGAAGACGCACCGCTTGTTCATCGGCTGCCGCAATCCTCAGAAGCTGATCGTAATGAGCGCGGAAGACGGCAAGGTGCTGGCCGACCTGCCCATCGGCGCGGGCGTGGATGCAACCAAGTTTCACGACGGCCACGCCTTTGCGAGTTGCGGCGACGGCACATTGACTGTGGTCAGCGAGAAGGCAGGGAAGTATGAAGTGGAGCAGGTAGTCAAGACGCCCAATGGAGCGCGGACCATGGGCGTGGAAGACTCCACGAATTCGCTCTATCTGCCGACAGCGGAGTTTGAGGCGCCTGCGCCGGGAGCAGCTTCGCAGCGCCCAAAGGCAAAACCGGATACATTCATGATCGTTGTGGTGGGGAAGAAGTAGTCGCAGCTGCGTTCCGACCCGGGCTCGCGTGCCGGATTGAAATCTGTTTCCAAGAAAGGAAGCCGTCAACTCTGACGGCTTCCTTTTTGTTTTGTGCAGCTCATCTCAGCTCAATGAGTTCGTATTCGTCTAACGCGGCAAGCTCGAATCGGGCGTACCCCGTGCCGTTTGCGACAGCCATTGTTTCGCCGGACCTTACTGCATGGGCTGAACGGAAGCTTCCTTTTACACCGATGCGGATGCCGGTCATGCGAATGGGATCGAAGTACGCAGTATCGGAATGTCCAGAGAGATTAACCAGGTGCAGCAGATGCCGATCGTTCTGGCGCATCAGCGTGATCTCGACGAGGGGATGCGCGTTGGTCGTGAGTTGGCGTCCACCGGGAAGCATGCTGTCGATCAGATCGCTCATAAGCTTTGAGTGCGCCTCAGAGCTGTGCCTGTAATAGAGGCCACCGAGATCCCAGGGCAGCCACGCGACCCGTCCGCTTCCGATGCTCTTCATCACCAGACCCGGATCACTGGTATCTTTCCAGTCGATATGCACGAATTCCGGTGGGCCATACATCGAAGGCGGGATGAACGTGATGGCACTGTCGGCCTCTGCCTTCACCTGCAGATAATCTCCGTACATGAAGACGACATCCGTATCTTTCAGCGATGGGAACAGTGCTTTGTTGCGAATGCGAAAGTAGGCGCCGTCCGGGTCTTTCCATAACTTCACCGTCGCCGCAACTTCAAACTCCGGTGCGGCAGCGCTGGCGATGATGAGCCGTCCCCCGCCTTGCAAATATTCTTCGAGAGCCTTTGGCGTTTGCCCCGGCGAAATCACAAGATCCGCGTCACGTTTCCCTAGCCAGTCAAGATTCTCGACCGCTGCGAACGGAATGTGCAGTTCGGTCAGCAAGCGGAAGAAGCCTCGATACGAATCCTGTGCAATGCGGAAACCAACGCCACCGCCTCTTGGAGCCAGCACCAAGACGCGCGCTTCGCTCGTTTGTAAGGCAAAGTACTGTTCGTGTTCTTTGAGCCATGCGTAAGCTGGAATCGCAACGTCGATCGCGGCCCTGTCCTGTTGCTCGGCGAGAGTTCCGTGCACGTTAAATGCGGCCGCTCCACCGTTGGCAACGTCCTGCCAGATGCGCGTTCGAATCTCCGCCTGCGGCACCGTCGCAAATCTCCACGGGTAGTCGATAAACGACATTCCCTGGCAGACTACGCCCTTGTCCGGGTAGCTGTTCTTCCACTGATTGGTGTTGTCGCTGGCCGAGTAAGGCCACAGCGGCAATGGGCGCCGGACCGCCGTGTTCGCTTCACCGTAAGCAATATCTGAAATCTCCGGCGCCATGCCGAGCACCGCGCAGCCTGGGCGCTTGCTCTTTACTAGCGCGCGGATGGCAACGGAAACAGTCACACCGGCGTCGTGCAGAAAAACGTGATAGTCGTCGTCGGGGACATCGGGCACATCGCGGCCGAAGCGCGCGCGATACAGACGCTCGCAATTGTCGCAGTGGCAGAGTCCGAGCGGATTCCCGCTGTAATCCGCAGCAGGATTGCTGAAGGCGTTGAAGAAGCAGCCGTCGACATCGTATCGATTCAGAGCCTCGCCGAGAATTTCGAGCGACTTCTGCTTGTACCATCCACCGTTGATGCAGGCCTGGTAAAGGCCGTTGTAGATTGCCGGCTGACCGTCCGACCGCTTGAAAAACCATTCCGGATGGGCATCGTAAACGTCCTTGTGCGCCTTGCTGAAATCCCAGCGGCTAACCACGCGGATCTTGCGGGCATGCGCCTCGCGAACCACTTCGCCAAATGTGTCATGCCCCTTCGGCAGGTATGAGCTGACGTATTCAAACTGCACACTGCTCGGATAGTGCGAGGTAATTCCACCCGCCGACATCATGAGAACATTGGCGTTGAAATTCGCTACGTCCGCGATGAATTGTTTTGGGTTGAGAGCGGCATCGGTTTCGCGAAGATTGGTTTGCAGCCAGCGAATGGGTTCAGTCATCCACCATCCGGGCCCTGCATTCTGCGACTCCGTCCCAGCGAGAAGCGCGATAGCGGCATGCGTGGATGGAATCGAAACTGAAATCGCCGTTGCAGCGGAGGCTTGAAGAAAGGTTCTGCGGTTCATGCGCGTCTCTTCCCCTTACATGGGGAAGCTTACGGCATTTCCAGGATCGCTATACTCTTTTTTGAATTTGTACAGAATGGCCGCGCTTTACTCTGCTTCCTTGACCGCATCGAAAGCATCCTTGGCGGGGTCCAGCACCGGGAACCCCTCGCTTGCGGCCGCTTCAAGCAACTTTGCAGAAGCCGACACAAACATGATCTCGGTGCCCTGAAACATATCGCGCGCCGCAAGCGCAGCACCCAGTTGCAGGGCGTCGGTCCAGCGCAGCCTGGTGCGATCCAGAAGCTCGCGCGCAGCTTCAAGCACCGCCGGATTCAGCGGCTGCTGCACCATCCGCGCCGATTCCGTGCGCAGAACCGCGAGCGCCGACGTAGCATCTTCCGGAGCGATATCGCCGGCCCGCTCGCGGCGCCGAAGGGCGGCATAAACCTCCAACGGAGTCGAGGCAGAAATCAGCTTGCGATTATCTTCCGTCGCTTCCATCATGCCGATCAGCGCATCCGTTCCCGGCTCCTGGACAAACAGCTTGATGAAAGCCGTGGCTTCAAGAAAATAGAAGCTCACAGGTCACCCCGTTCTTGTTCCATGGTTTCGGTGAGAGGCTCACCATGGATGGCAACGGGATGGAAGCGCTGTGCTTCCTCGGGAATGCCGGCTTCTGCACGATTCAGGCGAATGGTCGTGGTGGGGTAAGCCGGTGTCTTGGGATTGGCTATCTTGCTGGTCATCACCACGCCGCGCTGAATGGCCTCAGCGAGCACCATCTGGCGTGTTTCGGGGTGCTGGTTCCAGCGGTAGGTTTTGCGCGGCAGAAACGAATCGCGAAACCACTTGAGCGCAATGAAAGCGTGACCGCCGCGCTCGGCCTCGGCCAGCGCCGCGCACAACTCCTTCACGCGCGCATCCATATCGGCGGGAAGCACTGCCTCCTGAGTGTCGTCTTCTTCCTCAGGAACGTGGACGGCAAACGTCCGCGGCGAACGCGCTGCGCGAGGAGAAGGTTCGCTGTCCTCAGTGCGCTCAAAGTAGATGCGCACCTCGTCATCTTCCGGCGACCAGGTATCCGCAGAGGCATTGCGCCGTTTGCTGCGCCCGCTCTCGCTGCACAACTCAACAATGGCCTGATATCCCGGAGGCGCAAGAAAGCGCAGCGCTCGCACCAGGCCCGGGTCTTGCGAAAATGCAAGTTCGTTCAATGCTTCTTCAATAATCTCTTCCGCAGCGGGAATGCTCAAGTTGGCGCCATCTATGCTGCTGGCTGCAGCTTTCGTCGATTTCATCTCTTCTCTCCGTATGTGCGTCTCCCGCCCCAGAAGCTGGCGGCTGCTCCGTCCTGCCGTTTGGCGGCCCAAAGAATTGGAGTTGTGTCGCGCCCCAGTGCGCGAAAGACAACAGTCTACCTTCTAAACCTGTAACAATTGCGTTCGACCAGCGCTGTTCAGTCCACCGTAGTGCTGCTCACGCCCGCCCTCGCTTGGGTGAGTCTTTATGCGTGTGACGACTGGTTCCGCGGACTTATGCCAATATCCGACCAGTAAATGAGCCCATGGCATTTCTCGAAATCAATGTGGGACGGTACTGATTCTGCATAAGGCCTTTACGTAACAGAAGCCATTTTTCAGCTTTCTTTTCTACTTCACATAGGTTCGAGAAATACTTTAGGGCCTGTTAAAACTGCCGGGCCCTCATTAAAGTTCAAAGCTATACATGGGACAGTGTACCCGAATTCTCCTCCGAGCGCACTGCAAAATCATATAGTTATGCGCCTCCAGCTCCGGTCCCAGCAAAAAGTCGCGGCCGCCCCGCATACACCTGCGACGCCAGAGTTCGTACAATGGAAGTTATGCGCCGTTGTTTGCTGTTCCTGTTGCTCGGCTGCCTGGCTTCAACCGGACCGCACGCCCTGGCCCAGGCATTCGACCTCGCCGGACCCAAGGTCGATGTGCACGTCAAGCGCGGCGATCTCACCCTGCCGATCTCAGAGACCCCCAACCTGCTGCCGGGAGACCGGCTATGGATTCATCCCGACCTGCCTGAAAGCCAGTCTACGCACTTTGTGCTGGTGGTCGCCTTTCTCCGCGGAGCTACCAATCCGCCCCCGCCGGGGTGGTTTACCCGCGTCGAGACCTGGACCCGCGAAGCGCGTGAAGAAGGTGTGTTTATCACCGTTCCATCTGAAGCGCAGCAGGCCCTGATGTTTCTTGCTCCGGAGACCGGCGGCGACTTCAACACCCTGCGAAAAGCCGTGCATGACCGGCCCGGCACCTTCATCCGTGCCGCCCAGGACCTGCAGGCTGCAAGTCGGGACAGGATGAGGGTGGAATCCTTCCTGGCGCAGGTGAAGGTTACATCCCAGTCCGACCCCAAGTCGCTCAAAGAACACGCCGAAATGGCCGCTCGCAGCCTGGTTATCAAGATCAACCAGGATTGTTTTGAAAAGCCCCCCGAGCAGCAGGTATCCTGCCTGTCGCTGAATTCGGCGGGGATGGTGCTGGATGACTCCAACGCGCAATCGCTGGTGGCACAACTGACCAGCGGCAGCACAACGGACCTGATGAACCAGATTAGTTATTCGAGCATGGCCGGAGGGGGCGCCTACAGCCCTTATATTGGCGCCATCGTGGACACCGCGAAGATCCTCTCCTCGCTGCATACGGCGCATTTTCAGTATATTCCCGCCCTGGCGCTGCCGTCGGACGACACGCTCAACCTGCGGCTGAACATGCCGCCTTCATTCCGGAATCCCAAATCGGTGGTGGTGGTCGGTCTGCCGCCTCTCGGTCCGGCCAAACCGGAGCCTCTTCACCCTGTCGTTCCTGCGGATAGCTTTTGCGCTCAGAAGCCCGGCCTGGTGCTGCCCGCCGAAGGAGCGCCGATGGTTTTCGCCTCCCAGTTGGCTCACGATCTCACCTTGCACATCGAAGCCAGGACCGGCTCAAAAGGCTCGCCTGCAACCGGTCCTATCGATCTGCCAGTGATCGCCGACCCCTCCAAAGGCGGCCTCGTCCTCAAGCAGCCCGCCCCTCCGCTCCCCCCCGGCGAGCTGATCGGCGTCATCCGCGGCAAGTGGGGCTTTGACAACTGGAATGGCCCGCAGTTCCACCTGCTTTCCTCCCAGCCGGGCGGTTGGACCCTGACCGCAGCCGACCAGTCCGCGCTCGTAGTAGGCCGCGAAGACACCCTGCATTTTGAAGGACAAAACACGCTCTGTGTCGACAAAGTCGAAGCACAGGCCGGAAACGGAATCCCGAAGAAGCTGAACTGGAAGTCTCCAAAGCCGGAGGCGCTGGATGTGTCAGTCCCCATGAAGGAGGCCGCTCCAGGGCCGGTTACCGTGTCCATCTACCAATTTGGTGTCGAGAAACCGGAAGCAATCGCCATGACCGCCTTTGCCGACGCGGCCTCGCTGGATCGCCTGACGCTGAGCACCGGCGACCCGGTAGCGCTGCTGAAAGGCACCCGGCTGGACGAAGTGGCGAAGGCCGACCTGGATGGCATTCCGCTCACGCCGTCCACTCTCAGCCGGGTTGAAGACCACGACCAGCTCATCATGAAAGCCGCCGCTTCCACCGCCCGCCTCGAGCCTGGAAAGCAATACCTTGCGCGCGTGGAGTTGAAAGACGGCCGCCTGCTCAAAGCGCCCGTCACAGTAGAACCGCCGCGACCGCAGGTTGCCTTGCTCAGCAAGGGCACTCAGGGAGACGCCTCCGTCGCGCCTTCCCCCGTTCAACTGGGTAGCCCGGACGACTTGCCGCTCGAGGGACGCCTGGTCTTCTTTCTCAAGTCCACCGTGCCGGTTAAGTTTCCCCGTAATCAGAAGGTAGAGCTGGCCGCGGACGACGGCAGCTTCAATACTGTGCTGTCTCTGGCCGACGGCAGCCTGATGTTGGAGGACGCAAAGACTGCAATGGGCACCGTCGAGCCATTGACGCGCTTCGGAGCCTCCGCCTTCGGGCCGGTCCGCGTACGCGTCTCCGCGGCGAACGGGGCAACCAGCGACTGGCTGCCCCTGGGAACATTGGTTCGGCTCCCCGGCTTCAAGGAGTTGCGCTGTCCGCGCGCCGTGGCCAAACCCTGCACGCTGACCGGGAGCAACCTGTTTCTGGCCGCCTCAATCTCTGCCACCACGGAATTCGAGAACTCCACTGAGGTTCCGGCGGATTTTACCGGAACCCAGCTGACTGTGCCCCACCCGGCCAACGGGATGCTCTATCTGAAGCTGCGCGATGATCCGGCTACGGTGCAGACACTCACGCTGCCGGTAACGCCTGCCAGCGCGGCAGATTCGAAGGCAGCAACGGCGCAGGCTCAGCCGGCTGCCATTCCTCCGGCCACGCCGCCTGCTGCAACTCCGGCCACAACCGAACCAGCAAATCCGCCGCCCGCCCAGGACTCAGCGCCCGCACCATCGAAGGATGCATCGCCCAGCAAGCTCTGAATCGGCCCGGCTGAACAGCCTGCGGAAAAACTCGAACCGGAGGGAGGCGGGGGTTTCAACCCCCGCATAAAGCCTGCAGAATCAGCGCGGGCTTTAGCCCCGGAAGGATGCTTCTCGTGGGTTCTAATCAAATCCAGGCGGGTGCCCCATCCTTTCCGCGTTCTTTGCGCAAAGGGTGGGANNGACCGTAAAGATTCAGGCCGAATACGCACTAGTTGAAGTAGGCCTTGTTCATCTCGGCAAAATGAGCCTTGTCCGCAGGCAGTTCGTCCAGCGCAAAGATCGCGTTCTGCGCGCACACAGATGCGCAATTGCCGCAATCGATGCACTCGTCGGGGTTGATGAACACCTGGGACACTGTTCCGGCAGCCGCATCGGCAGCCATGGGCGCAATCGCCGCGGTGGAACACTCCTCTACACAGACAAAATCCTTCGTACAAGCATCAGTAATTACGTAAGCCATTAAGAAATTGCTCCTTGCTTTCTTTCGGGATGCATTGCATCTGCGACGCAACCCTCGATTCTGAGGCTATCGAGCCGTCCGCCGCGTTACCGTGACCGGAGTCACGCAAGAACTGCGAATCCGCGCCGCTGCGGAATGCGGCTCCGTTGTTCCGGGCCAGATTTTCAGCCGCCGGGGAACGATATTCTGAATGCATGTTCAGGCTTCTTGCTTCTTTGACTGCAGTTCTGCTTTTCATGCCGGTTCTCGCGCCCGTAGGCGCTGCCCCAAAAGCCGCCACTCCTCCCTGGAGCTTCGCAATCTCCGGCGACAGCCGCAACTGCGGCGATTTCGTCATGCCCGCCATCGCAGCCAAGGTCAAGGCGGAGAATGACGTCTTTTACTGGCACCTGGGCGATTTCCGCTGGATCACAATGCCTGACGAGGATTTCCTGTCGATGGAGCCCCTCAGCACCCGGCTCTGGCTGTCCGTCAATATTGCCAACTACCGGCAGCAGGCGTGGGACGACTTCCGGGTGCACCAACTGGCGGCTTTCGGCTCGACTCCGGTGTTTCTGAGCCGAGGCAATCACGACACCGTCGCACCCATGACGCGCGATGGCTACATCGCAAAATTTTCCGAGTATCTCAACCGTCCTGAGATTGCAGCCCAGCGCCAGGCTGACGGCGCGGCTGCTGCTCCCATTGGCCCCTGGTATCACTGGACTCGCGATGGCGTCGACTTCATCACCCTCGACAACACCAGCCCAGGAGAGTTTTCTGACGCTCAGTTGGCGTGGCTGCGCGCAGTGCTCGACCGCGATCTCGCGCCGAATTCCGACGTCCGCGCCATCGTGGTCGGCATGCACGAGGCGCTGCCCCACTCCACCGGTTCGGACCACGCCATGGACGCATGGAGTCGTGGAGACACCACCGGCGAGCAGGTCTACAACTGGTTTTACGCAGCCCAGGCGGCCGGCAAGCACGTCTATCTCATCGCCAGCCACTCTCACTACTACGCACCGAATGTCTACGAAACGCCTTATTGGCGCCAGCAGGGCAAGGTTATTCCCGGCTGGATCATCGGCATTGCCGGCGCCCATCGATACAAGCTGCCCGAGGATTCCGGCAAGGGCTCCCTGACCACCATCTACGGCTACATGCAGGGAACGGTCAACGCCGACGGCTCCATTGCGTTTGCATTGCACCAGCTCTCTGAAGACGACCTCGTGCAGCACAGATGGCCAGGCGCGCCGCTCTATGCCATCCACGAGTGTTACATCCATAACACCGACGGCCCAGCGGCAGGGAAGTAGCGCAGGGCAATCGCATGAATCCATTTTGTTAACCAGGCTGATTGCGATTTCTATCGCGCCGGAGGCGCAGCGGTCGTTAGCCCCGCGCTTTAGCGTGGGGAATGCGGTCAACAATAGCCATTCAGCCCCGTCGGGGCGATGCAAACCCCGATTGTCGCTCTGTCTTTTTTGTTCATGCGATTGCCCTGGGAAGTAGCGGCCCGTTCATTCGCCACCTGGGCCTGGATGCTTGGCGGTAACCGCCCAGACAACTCGACGATTTAAACCCGCCCCCCCAGCCAGCAGCCGGCAACCTCTTTTGAAATCAGCGATCTGAGAACCCAAATGGTCTGTCCTCCCGAATGCGGGAATTCGAGCCGATGCCGATGGATCTCCAGCCGTGCCGCGCGTCACTGAAAACCCACATGGATTTGGATTCCGATATAGTTTGTGGCGTGCGGCGAAGATCTGGATGGATCGGGATCGGCTGCGAAGATGGCCGCCGTGCCTGGGGGGCCTGACTTTACCGGCAAATGCCGTTCGCCCCTGAAGGCCGCTCCCCGGCCGCCGCGTCACGTGGGTAACGTTATGACTGCCATGCGCAGTGCCAGCCGCCGCGATTTTCTTAAGGATTGCCTCGCGGGTGCCGCGGCTCTTAGCGCAGACCCGAGTCTGATGGCATCGGCCCAGCAGGCAGCGCCCGAAGCAAAATCCAGGGTTGTCGTTGCGCACGATTCCCAGTTGCGCGGCACAGGTTCGACCGTGGACCCCTTTCGCATTCAGGCCCTTCTCGACCTCGCCATACAGGCACTCTTCGACAGTGATAACCACCTCGCTGCATGGCGGCGGCTGGTAAAGCCCGGTGACCGCGTTGGCCTGAAAGTGAACACGCTGGGAGGACGCGGCATCGCCTCGAACCTCGAACTCGTCCTGGCCATTTGCGAGCGGCTGCAGCAGGCCGGAATCAAGCCCGGCGACATTGTGGTCTGGGATCGCGACAGCCAGGAGATGGAACACGCGGGATTCAAGCTTTCGATCGGCGGAAACAGCGTGCAATGCTACGGCACCGACCGCGTGGATTACGAACAGGATCTGGCCGCGTACGGCAGCGTGGGAAGCCGCTTGTCGAAAATTCTCACACGATACACAAACGTCCTCATCAATGTTCCAGTACTCAAGGACCACGACGGCGCCGGCGTCACTATGGCTCTCAAAAATATGTACGGCGTCATTCACAACCCCAACAAGTATCACCCCAACGGCTGCGACCCCTACATCGCGGACCTGAACATGCTGCCTGAGATCCGGTCCCGCATGCGATTGACCATCTGCGACGCGACGACAGCAATGTATGAAGGCGGCCCTGGATTCAAGCCCGAACACAGTTGGAAGTGCAATGCACTGCTTGTTTCGCAGGATCCCGTCGCGCTGGACGCAACCGGCTGGCGAATGATCGAGCGCAAACGCGGTGAAAAGGGCCTGAAGACACTTGAGGCCGAGAAGAGAGCGCCGCGCTACATTTTGACAGCAGCCGACCTCGAGCATCGACTGGGCAATTGCGATCCCAGCCGCATTCAGACAGTCGAAATTGGCGGAGTCGCCGTGTAACCCGCTCGAAAACGGAAGGTGCATCATGTTGTGTGAACTCGTTGCAAAGCAAGGTGGGATGGCGAAGACAAGCCAGGCCGCGCGTGCCCCGCTCGACCGTCGTACGTTCCTGATGTGTGCGCTCGCTTCGGGAGCGGCTCTAGGCGCCGGCGAGCTCGCATCGCCCGCTTCCGCAAGCCCTTCCGCAGTTTCCTCGCAGCCCGGCCAGCAAACGCAGAACGACGCGCAATTCGCCGTCGAAGCCAGATTCTACGAGAAGCTCCCTAATCGCAAGATCAAATGCAAGCTCTGCCCGCGCGAATGCAACGTCGGCGACAAGGAGCGCGGCTACTGCGGCGTGCGCGAGAATCGCGGCGGAATCTACTACACGCTGGTCCACTCGCGCGTCTGCGCCTCGCATGTCGATCCCATCGAGAAGAAGCCCCTGTTTCACTATCTGCCCGGAACCGTCGCCTTCTCCATCGCCACCGCCGGCTGCAACGTCAACTGCAAATTCTGCCAGAACTGGGAGATCTCGCAGTCGCGTCCCGAGCAGATTCCCGCCGACTACGCGCCCCCGCAGCGCATCGCAGCCATGGCTCGGCAAAACAACTGCCCCACAATCGCCTACACCTACAGTGAGCCGGTCGTCTTCGCCGAATACCTGATGGACACAGCCGATGCCGGGCACGAGGCTGGCATCCGCAGCATCGTAGTCTCCAACGGCTACATGCAGCAGGACGCGCTCAAGCAGGCCTACGGCAAAATGGACGCGGTCAAAATCGACGTCAAGTCCTTCAATGAGTCTTACTACGCAAAAGTCGTGACCGGCCAGTTGAAGCCGGTACTCGATACGCTCGTCACTCTGCGCAAAATGAGCAAGTGGACGGAGATTGTCTACCTGGTAGTGCCCACGCTCAACGACAGCGAGACGGAATTCCGCGGCCTTGCACAATGGATCAAGGCCAACCTGGGCCCGGACGTGCCGCTGCACTTCACGCAGTTTCATCCCGAGTACCTGTTGAAGAATCTGCCCATTACGCCGGTGCCCACGCTGGAACGCGCCAAGGCGATTGCAGACGCCGAGGGCCTTCACTACGTTTACATCGGTAACGTGCCGGGGCATCCCGCGCAAAACACATATTGCCCGCAGTGCCGCAAAATGGTGGTGGAGCGCGCGGGCTTTACGGCCAACAGCGTGCTCATCCGCAAGGACGGCACCTGCCCATTCTGCCGGCATCTAATCCCTGGTATCTGGCACGCATAAGCGCGTCGGGATTAGCCTGTTCCGGTGAGGCTGTTCTGGAGATGCTGCAAATGAAAATTAAGAGGAGTACGAAAATGGCTTGGCTAATGGCTCCACTCGCTGCGTTTCTGATCACTGCTCCCATCAGGCATGTCGACGGCGCTGGGTCGGAAAAGGTTCGGCAGGCCGCGGTCGCGGGCTCCTTCTATCCCGCCGACCCAAAAGAGCTTTCGGCCATGATCGACGACATGCTGGCGCACGCAACGCCCGCGCCCGTCGACGGTCCCATCCTCGCCGCCGTTGCGCCGCACGCAGGATATCCCTACTCCGGCCCCGTGGCCGCATGGACCTACGCCGCGTTGAAGGGACATAAATATTCGCGCATCGTCGTCATCGCTCCTTCGCACTACGTGGGCTTCGATTTCACCTCGGTCTACGATGGCGACGCCTACGCAACGCCACTCGGAACGATCCCTGTCGACAAGGAGTTCGCGCGCCAGTTGACGAAGATGAGCTCAACCATTCGTCTCTCCGAGCAGGGCCACACGCCCACGTCCGCAGGCGGCGAACATGCCATCGAAGTCGAGTTGCCCTGGCTGCAGAAAGTGTTTGGCAATTTCGAACTTGTCCCCATCGTCATGGGCAACCAGAGCTACGAGAACAGCCGCGCGCTGGGAGTGGCGCTGGCAAAAATGATCGGAACCGAAAAGAAGGGCGGTGACACGCTCATCCTCGCCAGCTCCGATCTCTCCCACTATCATCCCTACGACCAGGCAGAGACCATCGACCACAAGACTCTCCATGCACTCGTGTCATGGGACTACTTCAGCATGTCGCGCAACTTTGAGACGCGCACTTGGGAAGCCTGCGGCGGAGCGCCCATCGTAGCCACCATGATCGCCGCCGAACGCATGGGCGCCAACAAAGCCGAGGTGCTGCGCTACGCCAACTCCGGCGATACCTCCAGCGATCATTCGCGCGTAGTCGGATACAGCGCCGACCTCTTCGTGAAGGCCCCGCAGGGAACCGCGGAAGACGCGCCGTTCTCGCTCACCGATAAGGAAAAAAGCGAATTGCTCGCCCTGGCCCGCAAGTCCGCGGAATACTCAGTGCATACGAATAAGCCCTACGATCCACCTGCAAGTGCAAGCGAAATGCTCAATCAGGAGTACGGAGCTTTCGTTACGCTCACCGAAGCTGGATTGCTGCGCGGCTGCATCGGTTACACGTCGCCCATCAAGCCGCTCTACATCACCGTGCGCGACACAGCGGCCTATGCAGCACTACGCGATCCACGCTTCCATCCCGTATCGGTTTCAGAGTTGTCGCAGCTTGAATACGAAATCTCCGTGCTCTCGCCCCTGCGCCGCGTCACAGATGTTGAACAGATCAAAGTTGGCCGCGACGGCCTGTTGATGAAGAATGGCGATTCCGAAGGCCTGCTGCTCCCGCAGGTCCCGTTGGAGCAGAAATGGAACCGGCAAACGTTTCTTGAGCAGACCTGCGTCAAGGCAGGCATGCATCCGGATTGCTGGAAAGACGAAAACACCGACATCTTCAAGTTCACCGCCGTAGTGTTTGGCGAGCACAAACCTTAAACGATCGGGCTGAAACCGATTTTGCTTTCCTTGTCAACCAGGTTGGGTGCCCCATCCTTTCCGCGTCTTTTGCGGAAAGGGTGGGAGACCACACTTCTTCGTTTCCGTTGTTGCCCAAGCCGCCAGCAGCGCAGCCACCAGATTGATCACCGCGCCCAGCCACGCCGTCTTCCAGAATCCAAACACCGGAATCAGGTAGCTGCTCAGCACCAGCGCGCCCGCGCATCCGCCTAGCAGATCGATGGCATAAAGCGCGCCCAGCCCCGGCCGTCGTTTGCCATCCTGGAGAAATATCTGTGCCGCAATCACAAACTGATAGCCGCCCAAAATTCCTGAGAGCGCCGCAAGAGCAGGGAAGGCCAACTGCGCTGCGGCCCACGTTGCCGCAGTGCCGATGACATTCCCAAGCAGGCCTACCACCAGCAGTAGCACCGGTCCTGACGCCGCAAGCAGAAACTGTGTAACCATCATCGCGCGGCACGGCGAACTATCGTGTCTCACAGCGCGCCGCATCCCCAGCCAACTTCCCAGCGCAATCCCTCCCATGCAAAGCCCGATAAGAATCGCCAGCTGGTGGTAGACATAGCCGTACACCGACTCGAATCCAAGCAGCAGAAAAATCTGCAAAGCCATCAGCGTGAAGCCCGTCGCCGCTGTGCAACAGGCAGCAGCGGAGCGCGCGCGTCTCTCGCGGCCTGGCACAAACGCCGCGATCCCGGCAACAACCAGAACAAAACTCACCACCACGCCAAACACATAACGGAAAGGGAATCGCGCCGCGGCACGAAACAAATCGGAGTACACACTTCCAAACTGAGCGCTCCACAACACAACGTCGAATGAAAATGCAACCGGCGCAAAATCGCGATTGACCGGCGTCGTTGCGAGCGGCCGCAGTTGTTCTTCAACCTGTTGCATGCGGTCCGGCATCATGCGGTACGGAATAAAGTATTGACTTACGTACTGAGTGTTCAACCGCCGCTCCCGCAAGCGCGTCATCAGCACGTCCGGATCGTCAGTCAGGACACCGGGCTCGGTCGCCGCGAAGAAGTGAATCGTCTCGCCCGGAATTGCCACCACATGCGGAAAGACCGCCTCAAGCGTGCGCCGAATGCAACGCAGAAACTCCTTGAGGTCGGGACTGAGCGTCTCCTCTGATGAACGCAACTCAATGGCCAGCAGTCCGCGCGGCGCCAGATGCTCGCGTGCTGAGCGAAAGAACTCCGCCGTGTAAAAACGGTTCAACTGCGCAGTCTGCGGATCGGGCACATTGACAATGATCGCGTCGTATCTATCGCGCGTGGTCTTAAGATAGCGCCGCCCATCCACACGATGAATGTGCACGCGCGCATCGGCCAGGACAGCCGCCTGCGCCGGAAAGAACTGGCGTGCCATCTCGATCAGCGCCGGATCCAACTCTACATAATCGACCCGCACGACGCTTGGATGCTTCAGCGCCTCGCCGACCGAGCCCTTTACGCCTCCGCCGATCAGCAGAACCCGCTGCGGCGCGGGATGCTCCAGCAGCGCGTAGTCCACCGCTTCTTCGGCTGCACTTGGGTCGGGCGCATTCGCGAGAATTACTCCGTCGGAATAAATGCTGCGGATCGTGCCGGTCTCCGTAACCGCCAGGTTGCCGTAAATCGTGTCGCGCGATCCCACCAGATTGAAGCCACGCCACAGCTGCTCCTGGGTAGCGCGGTCCAGCCGCGGCGCAGCCAGCATCAGCAGCGGAATCGCAGCCAACGCCGCCGCGCCCGCCAACACAGCAGAACCTCTGCGCCTTATTCGCAGCAGCAGCACCGCACACATGCAGAGATTAAGCATCCCTACGACAAATGCAATCTGGAACGATCCAAGAAATCGCAGCAGCACAATGCTGGCCGCAATTCCACCAGCAGCCGAACCAACCGCCTCAAGCAAATAGGCCGAGCTTGCGGCCGCGCGCGCTGTAATTTCACGTTCGCTTTCGTACATCCGCGCCGTAACCACAAACAGCGCCCCGGAAACCGCACAAAACATGCTCAGGCACACGAGCGTCGTCAGCATCATCGGCAGCGGCCCAACCAGCTCGCCCGGCACAGTTTGAACAATCGCTTTCGAAGCTCTTAGTGACCAGATCGTCAGAGGCAAGCTCGCGGCCAACAGACATTCGAGCGCAGCCGTCGTCCACCGAGGGTTGTTCGCACCCAGTCGCAAGCCACTGCAAAGACTGCTACCCACAGCGGTCCAGAACAGCCACGTAGCCAGCATGATGCCCAGCGAGATCTCGTTGCCGTTAAAGACAACAATCAGCTCCCGCATCAGAACGATCTGCCCGACAACAGCGCTGAATCCCGTCAGCACCAGCGCCGCGTTCTGTTCGATCGCTTTCACAGATTGGAAATTAAATGCCGGCCGCCGCAGAAATGCAAGGACGGCCGGCACAATACTCGAGAACGCGGGGCGGTTCCGGTGCCGGGTTACTGCTGCGCGCTCACGTATGCGGGATTAATCGCGGCGTGTACAGCGGCCGAAAAACCATCCCACGTGCAGGACAGATCCTGCCCGCTGCATCCGGGCACGAAGATCGGAGCCAGCGCCGGAGGATTGGCTGGAGTGAGCGCCTGCGACTGGCGCATTTGTTCCAGCGTCTGCGCGGTGTACTCCATGCGCACAAACGGCTGCCCGCCGTTGCTCGGACGCCAAACCTCAAAGAGCAGTACGCCTCCAGGAGGCGTATCGTCCACACGGGCGTCGATAATCCAGTTGACGCCCAGTGCACCGGCAACCGTAACGATGTTGGTGTCGTGTCCCACGATGATCAACAGCCGGTCGTCCGGCTTTGAGAGCGCGCCGGCAACCGGCTTGCCGCTGATGTTCTGTTCCAAGCTGCGCTCGATGTGGTCGAGCAGATTCGATCCATAGATGCGGGCAACCGTCGGCGTGCGATAGCCGTAGTCCCAGCCCGCGGTGTCCAACTGCATCAGCGCGCGGAGCGTCGCGCCGTCCACGCAGCCCCATCCGGTGTTCGCGTCGCTCATTCCCGTGGTGTATTCCAGAAGCAGATTCTCGGCCATGGTTGAGGCCACGCTGAGCGGGCCGGTATATCCAGAGGAATAGCTGGAGCCGAGTCCAAGAGCAACAGGAACGTCAAAGATGGATATGCGCTTTGCTGCCGACGGCGCCGCGCGTCCGCAACCGGCCAATACATTGTCGAGTGCGGCCAACTGCGGCCGGAAGGCCTCTGTCAAGTGGTTTGGATCTTTGCCTATGCGGCCGCCGATGGCGGCGGCGGCCAGCGCGGAGTCGCCTGGATGAAGCCCGCCAACGACGCGGTAGAGCGGATCGACCGTGCCTTCTGCCTTTGCATGAACTTCTATGGTGCAGCCGGGAAACATTCCTTCCGCAAGAGCCTTGCCGGTTTCGCGCGTGCGCTCATCGGAATCGGCAAGAATCGCAATATGTGCGGCGTCATCGCAGCCGGAGGGCGCAAACAAGCCCTGCCCCGACAGCTTGACGCGGTCCCATGCTCCAAAGATCTTCATCAACTCGTAGCCATGCGGGGTGAGATAACTGGGCGGCACATCCCACTTGGGCCACGGCGCGGCGGAGTACTTGTTGATCAGATCGGTGTTGCCGATCGGCGAGCGAACGCCGTGCCGGCTCAAAGCCACGACAAATTGCAGTTTTGCTTTCTGGTCAGCTGGAGAGGTTTCAGCATTCTGCGCCACAACCACTGCGCCGCAGGTCGAGAGACAAACAAGGCTGAGAAGAATAAGCCGCAGCGCGGCACGGGTTGTCATCGTACATCCTCGAAGTTGGTTGAGGGGGATGGAAAATTGATGTATGGTGCGCCCGGAGAGATTCGAACTCCCGACCTAACGCTCCGGAGGCGTTCGCTCTATCCAGCTGAGCTACGGGCGCGCTCTTTAAGCATACCGCACTTTGGATTGCCGGGTCGGCGGCTGCCTTTAGCAGGCTGGGATGTCGGGTGCCCCGTCCTTGCTGTCATCCTGAGCATAGCGAAGCGGAGCCGAAGGACCTGCTTCTTGAAGCTTTGTCGCAAGGGTGGGATAGCACAATCCTCAATGAGCCTGGCTTTCTATCCCCTGTTCCCGATCCCTACCCTTACGCAACTCCTCCATCACAGACTGGATCAGCTCCTTGGCCGCGTCCATGCCGCCCAGAACCGCCTGCAGATCGAGCGCCGGTTTGGACGGGTTGCGGGTCGACGCGCAATACACTCCGTGTTGCCCCACCAGAATCAGGGAGTCGGTCAGCAGGTCCAGCGCCACAGCCAGCCGGCCTCGCTCCACGCCCATCATGAACTCGTGCCGCTCCAGCTCTACCCGCTTTTCGTCGAAAACACTCATGCTTCCAGCCTACCCGAAAAGCGCAAACCGGTGAGTTTTCAAGGCGTCGCACACCCGGATCCGTATCTATTGCCACCGAGACTTCTTCGTGGATCCAGCCGCCTCGAATGCAAGGCGCAGGGGAGTTGGCAGCTTCGAAACCAGGGCCACAATCGCTTTATACTTCCATCCCGGCACAACCAGAAGCTTCCCTCGTCTCAATGCTTTCAACGACTCCCCCACCACGAAGTCCGGTTGCAGCCACAGCGACGAGGGTGCCACGCTCGGTCGCTCCAACCCCAGCGTTGCGTGGAACTCCGTAAAGGTAAAACCAGGACACAGTGCCTGGACTTTGACCGAGGATCCGATGCCCTTCAATTCAAGGTAGAGCCCTTCGGTAAACGCCGCCACCCAGCGCTTGGTGGCTCCATAGCTTACACTGCCCGCGCGCTGCACAAACGAAGCCACGGATGCCACATTGATGATGCCGCCGGAATTCTGTCTGACCATATTCCTGAGCGCCGCATGGCTCAATCGGACGGTCGCCATCACATGCAGGCGATGCATCTGTTCCTGCACTTCAATATCCGACTCCCAGAAGAGACCCCGTGACCCGAAGCCGGCATTGTTTACCAGCAGCCCCAGGTTTTGCTCGGCAGCGATGCGATCCGCAACAGCGGCCAGATCCTTCTCATCGGTCAGGTCGGCAGCGAGCACATCGACTTTGCAGCCGTATTGAGCGGTCAATTCCGCCGCCAGTGCCTCAAGCCTCTCCTTGCGGCGCGCAATCAGCAAAAGATCGTGTTCGGCGGCAAGTTTTCGCGCGAATACGACGCCAAGTCCGCTGGACGCTCCAGTGATCACAGCCAGAGTTTTTCCCAAGACTCACGCTCCCTCAGACATTGATCATAATTCCAGTCCGAAGGAGCGTAATTGGGAGCGAAGCCCTGCTTAAACGCTCAGCTTGCGCATATACTCGGCGTTCAGCCTGAGCTCTTCGATCGGCTCCATCTCAAACGCTTCCTGCTCCACAAAGTAGTACTTGAGCCCTGTGGCCGCGTGGATGATCGGACCAAAGTCGATGCTGCCCTTGCCGAGCACGGTCATCAATTCCTTGCCATCCGGCTGGGGAATCATGTCTTTGACGTGCATCAGCGGGAACCGCTCCGGCGCCTTGGTGAGATAGGCCACAGGGTCATGGCCGGAAGCATGCACCCAGCCGGCGTCCATCTCGAACACCACGAGTTTGGGATCTGTGAGCCGCAGCAGCTCGTCATACACCGTTACACCATCAATCACGGCAAACTCCGGCGTATGGTTATGAATTCCGAAAGTCATCCCCGCGGCCTTTACTTTTTCGCCGATGCGGTTGAACTCGCCGGCAATCCAGCGCCAGTCATCAAGCGTCGGCGCGCCCTTCGCAGCCGGGTCGCGGTGCATCCCGCCCGACGACGAGCACACAAAATACTCAAGGCCCAGCGTATGCGCGTATTCAAGCCACTGATCGAGCTGCGTCTCCAGCACGCCGAGTGCATGGTGGGTGCTCACGCAGCGCATGCCGGCATTGTCCAGCGCCTTGTGAAAGTCCGGCGCAGTGCGGTCGAAGTAGCCCGCCGCCTCCACCACCGTGTAACCATCCGCCCGCACCTTGGCAAGCGTCCCTTCAAAGTCCTTCGCCAGCAGGGCGCGCACTGAATAGAGCTGCAGCCCGAGCGGCTGACGAAGCGGTTTGGCAGCCACCCGTCCGGCGCCAGTAATGGCCACGGCCGCAACAGCGCCCGATGCCTTCAAGAACGTTCTACGCGAGGAATTGCTCATCTGCTGATTCTCCTGGAATTTCCAAAACCTAAACCTTGATTGACTTTGTCGCCGCGTCCCACGTGTCCACGGTGCGATGGAAAAACGATTGATTGGCCATGTGGCAGCCAATGGCGGCGTTGTGGCCGAAGACCTCATCCTCCACCACATGCTCCCGCGTCACTACGGCGTTGAAGAAGTTGCCGATGTGGACCGCGGTATCATCATAGCCCTGCGGTAGCGTGAAGGTCTCCGCATCGCCCGGCGCCGGAAGCGTCTCAGGATGCACCGCTTTGAAATCCTCCTTGCCCTGCTGGCGCTGCGCTTCGGTCATCCCGCCCCATCCGTAGGCTTCGAACTTCGGCCTGACGTCCTGCGGCGTAAACGTCACCGTCTTGCCGGTCATCACCATCGTTCCGGTTGAACCGTAAAACTTGAGCCCTTCATCGCCGTCATTATTGGACTGATTGCAGTGCAGATGCACCTGCACAACTCCGTTGGATGTAGGAAAGTCGAACAGCGTCTGCAGCAGATCAGGAAACTCGCGGCCATCCTTGTAGTGGTAAATGCCGCCAGTCGAGTAGGCGCGGTTGGCCGGCGAGTTGATTCCGGTAATCACCTGGATGCCGCTCAGCAGGTGCACAAACAAGTCTCCACCCAGCCCCGAACCGTAATCCCTGAAGCAGCGCCAGCGGAAGAACCGTTTTGGATCGAAGGCATGATCCGGCGCATCCACCAGAAACCCCTTCCGATCGACCGTCTCCGGGCTGGCGTCCGGCGGAATCGGATATACCCATGCGCCTCCCGGCGAGTTCCGGTTCCACTGCGCATCGATCTCGTGCACATCGCCCAGCCGCCCCGACGCAAAAATCTCCCGCGCCTTCTCGTAGAGAATCGAGCTCACCCGCTGGCTGCCGGCCTGAAAGATGCGCTTGTGCGCCTGAACCCCTTCCAGCATGGCGAATCCGTCTTCCACGCTGTGCGACATCGGCTTTTCGCAGTACACGTCCTTGCCCGCCGCAACCGCGTCCAGCGTCACCCGCCTGTGATGATGGTCCGAAGTCGCCACCAGCACCGCGTCCACATCTTTGCGGTCAAGCAGCGTCCGGTAGTCGCCCGTGGTGGGGAAGTCAGAGCCATATGCCTCTATCCCAGCCTTGTGCCGCGTCGCGTACAGGTCTGCCGCACCAACGCAGACGCCCGTGGGCACCTTGCGTGCCGAGCGCAGCAGATCGCAGCCGCGAATCCCCGTGCCCACAATCGCAAACCGAATCTTGCGGCCGTCTGCCGCCGCCTGCGCCGCAAGTACAGGCGGGTCCAGCGGTGAGGATTTCGCAGCCACTCCCACCGCCGCCGCGCCGGCTCCCAGGCGCACAAAATCCCGCCTTGTCATACAATACGATTTCTTCACATCCCCCCACGTTTCGACCATTCTCGCTCCCGGTCCCAATCGTTGTCCAATCAAATGTCCGTCAAACCAATACACTTTGCATCTGTGCGGCTGATTCAGGGTTCACACACAAGCCGGGTGCCCCATCCTTGGTGCAGTTTCATCGCACCAAGGGTGGGAAACCACAAGCCTTGGCCCTCAGCCCGCGAACCCCTCCCGCCCAATCATGGGAGAATGGACACTAACCTGCCATGACCGAAGAAAACATTACCGAATCTCTGCCCACCACGGAAATCGCGCCCGAGCCAGTTCCAGAGCCGATCGCCGAACCAGCCGCTGCAGTCATCGCCGAGCCGGTTCCCACCCCTGCGCCCAAGGCCGCCGTCGAGCCTGCTCCCGAGCTCGTCGAAGAAGAACCCACAGAGTCCTTCGCCGATCTTCTCCGCGACTTCGAGCGCAGCCACTCGCACAAATCGGAGCCCGGCGCAAGGCAGTTGCAGGGAACCGTCATATCCGTCTCCGCCGACCAGGTCTTCCTCGACATCGGCTACAAGACCGAGGGCGTTCTGCCCCGCTCCGCTTTTGAGAACAATGCCGAAGCCGTCAAGCCCGGCGACACGGTCCCGGTCTCCGTCACCGGCCGTAACGAGGAGCACTACTACGAGCTCTCCCGCTTCAAAGTCGCGCAGCCCCGCGACTGGACCGCACTTGAAGCTGCGTTTGCCGAAAAGCTCGCCGTCGTCGGCACCGTCACTGAAGTCATCAAGGGCGGTCTCTCGGTAGACATCGGCGTCCGCGCCTTCATGCCCGCCAGCCGCAGCGGCGCCCGCGACGCAGCCGAGATCGAAAAGCTCGTCGGCACCCAGATCAACTGCCGCATCACCAAGCTCGAAGTCACCGACGAAAACGTCGTCGTCGACCGCCGCGTTGTCCTCGAAGAGCAAGCCCGCGCCGAAAGCGCCACCCGCCAGGCGGCCATGAAGGAAGGCGACACCGTCACCGCCACCGTCCGTACCCTCATGCCTTACGGTGCGTTTCTCGATCTCGGCGGCGTCGACGGCCTGCTCCACATCAGCGACATCGCGCACAGCCGCGTCGCCAAGCCCGAAGACGTGCTCACCGTCGGCCAGGAACTGCAGGTCCGCATTCTCAAAATCGATCCGCAGACCAAGAAGATTTCGCTCGGCCTCAAGCAGCTGCAGGCCGAGCCATGGGAAAAGGCTCCGGAACGCCTCGTCGCCGGCCAGCGCATCACCGGCACCATCACCCGCCTCGCCGACTTTGGAGCATTTGTCGAAATCGAGCCGGGCGTCGAAGGCCTCATTCATATTTCGGAGATGTCCTACGGCAAAAAGCTCCGCCACCCCAGCGACATTCTCAAGCAGGGCGACCGTGTCGACGCAGTCATCCTCTCCATCAAGCCGGAGGAGCGGCGCATCGCCCTCGGCCTCAAGCAGACCCTCACCGACCCCTGGTCCAACATCGAGCAAAAGTTCCCCGCAGGCTCGCAGATCGAGGGCCCGGTCACCAAGCTCATGAACTTCGGCGCCTTCGTGCAACTCGAAGATGGCGTTGAAGGCCTGATCCACGTCAGCGAGATCAGCGCCGACAAGCGCATCAATCATCCGCAGGATGTGCTCCGCACCGGCCAGGTCGTCAAAGCCCAGATTCTGGCCATCGACCCGATAAAGCGCCAGATCAAGCTCTCCATGAAGCAGTTGGTCCCCACCAGCATCGACGAGTACATCGCCGAGCACAAAGTCGGCGACGAAGTTTCCGGCCGCGTAGTCGAGCAGTCGCCCACGCGCACTGTAGTTGAGCTGGGCGAAGGCATCCGCGCCGCTTGCCATGCGGGCAAAACGCCTGCGGCGCCGGCCGTTGTGACGGAAGCGAAGAGCACCGGCAAGCTCGATCTATCCAACCTGTCGTCGAAGCTCAAAGAGCGCTGGCAGGGCAACGCCCCCGCTGCGTCATCCACACCCGAGCCATTAACCGAAGGCCAGATCCGCAGCTTCAAAATCACAAAGGTGGATGCGGATGCGAAGAAGATTGAAGTGGAGTTGGCTTAGAGCATTTTCGATTCAAGCATTAACAGAAATTCGGGTGCCCCATCCTTTGTGCGTTCTTTGCGCAAAGGGTGGGANNTTCAGGCCGAAAACGCGCTAGCTCCTTACAGATACACCTCATCGATAAAGCACCACCGCCAATTCTCCCCGCGCTCGGCGGATTGAATCAGCGGATGCTGCGTTTCATGGAAATGCGCACGCGCATGACGGCCCGGTGACGAGTCGCAGCAGCCTACATGCCCGCACTCAAGGCACATGCGCAGATGCAGCCACTTGGTGCCCAGTTTAAGGCACTCCTCACACCCCTTCGTCTTCGGCTCTTCACATCCTTCAGGTGCTCCGCAACGTGACTGCAAACCGTAGCCGCCATCCTAACCTCCAAACAACCTGCTCTTACAATTTTGCCCGATCAAATACTTCCCGTGCCCCATCTTTGCACCTTTTTTCTGGCGCAAAGGTGGGAAACCACAAGAGCGAGCTTCTTAAACCACCTGTTGAAGATCCACCAGCGCAAGATTCAACAAGCGTCCGCAACCCTCATCGGGCCGCAATCTCTTACTCGCTCCAGCCTTTCGCGCGCTCCACGGCCTTCTGCCAGCGCCCGCGCCGTTCTGCACGATCGGTCGGGTCCATGCGCGGCTCAAACCGCTTGTCGCGTTGCCGCTTCGCCCGCAACTCTTCCGGCCCTGCCCAGAATCCCCTCGCCAACCCCGCGAGATATGCCGCACCCAGCGCAGTCGTCTCCGTAACCTGCGGCCGCACCACCGGCACGCCCAGCACATCGGCCTGGAACTGCATCAACAGATCGTTCACTGAAGCGCCGCCGTCCACCCGCAGCGCAGCGAGCGGCGTCCCTGTTTCGCTATGCACCGCCTCCAGCACGTCTGCCACCTGGAACGCGATCGCCTCCAGAGCCGCCCGCGCAATGTGTCCCGGCTTGGTATCCCTCCGCAGCCCGATCAGCATTCCGGCCGCATGCGCATCCCAGTGCGGCGCGCCAAGCCCTACAAACGCCGGCACAAACACCACGCCTCCCGTGTCCGGCACAGAGGCCGCAAGTGCCTCCACATCCCCCGACGAACTAATCAGCTTGAGGTTGTCGCGCAGCCACTGCACCACCGCGCCGCCGATAAAAATACTTCCCTCCAGCGCATATTCCCGCCGCCTTCCGGCACTCGCCGCCAGCGTCGTAATCAGGCGATGGCGAGAACGCACGAACTCCGTCCCCACGTTCTGCAGCAGGAAGCAACCCGTCCCATAGGTGTTCTTGGCCTCGCCCGCACTCCAGCACAACTGCCCGAACAGCGCCGCCTGCTGATCCCCGGCAATGCCCGCGATCGGCACGCCGCCAAGGCCCAGCGTCGTCGTCACCTCGCCCACCTTTTCGCTTGACCAGACCACCTCCGGCAACATGCTCTCCGGAACGCTGAAGAGGCGCAGCATCTCCGCATCCCACTCGCCCTTCACGATGTNNGGTCAGGTGCCAGATCAGCCAGCTGTCGATGGTGCCAAACGCCAGCTCGCCTTTGTCGGCGCGCGCCCGCGCGCCCTGCACATGGTCCAGAATCCACGCCACCTTGGTCGCCGAAAAATACGGATCAAGCACCAGCCCGGTCTTGGCGGAAACTGTCTCCCCGACCCCAGTCGCCTCAAGGTCGCTGCACCGCGCAGCCGTCCGCCTGTCTTGCCAAACAATCGCCGGATGAATCGCCTTGCCTGTCGCGCGCTCCCACACAACCACCGTCTCGCGCTGGTTGGTAATCCCGATCGCCGCCACATCCCGCGGCCGCGCGCCAATTTTGCCCAGCGCCTCCACCGCGCAAGAGAGCTGGCTGGTCAGGATTTCGGTGGGATCGTGCTCCACCCATCCCGCCTGCGGGTAGAACTGTTCAAACTCGTGCTGCGCCGTTGCGGCAATCGTTCCGCTCTCATCAAACAGAATCGCGCGGGAACTGGTAGTCCCCTGGTCCAGTGCAAGAATGTATCCCATGGTTGCGTCCACCTTCGGAACACAGTCAAACACGCTTGCCTGCACAACGGCAAGGAGGCGGCTGCGGTGGGCGTCCACCAGGCCAGGCAACACTTTCCAGGGTTGCGCAATCAAAGCTCCGTATTGAGCAGGAAGATACGCCATGCCGCATTCTGATCGAGTAAACGACGGCATCCTGTATCATTAAGGAGATGCCCCGCGATTTGGTGGCTCCAGCGGAAGCAGGGATGTTGTGTCCAGAGCCCATTGCACTCACGTCGACGCGACCAGCAGGGAGCGGCGACCCCGCATTAGGCTCAGCAAGGCACCGTAACCCTGGTTCCACTCAAAACCAACGGAGGATTTTTCCCATGGCAGATACAGTCAAGAAAGTAAAAGCCCCCGCAAAACCACGCAAAACCGCAGCAAAGAAAGAAAAAGTCAGCCAACCAGCAAAAACGTCCATGCCGCCTCGCGAGCAGATAGAAAAACTCGCCAGAGCCTATTGGGAGCAGCGCGGCTACCAGGATGGCTACGCGGAGCAGGACTGGCTGCGTGCCGAGCAGGAATTGCTCAAGATGGCCTCGTAGTAACGGCCTGCTACAGCATTTTCGAGTTGAGTGTTAACACAACTTCGGGTGCCCC
>PKXI01000354.1 GCA_003133425.1 Acidobacteriaceae bacterium
CTTTCACCACAGGCTGTTAGGCCAAGCAGATAAAAGGCGACTGCCGAGGCGACAAAAAACAGGAATTGTCCAATTCGGAACCAGAGCGGCTTTTGTCGTTCAGGGGATTCCTTATTCGCATTCTTTGTCATTTTGAGCTACTTATCCGCCAAGTCAAGCGACTGTCGTAATGCCATTCGTGCGCCTGGACCAACGCAATAGTCTGTACCATTTTACTCAATATCGAAAATTGTCGAAAAGGCTCACCGGGACGATCGCACATCTCAGCTCAATCTGAAATCTCCTCTTGCAGTGCTAAACCGCTGAAATAATACCGCCTTTGAGCGGCTTCGCAGGATGGGACCCGCCATTGTGGCCAGTGGAGCGTCATAGCGCCGCGATGGTCTGCAGCGACTTTGCGGTTTGGGTGGAAGGAATCGTGGGGGACACCGGTCGTTGCACTCATCGTTGGCGGCCTGTGCCGCTGCCTTTGCTACCACCATTCAGTGGAGCGCCCTGGCGGGGTTTTCGCATCGGGTTTGGCTGAGCGAAGAAGCAAGAGTGGACATTGCACCAGCTTGACCACCTTTTCGGCAATCGATCCGAAGACCAGCGGATGCCAGCCGGATATTCCATGCGTGGAGATCACGACCATGTCAATATGCTCGCGATCGATCGCTTCCATAATGTTGCCGACGATGTCATTCGCGACTTCGACGCTGGAATCTGCTTTGACTCCTTTGGTTGTGAGGATTGCACAGGCCTTCGCCAGATGCTGCTCTGCATGTGTCCTCATCTCCGCTTGCAACGACACTTGAGGAACAGAATACTCGGAAGTGAATGTTGCAAAGGACGGAACGACATTCACAAGGAAGATCTCGGCATGGAAATGCAGAGCCAGGTCCGTCGCCATCTCCAAAGCCGCCTTGGATGACGGGCTAAAGTCAATTGGCAACAGAACCTTCGTGGGGACGGAATGAAAGACATGGGTTTTAGACATGACAGGCTCCTTGCCGGACCATGAGAGTGACTCAACACCTATTTTCCTTTGCCATGAGAGCAAAGACTGTGCCTTTTTGAACACTTGATTCGTTTGCGCTTTTCATTCCCTTTGGACGTTGTGGCGGAGACCAGCCCGAGGTCGAGAGTCTCATGGATGAGCAATTGTGACCGGCTTTCCACAGCCGCCTGTTCAATACTTACGACGTAAAAGCGGAGACTTTGTCTAGAGCCGAAATGGCGCGGCATAGTCTGGGCAATGCCCACAAAGAGACTGGATCATTTCCCGTTCACCGCCCGGCTGATGGCACGCCCTATCGCTCGTTAAGGAAGAGGAGTGATGAAAGTCCTAATAGGAATTGATGATTCAAAGTTCTCCGAAAATGTGATTCAGGCTGTTGTGAACCAGTTTCGGCCTGAGAATACCGAGGTTCTGGTTTTGCACGTTCTGCAACCGATTGCTGCCATGGCTCCGCCGGAAATGGCTCAAGGCTACGTTCCCGAGTTGGAGGATCAGAAAAAGCCGGCCCGTGCATTGGTCGAACGAATTGCAAAGAAGTTGCGAAGAGTGGGATTTAAGGCGCACACCGCTGTCGAGATTGGTGACGTCAGAGTGAGCATCCTCGATACCGCAGCCGAATGGCATGCCGATCTCATTGCGGTTGGTTCGCATGGGCAGAGAGGCATCGAGAGTTTCTTATTGGGAAGCGTGGCGGAATCCGTTGCGCGCCACGCCAAATGCTCTGTAGAAATCGTTCGCACGCCAGTGGATAACTGATAGTGCGTTGCTTGCAGTAACCAGGCGCAACAACTACGGTAGGGCTGGAATTTGTCTGCAAGGAAAATGGGCCTGCCGCATTGGCAGCGACTTCGCACTACAAAATGCACAATGGAGGATGCCCTATGATTGAGCAGCTAAACAGCTTTCCTGACAACGTTCTCGCCTTCGTCTGTAAAGGACACGTAACGAAAGGGGACTATGACGCGGTCGTGGTTCCGGCCGTTATGAATTTGCTCAAGAGGCAGGACAAGATCCGGCTCTACTATGAAACCGCCGCGGATTTTGCCGGATATGATCCCGGCGCTATCTGGGAAGACTTCAAGGTTGGGATGGAACACCTCACCCGCTGGGAGCGAGTCGCGGTTGTCACGGACGTCGAATGGATCAAGCAGACGATGCGGTTTTTTAGCTTCCTTATGCCCGGCGCGATGAGGTTGTTTCCGACGTCGGAGGCCGCGCAAGCGCGCGCGTGGATCATCGCCGCCAGTTGAGGGTCGAAAATCCGCCAGCAGCGAAGACTGCCCTGTGATTAAACGCGGCCGACCTGTGCATTTTGTAAACTTAGTGCATCCGCAGAGTTTCGCAGCGATCCCTCTTGAAACATCAGAGTCATCTTGAATCCACAGCAGGGCGCATCTTTCACCTGTCTGGAACATCTGAAGCAGCAACACACGTTTTCTCAAGAACTCACTCTATTGCTTCTCTGTTAGATCCCATCCAGATCGGCGACATCCACCTGCCGAATTGGGTCATTATGGCCCCGCTTACTCGCTTAGCCTTGTGTACCAAAGGCACAGCGGCGGAGCAGCTCGCCTGCGCTGCTGGCGAAAATCCGTGTCTGGGTCCTGACCATCCCGAGAGGCGCTCTGCCGAAGGAGCTGCGGGCAAGGCCCCCAATTCCACGCTGGCAATTTGGACATGACCGGCGAGGGATCGAATTATCACCCAAGTACTCTGCATCACTTTGGGCGGTGACAGACTGGATTTACACTGCGCGGAGCCGGAATAGCCAAGAGACTTGATGGCTGAACGGCAATCTTAATCGGGGAGTCATTAATGGGCGCATCTGCACGACCAGGCTCTCGCTGTCCAACGTTTGTCCGGGACATGTTCGATGAATCGCTTGATTTCATTCTCCGCAAGTCCAAAATGCACGGGCTGAACTGCTAGCGCCAAAGTGCGGACAGACCGCGAAGAATTCTGCCTAACGTGCCGGAGAAAGCATGTTCCACGGCCATCTTTGTGGCCAGCAGTTGCACGCCGGTTGAGTAGGTTGGGTAGGGATGGATAGTCGCGGCCAGGTCGGCCAACTTTAGCTTATTGCGCATCGCGATTGCGACCTCGGTGATGGTTTCTCCCGCTCTTTCGCCCACGATGCTCGCGCCAAGAATGAGGCCATTGCTGCGTGCAACGATCTTGATGAGTCCAAGCCGGTCATCTTCGTTCACTGCGCGGTCCACCTTGCTGATATCGAATGACTTTATGAGCAGATCATGACTCTTGAACATCGCGCGTGCCCTGCCTTCAGTCAGGCCGATCTGAGCAATTTCGGGAGAAGTGAATGTGATGTGGGGCATTGCCGCCGTTGTGCCAGGATTGTTGCCCGGCAGCAGCGCATTGCGAACCGCCTGAAATCCTTGCCACCCTGCAAGGTGCGAGAACTGCTGGCCGCCGATCACATCTCCCGCAGCGTAAATATGTCCGGCAGCAGTCTGGAGAAACTTGTTCACTTCGATGCCGCGCCCTGTGTAGCGTACATTTGTCGCTTCCAAGCCAAGGTTTCGAACCAAGGGCGCACGCCCGGTTGCAATGAATAGAAGGTCGCCGGTCGCCTTGCCCGCAAGCGTTTCAACAGTGATGGCTTCGCCTTCACGACACACGATGCTTGCTCTCGCTACTATGCGCTCGACTCCTTCTTGCGCAAAGATGCGGCTCAACAACTCCTGAACCTCTGGCTCCTCAGCAGGCAGCAGGTCCTCAGCAATAACGGTTACTTCAGAACCAAGCCTTCGGTATGCCTGCGCGATTTCACACCCGATGGGACCGCCTCCAACAACGAGCAAGTGTTGCGGCAGGCGGTCATTCTCAAAGATCTGTTGGTAGGTCATGTATGGGACATCCGCGAGCCCGGTGATTGCGGGTATGCGTGGCTCAGCGCCAGTGTTGATCAGCACCTTCCTGGCGCGAATCCGCTCGGTTCCCACTTCCAGCGAATGCGGACCTAGAAACCGTGCAGCTCCGATTAGGACATCCATGCCCTTCTTGTGCAGCGCTTCGGGCATGGTGGGTTCATAGATTTGCTGGATTGTGGCGCGAAGATATTGACGCACCTGCGGCATATCCGTTGTCGGGCTATCGACGTGAATTCCATAGCGGGCAGCGGTTCGTGCATCGTGAGCCACGCTCGCCACTTTGATGAGCGACTTGCTCGGTACACAGCCGTTCCATGTGCAATCCCCGCCAATTGGGCCCTTGTCGATCAGCGCCGTTCGCGCACCAAGTTGAACGGCGAAGTCCGCGGCAATCAGTCCCGAAGCTCCAGCCCCGAGTATCGCAATATCATAATCAGGCGTGCTCATAAGATTCCTCATCCCGTTTCAACGCAAGGTCTGTTGCATTGTGAAGCAGGAGCAAAGCGCAAACGGCCAACCCAACAGTGCCGAGTAGCAGCCCATCGACAGAGAGTAACTTGCCCAGCGCTCCAGCCATGAGCGAGCCGCCGATGGCGCCCACGCTGAGCAAGACAGAATAGATGCCCATGGCTGCTCCCTTTCCTGTGCCAAAGCCAAGAGACTGCGCGAGCCATGCCAGAGCGGCCGGAGTAAAGCCGCTCTCCACCATGATCAGCAATGCGGTTGCGGCCGTGATGGACCAGCGAACCGGTGCCGCAATGTGGGCTGAATGATTGATCGCGAAGAATCCCAGGCAGACGAATGGCATGACCGACAAGGAAAGCCGCATCGCGGACCGGATGTGCATCCACGGAAGCGCAAAACTCCAGCCGAACACGCCTGTTCCAAAGACAACTGCGTAACCGAGTAGAAGCCAGCCCACTTGGACTGGGCTGTCTGCGAAGAGTCCATCCAGATATTGAGAACTGTTTGGCTTCTTTGTCAGCAAGAACGGGAGTGTAGGTCCAAGCCAAAGCCCCACAACAGCGTTCACACAGAGCCAGACCGGAGCCAAGGATCGGACCGAAGGGTCTTTCAATGCACGCAGCAGGCCCTGCCATGCGGCGTGGGAGCCGTGCGATCTGCTGCCCTTTGCGCCGAAGAACAGCAGCGCGGCAGAGACCAGATACGCAAGAGCCACAAGGCTGAAGGCACGCGCATTGAACAGCTTCCAGAACTGGCTCCCCATCAGCCCGCCCAGGGCAAGTCCTGCCAGGAGCGAGAGTTCAAAGAAGCTCATCACCCGTGCCCGCAATGCGGAATCATGGGTGGTCGAATCGGCAAGATATGCCAACAGAGGAGGAGTGACGGCCGCGACGCCGATCCCTTCCAAAGCCCTGCTCAGAAAGAACACTTCCACATGGGAGCTGAGGGCGAAGAGCTGAACGGCAAGTGCGCCGACCAGCGCTCCGCTCACCATCAACCAGCGAGGTGAGACCGCATCGGAGGCTATTCCCATGGGAATGGAGGCGATCAACTCGGCACCGAAAGAAACCGCCCCCAGTAGTCCAAGAAGGCCGGCGTCCACGGAAAACCCGTGTCCGCTGAGGTTGGCCAGATAGATGCCAATCAGTACGCCGCTGCCGCTGCTGGCGATGCGAAGAATCGCGTGCGCCAGAATTGTGATTGCCAAGCCGTGACGTCCGTTCGAATTCATCGGGGTTTGTCCCTGCGGCTTGGCTCGAAGTGAGCGCCTTGGCCAGTTAGTTTGACTCAGAGTTTGCAAGCATCGAATCGACGAAGCTGTGCAGCCGGTCCCCGAATCCATCAGGAATCTCGAAGACCTGCTCATCTCCGGTGATGACAAGCATCTTTCGGGTACTGTCGTAGACCGCATTGCAGCGTCGGCAACCGCGCAGATGCCGCTCGATCTTCTGACGCATCTCCGCGGAAGTGTCGCCATCCATGTACTCGGAAAGGTGAGCGATTATCGTCTTGCAGCGAACCATGGATTCATTCCTTTCCAGCGTTCCCAGACAGAGCGCTCAGGTTTGGCGAATATGGGTGAAAGAGATTCCCGGAGCATGATCCGTGCTCTATACAGTCGTGTTTTGACGACAGACTCGTTCATCCCAAGAACCTCCATGGTCTCGGCGAGATTGAGTTGTTGCACATCGCGCAGCATGAAGACTTCCCGGTAGATTCCTGGAAGTTCGCCGATCGCCCTGGCCACCGTCTCACGAACTTCTTGCTTCTCGGCGGCCTCGCTTGGCAAGTCGCGCCAGTCGGCATACTGCTTTGGATAAGAGGTCATCTCGCCGCTACCGTCCGAAGATCCCTCGTCGATAGACTCGTACAGATTCTGACGACGCCTCTTCCACATCATCTTCGCCTCGTTTTGCACAATCCGAAGGCCCCATTGCTTGAATTTATCCCTCTCCATCAACTGCGAGAGATGCGTAAAGATCCCAATCATTGCCTGTTGTACTGCCTCTTCCGCGTCTTCCTGGTTGCGAAGAATCGAAAACGCCTGCAGGTAGTACATGCGCTCGTACGGGCGTATCAAGTCGTGAAAGACCTCACGCTCGCCTGCCAGGAATCTCTGGATCAGGACGCCCTCGGCTTCGGACTCAACTGCTTTCTGCACTTGCTTACCCAAGTATTTCGAGGATCAACCAATGATAACGATTCGCAGGAGCGAAAAACGTTACGGCGAACAAGGAACTTCGCCAGATTCTTCTCTATTGGGAACCTTGTAACGTTTCTCCGCCTCGGAAATCGTTCAAGAGTAGGAGGAATCGAATGAACGGGATGTCTGTGAAATTGATTTTGGGAGGTGTAGCGGGCACGACAGCGATGACTGTGATGATGATGCTGATTGCACCTATGATGGGTGTGCATATGGACATTGCTGCCAGTCTGGCAGGGATGATTCATGCTCCATGGGCCGTTGGAATGCTCGCACATCTAATGATGGGGATTCTTGTCTTCCCGCTCTTGTATGGGCTTCTGTTACGCCCTACCTGCCGGGCCCAGTGCTTGCACGGGGACTAATCTGGGGTTTCATCCTCTGGACGGTGATGGAAGTTGCCGTCATGCCAATGCTTGGCGCAGGCGTATTCAGGATCAACGGCCCTGGAATGATGGGTGCGGTTGCTGCCTTGATGGCGCACCTCGTTTACGGCGGGCTGCTGGGCTGGATCGCTGCGGGAGAGGCAACTCCAGCGCTGCCTAAGGTCGCACGAGTTTAACGATCATCTCGTGGCCTTCATCCAGCAAACAGCTCACGTCAGCTAGACGCTCTGCGCGCGACTGCCCGATACTGGTTGTTCAAGAAGAATGATTGGACGCGAGAGCAGTTGGGATAGAACCAAGCGAGTCAAGCCGCGCAATGAGTCTGAGGGGACAAGGATGTCTTTGAAATCCGCAATCGACGTGAACGGCACCCCAGCGCTACCTCGCACCCTGAAGAAGGACGCCAATTACGTCTTTTATGAACTGACACGCAGCATCTGCCCGCAATGCCGGAAAGTGATTGATGCCAAGATCCTGCTGCGTGACAACAACGTCTACATGGCCAAGCGCTGCCCCGACTGTGGTCCGTTTGAAGCGCTTGTCTATGGGGATGCACAAGCCTATACGAACTTCAGTAAGTTCAACAAGCCGGGCACGATTCCGCTTGCCTACGGTACGGAGATCAAAGACGGTTGCCCGCACGATTGCGGCCTGTGCCCAGACCATCAGCAACATGCCTGCCTGGGCATCATTGAAGTCAACAGCGCCTGCAATATGAATTGCCCGCTGTGCTTTGCCGATGCCCGGCCAGGCTTCAGTTTGACCCTGGAAGAAGTGGAGGCGATGCTGGACGATTTTGTGCGCACCGAAGGTAACCCGGAAGTGGTGCAGTTCTCCGGCGGCGAGCCGACCATTCATCCGCAGATCATCGACTTTGTGAAGGCTGCCCGTGCCCGTGGCGTCCCGTTTGTCATGGTCAACACGAACGGCAAACGCATCGCACACGATGACCGCTTCCTCGAACAGCTCGCCGAGGTTCGCCCTTCGATTTACTTCCAATTCGACGGCTTTGATAGTGAGACCTATCGCATCATTCGCGGTGAGCCCGACATTCTTGAGGAGAAGTTGCTTGCCTTGGATCGCCTGGCATCTATCGGCCTCAATGTCACGCTCGTTCCGGCCATTGAACGTGGAGTGAACGATCACGAGGTTGGCAAGATCATCGACCTCGCTATCAAACATCCAGCCATTCGCGGCATCAACTTTCAGCCGGCATTTCATGCGGGCCGCCACATGCATCACGATCCAATGCAGCGCATGACGATTCCGGATATCGTCCGGTTAATTGAGCAGCAGACGGCCGGCAATTTCGTGGCCAGCGACTTCATCCCTGTTCCGTGCTGCTTTCCCTCATGCAACTCCGTCACTTATGCATTCATTGACGGCGAAAAGGTGACACCGCTCTCGCGCATCGTGAACGTTTATGACTATCTCGACTACATCACCAACCGCGTCATGCCCGATTTCAGTTTGGAGATCAAGAAGGCTCTTGAAGGGTTGTGGTCGTCGTCGTCCGTATCCGGATCGCAGAAGTCGGCGGAGCAGTTTGCAATCTCTTGCCAAGCCTGCGGACTGCCCGAGAGTCTTACCATCGGCGATATCGCGAAGAACATGGTCATGATCATGTTGCAGGACTTCATGGATCCTTGGACCTTCAACCAGAAAAACCTGATGAAATGCTGCAAGGAGTTTCTGCTTCCCGGCGGCAAACAGATCCCCTTTTGTTCATACAACTCGGTCGGTTATCGCGAACAGGCCCGAGCGCAACTGGATGCCATGGAACCAAAGCGCAAACAGGCTCGCCGAGATGGCAAGCCATATCAGCCGGAACCGGTTGTCTTCGACTTCCATACGGGCACGGAGCGTATGGAAGTGGACTCACTGCTTCAAATCAGCGAAATCGGACTGCGCTAGGAGTGTGTCGGGCATAGATTT
>PKXI01000134.1 GCA_003133425.1 Acidobacteriaceae bacterium
ACACTTTCCGCCATACCCTAGCACAACGTTGCACACCGGCAGGTAGACAATCTGTTCAATTTTGCTCACTTTTATGGAGAATTTCCAAGACTCCCGATGTCTGCTCCCCGGCGACGTATTCCTACAGAAGAAAAAGAGGATCCTCGACCATCACCGAGAGCCGGATTGCTCAGACGCCGCAATCAAATCCCTCTAACGTCGGAATTACCTTGTGCGCCTCAGTGNNGGGAATCGAGTGTCGCTGCGCATAGGTAGAAAACGGTGAAATTCATGAAGAAACTTATTACTCTCGTGGCAGTACTCAGTCTCACAAGCTTAGGCTGGGCGGCAAGCGATCGCGAAGCGACAACCGACCGGCTCGATCACGCCGGGAAAGTACTCAATGAAATCATGTCGGCACCCGACAAGGGCATTCCGGAAGAAGTCCTCGAACATGCAAAATGCATCGCCGTGGTACCCCATATGCTCAAGGGCGGCTTTGTAGTGGGCGCTGAAAATGGCCGAGGCGTTACCACCTGCCGCACTGCCAACGGATGGAGCGCTCCCGCATTCTTCACCGTCACCGGCGGAAGCTTCGGCTTTCAGATCGGCGNNAGGCGGCAGCTTCGGCTTTCAGATCGGCGTCGAAGGTGTGGACCTTGTCCTCATCATCCAGAACGAAAAAGGCATGGAACAGTTGATCGGCAGTAAGTTCGAGATCGGCGCCGACGCCTCTGCGGCAGCCGGACCGGTCGGACGTCACGCTTCTGCCGATACCGACTGGAAGCTGAATACCGAAATTCTCACTTACTCACGCGCCCGCGGCGCTTTTGCCGGGGTCGCGCTCAAGGGCTCTGCCGTCCGCCGTGACGACGACTCCACCGAAGCGATCTACGGCCATGACATCTCCACTCGCCGCATTCTGCAGGGCGAAGTGGCCGTACCTCAGGCCGCTCACGAATTCCTCGACGCTGTCAGGGATGCAAAGGCGCAGGCAGTCGCTGCCAATTAATAGCTAACCGTGAATGTTCGTGGGCGCCCCGGCTCTTGCAGGCGTCCACGAATCACCAAAGGAAAATCCATGCTCTGGACAATCTTCGTAATCGTGCTGATTCTGTGGCTCCTCGGTTTCAGCTTCCATATCGCCGGCGGACTCATTCACCTTCTGCTGGTCGTGGCCGTAATCATCCTGGTCTTCAACCTGCTCGCCGGACGCCGCAGCGCTCTCTGAAGCATTGGGGGCTCGTGCAGTACCATTAGCTCTTGCCCCCATCGCTCCTTCTGCCTAATCCGCGGGACCGGCTTGCTTCTCCTCCATCTCCGCAATCTCTGCGATCAACTGTTCCACCTGCTCCCGCTTGCGCTGGCTCATATCCAAGAACCGTATGCCCACATTGCGCCGGTCATGGACGGCCTGGATCACACCGCCCAGTCGGAAGGGCAGCCCTTCAAGGCGAAACTCCGTCTCAACGCGCGTATAGACTCCAACCGGAAATCGTTCATCGCTGTGGATGCGGCAGCCGTTCAAACTCAAATCCACAATGCGCCCACGGAGCCTTGAACCCACCTTTACCAAAAGAATCGTAGCCGCAGTATCCACCGTGTGCCGCTCCTGGGCGCGGCGATCGCGTTTCACCGGGGCCCGGCCGATAGACGCCAATTTATCGACTGTCCGCGCGACTTCGGCTCTTTGCTCAAGCTCCTCTATCTCGGCGCACTGTTGCGCCTCCCAATCCGCAAGTTCTTTTGCACGTTCCTGCTCTAGGCGACGGGCCACTTCCTCGATCTTCATCTGCTCTTCGGCCGGCGCGTGGTCCTCGAGCAGTTCCGTATCTTCGGTCTGCCCAACGTCTATTTCCGCCTGGTGCTCCAGTTCGGCGGCCTCTCTCTCCGCAGCCTCCTTCGCCGCCGAAGCCGCGGCCACAGCCTCCATCTCGCAGATCACCTCGGCTAACTGCTCCCTGCGCCTCGAAATCATCTCCACAAAGTGGATTCCCAGCAGGTGTTTTCCGTCCGTCCATTGAACCATGCCTAAGAAACGGAATGCGATCCCGTTCACTTTGAAGGTGACTTCGACGCGCGTCCGGGTGCCGGCGGTATACCGCTCCCGCGTGCTCAGCCGACACCCATCGAGGCTCAGATCCAGAATGTGGCTTTGAAGGGAAAGACCGTGGCTCACCAGCAGCAATATTGAGTCTTCATCCACGGCATAACGCGGTTGGCAGCGGCGGTTGCGGGCATCGCCAGACGGGCCAGCCGCTATGTCGTTCGAAGCGTCTGCCGCTTTGTCTTCCCGTACCATGCACCGCTCCGCCCGGCTTTCGGGGGGATAGCTACCTGGAGCCACCTGCCAAATGGGCGCGGCGGTCCTACTGGCGCTCCGGCTCTGGTTGCGCGGCTTCACGGCCCTTCAGGCGGTCGTATTGATACCGGTCGCTGGTGGTGCCTAATGACTCGTTGTACAGGCTGGTCGCCCCGGTTAGCTGCTTCAGCTCTTCGCTGAATTGATGGATAGCATGCAATTGCGTTGCCGAAGCAGGAAGCTCATGTTGGGAGGTTTTAATGAACTTCTGGTATCCGCGATCAAGCAACCGCGCCACCGCGCCCCGTATCAGGACCCCCGGACTCACCGCCACCGCGGCCTCGTCCTTGTGGGCAACCAGAACCGCCCCCACCCCATCCCTGCTTATCAGGAACCCACCTTCGACCCCTGCAAACCGCGATATATCAAAAGAATGAGCGCGCAGGATGTCGAGCGTCTGATCAAAATTCGTATGGCGGGATTTTTTCCTCATGGCGGCTTTCCAGTCTGCGAGGATAGTTAGGTAGTTATATCGGTGTCCTCGCCGTAACTCCAATCTCGCACACCCACACAGCAGGCTGCAATTTCCGCATGGAAACAGAAACGCCGCTTTCCCAACCCGGCTCTTCAATTTCCGAGCGCATCGGACAGACGCCGCTGCTCCGTCTCGACGAAATCGCACGCCTCATCTCGCTCCGAGCGCACCCCAACTCCATCACCCTGCTTGCCAAGGCCGAGTGGGCTAACCCCGGCGGGAGCGTCAAGGACCGCGCCGCAGCCTCCATGGTGCGTGACGCACGCGACC
>PKXI01000336.1 GCA_003133425.1 Acidobacteriaceae bacterium
CTATGGTTGGGACATCCTCCAACTAAGCATACTCCGAAGTTGCTTGCGTCAGAATATGATTCCTCGTGCTAGCTCGGGTTGAACTTGCAGACTGTCAGTAAACCCATACCTTTTCACACAGCCGGATCGGATAGTTCCGGCTGTGTGTTTTGTATGGTTTGGCGGGGGGATTTTGGGCGGTTTTTGGGACCCCTTTTGTCACAGGGTAGAGAGGGCCCGTTCAGGCTGATTTATCGAGTGCTTCCATTACTTGTGCTTGGGCTGGCGGCATTCGGAGCACACGTTGCACCGTGGCCGTAGAGATGCGGTGGCCTTTGGCGATCTGGCGAAGGCTCTGGCCATGCTGACGGTCTCGTTGGATGGCAGCGTTGTCGAGGACCAGCGGATTTCTGCCGATGTGCTGGTCTTCGAGGCGGGCGCGCCGCATGCCGGCGCGCACTCGCTCGATGATTAGGTTCCGTTCCAGTTCGGCGACTGCGCCGATGATGTTCGTCTTCCCCCACATAACGGTCGACCCGCAGCCGAATTCGTGTCGAGGTCTTTTCAGTCATGCGATGGTATTCAGGCAACCCGAGCCTCAGGTGTGCATTCTGCATCGTCGGCCCCTCTCGGATTCGCCGGCGTCTCGGTCAGCTTCAGGGTTCTTCCGTCGGCATAGACCANNTTGACCGATCTCCATCGCGCGATGTGCCGGTCTTCACCCTGGCCGAAAACGCCGTTCAACAGGCCTGCCGTACACAACAGCCCCACATGGCCTCCATGCAGCGGCGTGATTGGACGCCCTGTGGCCACGTCCTCGCGCGGCATGAGAAATGGCAACGTCTGTCTCCATGCAGCCGACAGCGGCAACAGATCCTCAAGCAGGTCATACGGCAGCCCGCGATAGCTCAGCGCGGCCTCGCTTGTCGGAGGCACGCGATAGGGTTCGCACGCACCAGGCGCCAACTCCGGTAACGCGAGAATGCTGCCATACGGGCTGATGCACTGGAGCTGCCGCCGGCTCTCCTCTAGAGCGACGCCCCGAACATTGCGACGAATTCCAAGTACGGCAATCTGACGGAATCGAACCGATTCTTCGTCGGTCATGCGAAGGATATTGAGCCTGGAAAAGTGCGAACTCAAGATCCCGGCGCACTCGTGCAGACGCTCAAACGGGATCACCATTACGAGAACGCCATCCATCACCAGCCAGTGGAAGGTGTGTTCCAGGAACAGGCGTTCGATGCGGCTGTTGGCAATCGGGCCGATCTCGGAATAGTAGGGAGGGTTCAGATAAAGCAGCGAGAAGGATTCGGACTTGGCAACTGCATCAAAGGCATTGCCCTGGATCGTCTCGATGCCTTTGGCGCTTGCTGCCAGCGCTCGCTCGGCATCGAGTTCAACCCCGTAACGGCGTACATCTGCACCTTGGGTCAGCAGGTTGAGAGCTGTGCCTTGGCCCGCGCAAGGATCGACTACCGATGCCGGCCCATTGAAACTGAGAAGCTCGCGAAGTCTGGATCCGGGAGCGGGTAATAGCCCATCTTCAAACGCGCAGCACTGCGTGCCATCGATTCTCCTTTCCATCGGATACAGATGTTGTGCTTTAAACCCTTCAACACCCAAGGCGCCGGGTCTTCCTGGAATAGCCTCGCCAGCAAACGATCGAAGGACACCTGACGCCTGAGGCGATTGATATCGATCTGCTCCGCCTGGGACATGCTCTTCAGGCGTTCTTCCAGGGCTCTGCGGAAGGCTCCCGCCGTTGCATATGTTCTCGGAATCGCGATTATGCAGCCTGCCGCAGTGCATCTTCGACCATCGTGCGTGCCGTCTCGCTCAGTTTTGCGTTCCGAAGTTGCTGTCGCGTGATGAGCCCGCGGTCAACAGCCTGCCGCAGCGCCTGACGTATAAACGTCCGCTCCACCGTTCCGGCCTCTATCAGATCAAGAATCGTTCGTAGCGGCCGAGTGTATTTGTAGCCAGGTCCGGCCTGTATTTCGCTCTTGAGCAGGTCGCGATAATGGAGCACGACAATGCCAGGGATATCGCTGTTACGCCGGAAGTTCGTCGGAACGGTCATATGGAGCTTCGCCGGGTTCAGGTCGGACAGTTCATGGAGGCTCAGCGCAGTCTGATGACTATAGACACCATCGACCTCTTCCTTCCGGTTTCGCGACCAGAGCGACCAAAGTACAAGATCGGGCCGATCCGGCGCCGGGAACAACGTCAGGCGGTAGATGCCGCGGTGTTCCCGGATCCAGTTTCCGGCCTGCACGTGGTAGGGATGCGTATTTTCGGCAAATCCGGCCGTCTTGGCCTGCTTCGTAGTGAAAAAGCCTTGCTGTTGCTCGGCGAGCTCGAAGAGCCGCCGCGACGCTTCTCTGTGAGACTGGGCCATTGCACAATACTACAACTTTCTTGTTGTTTTGTCACGATTGAATTCTGGCGCCATTGCTGTGCGCGTAAACTGCGCTGTCGGCAACATTATGCTTTCAACGCCTTGTTCCCAGAAACTCGCGAACTGCCGACGATGACGGGTTTACTGGATTTAGAGCGGCAAGGTTATGGTTTCCAAGCGGCAAGGTTATGCTTTAAAGCACAGATACAGATGTAGATAACGGCGGATTGCGATCAGTTGCAGATGGGCACCCGTCCGTTGAGCGGGAGTTCGCAATCCATCTGTCGCATGAGTAAGCAGGAAGGTTTCTCAGGCGGGGATATGGGTCTCTATCGGAGAACTCAGGCCAGATGGATTGCATGAATGCGGAGAGCTTCCATCAGATCTGGATCGTCTTCCGACAGTGCCTCCGATATGGCATTCTCCAGCGGAAATGGCTCGAAGATAGCCCAGTTCTCAAGGGATTGGCCATACCGGGAGTGATAGAAGATACCGTCGAATTTCAGCCGATACGCTTGCCGCGACGCGAGTTGTGTAAGTCGTCGCGGCTGGGCGTTCTCCAGTGTGTGCTCAGGTCGATGTCCTTCACCCCAAGCCGCAGCGCGTCTGCAGCCAGCGATTTCCTGAGATGACTGACCCACGAGGCCGCGTAGAGGTCGGCAAAGGTGCCATCGATCTTGGCGCTTCCCATCATGCGAACCGCCAACCATTCGCGAGGCAGGGTTCCGAGAGGGAGAAAGTCGTCGGCGCCCTCAATCGCGCTCAACTCAGCGAGCAGCGACAGTTTGGGACGAAAGCGCAAGGGTTTCGACGAAGCACGCCAGCCGTTGAGAGGAAGCGTAGAGAACGCGATAGTAGCCATCGGGATCGTCGAAACGGTTTCCAAACGTGCCGTCGCTGTGAGCCAGAAACCAATCCGGCGGCTGCCATGCATCCGGACGGCGGCCAAGACGAAAGAGCGGTCCATCGGGCCGGCGTGCCTCGAGTGCCATCGGTCTATGCTCCGGCTAGGAATGCGCGTGCGGCACTCAGGATTGCGGGCGCCACTGCGTCGATGTCGCTTTCGCGCAGAAGACGCAACGGGACGCGGTCGCCAAGCTCGGGATTGACACCCGTGAGCCATGCCTGCACCACACCCGGCGAGTCGTGTTCGGCCAGGGTGCGCACCACATGAAAGGCAAATCGGAGTCGCGGTTCCGCGTCGCCGTAAATTTCGCCGCCGGCAATCCAGCGGTCCACCGCGCGGGCATCCTTCACGCCGCCAATGTAGGCGGTGAGCTTGCGCCCGACAATTTCAACCAACTTCTCGACGACCTTTGAGGCCGGAAGCCGTAAGGCCTCCCGGTGTGCGAAAAGGTCGGGTTTTGGAAGGGATACCGTCGCCATGGTGGACCTCCGCGGGGGTCTCTACACTGAGCATCGCACAATCACTGGCAAAATGCAAGGAAATCACATTACAGTGACGCCATAATCCCAGATTATACGAGTCACCGGTCTCCCAGCACAGAAAGTGATCCCCAACCTTGTCCGGTCCAACAGGGTAGCTTCTGGCGAACTGTTTTCCCCTACGCCGCCCTGGCCAGCTCTAAATGGAGTGCAGAGACGACGCGCCCTGCCGATGCTGGGCCCGAGTCCGGGCCGCCGGGTGGCTGGTCGATCAGGGTACTCGTTATGAATTGCTCTATGATGCGTTGGACGGATTACATGATGATGCGCATTTGGGGCGCGTTCAGTATGGCACGAACCATCTGACCGACCGATTCAACGATATGGAATTTATCACCACAAAGGAGTCCAAATACGCGCCCGAGTGCGAAGTCCGCGCGTTCATCACGTCCTATGACCCGCTTGGCACCGGCAACCGTCATATGGACCTGAGCAACAATCCGCATCCTCGCCCGCTGCCCATCAACCCTCGAAATCCCTGGGTGCCTGATTCGAAACGCCGCCGTGTAGACCTAATAAAACTGATCACCGGTGTAGTGATTTCACGATGGGCCGAAAACGATGCCGTGCAGGAAATTGAACTCTGGCTCCGCGGCAAGGGCTTCCCAATATCCGCCAAGAGATCTTACCTGACTAGCCCAAACGCACCGACCTTGGCGGAGTTTCAGAAGCACCGGCTCCTCTTCGGCGAGAGGCCGAAAGAGCCCGCCATAATCGAAGCGGCTGAGGCGACAAGGCGCGAGTTAGATCAGTTCACCGAGGAGATTTCCGCCCTAACGCCAGAACAGGTTCGAAAGCTGTACAAGCAGCGGTGGGAGATTCTGAGGCTCTGTCCCGGCGACATCCCCAGGCTCTCTGATGCGCAGTACTTAGAGGCGATCCTCCGGGTACTCGACACATGGAAGAAGCGCGACATCTATGTAGGCTCAGCCGGACGTGCAGTCGTAAGCGACCGAAAAAGGATGCAGCCTCACCGGATTGCTGCGGAACAGGGATGACTGACGCCGCAGCGTCAGCGAGTCTCTGAGGTCTCACCTTGGGGCCGACCATGAAATTCCCGTCGCAATACCGACTGAGCTTAAGCCCACTCTCTATAGCGACATTATCAAGAAACGTTCCCAGTTTGCACAACCAACTCAAAGGGGATGGCTTTTGCGGTCCCTCATTTCGGAACATCAACATATTTCTAGATGTCGGCCGCGAGCATCTTCATGTCTTCCCTCGAAGCGCTCCATTCGTGCCCAGCACCGTCCCAAATGTAGAGTCGCTTCACATTACCATTCACAAATTGCTTGTCGAGGTCTTCCCATTCGTCCAGGCAACCAAACCCATTCCACATATCGCCCATGTCCGATCAGATTGTTGGCGCAGTCATAATGTAGGTCATCGGCTCGCTGGTCTTCCTGGTGCCCGTTACCTTGCTCGCGATGAATCTCCTCCAACCCCATAAGCTTTCCCGAACCTAGTCTCCCGCCCACCGATGTCAAGCACTGGTCCGCATTTTCGTTTGCCAGGTAGTTCGGATTCAACCGTGCCAGCATTCACCGCATCTGGCAGGCCTATGGCCACCTCAACTTGAGGGTTCACCCAAAGGGATTCCTATGTATGACCGGTGATAATTACGATCGCGATGAACTTCAAGCTGTATTGAGCCTTTGGGCCAGGAAGAACCGCTCGTTTCGCTAATCAGGCGGCCCACACGCAGCGCTGAAGCCAACATGGAGCGCCTATCGTTCTTGTGCAACTGAAGGTGCGTGGTTGGCTGCCCCTCGCGCGCGTACGCATTTGTAAGCGAAGCCTCCTGGCAACGATAGCGGCGACGCTGGTGGTGGGCGTCGCGTCAGGGGCAGTGGTTGGCTGGATAATGAAGCGAAGGTAGACTGAAGCAGCGCCAGGAACGGCGCCGACGGCCATGTGAAACCCGCCGGCGCAGTCGCCTACTATCTTCCGTGATCGCCCGCTACTTTGCTGGCTTCTTGGAGAGAGCTTTCGCTCCGTCCAGGTGCTTCTGCAGCGTGGGCAGCGTTGCGGTTGCATAGGCCTTCACGTCTGCGCTTTGCGCATCGGAGGATTCCTTGGTGTAGACTCCGATCGCCTCAGTGTGTCCCGCAATCATCGTTTGAACGTAGCGTGAGTCGAAGGCCGCACCCTTCAGCTTTTCAAATGGCGCAATCATCTTGTTGTGGGCGGCATCGAGCCCCGTCGGGACCGTGAGACCAGCCTTCTCGGCCAGAGTGCCGAGCTGCTGATAATCGGCTGTGTGATCGGTAACCAGCATCTGGGCATAGGTCTTGACATCCTGGCTTGAGGCCTGCTCTGCAGCCATTTGTCCCAGGTGGGCTTCCATCATGTCGGTTTGCGCGGCCATGTTGATGAAGTCTTGGCCCGTCATGGCAGCGCCCTTGGC
>PKXI01000141.1 GCA_003133425.1 Acidobacteriaceae bacterium
GGCCTTACCGCCGAAACGTGAATCAATCCTCACGCCTCTGATCGCAACATACAAGGGACGGCGCAACATGGCGCACACATACGCAAGCATTTTCATCCATTGTGTCTTCAGCACCAAGGATCGCGCCCCCCGCATTCCCGCAGAACGTGCACCCGAACTTTATGCCTACCTGTCCGACATTGCGAAGAGCGAGAGTTTTTCGCTAATCGCGGCCGGAGGAACGGCGAATCACGTCCATTTGCTAATCGTCTTGCCCGCGAACAATTCGCTTGCCCATGCCATGCAGAAACTCAAAGGAAGCTCCTCCCGCTGGATGGGACACGGCTTTTCCTGGCAGGAAGGATACGGAGCATTCAGCGTCAGTCCCTCCCAGGCCCCTGTGGTGAAGAAATACATACAAAACCAGGAAGAGCATCACCGCAAGCGCAACTTCGAAGAAGAATTTCTTGCGCTCTTACGCAACTCTGGGATCGCATACGACGAGCGTTACGTCTTCGGGTAATGGGAGCAGGCGTCGTCGCTACGGAAACCCCACGCTGAAGCGCGGGGCTAATTCGCCGCGGCGAACGCCTCCGGCGCAATCGCTCCAACGTCACGCGAAATTGTGTAACAAAGGCGCGAGCGCCCCGAACCGGCGCGAACTGATCTTTAAGTGCCGGAGAGCCGGGCGAGTCCGAAACGGGAGAATGCAACGCCGTAGTATTCTTTGGCATTGGCGCTAGAAAGCTGGAAGCTGCATTTATGAATCTAACCATCGCCCTCACCGGCGCCTCCGGCGCAATCTTCGGCCGCGAACTTCTCCGCGCCCTTGAGGCCGACGCCCGCGTCTCCCGCGTTCACTTCGTCGCCTCCGAAAACTCCCTCCGCGTCCTCGCCGAAGAACTAGGCCTTTCCGGCCGCACCAACCTGCTTGAAAAACTCCTCGACGCTCCGCCCGCCAAGACCATCCAACTCTCCGACGCCGACATAGGCGCATCCATCGCCAGTGGCAGCCACCCATCGAACGGCATGATCATTCTGCCGTGCTCCATGGGCACTCTCGCCGCCATCGCCAACGGCCTCGCCAACTCGCTCATCGCCCGCGCCGCCGACGTCACGCTCAAGGAGCGCCGCCCGCTCATCCTCTGCGTGCGCGAAACGCCCTTCAACCGCATCCATCTCCGCAACATGACCCTCGCCGCCGAAGCCGGTGCAGTCATCTTTCCCTGCATCCCCGCCTTCTACAACCGGCCCACAGACTCCACCGAAATGGCCCGCCAATTCGTCGATCGCGTCCTGGCCCACATCGGTTTGCCCCAGCTCGGAGCCTACGTCTGGAAGCCCGAAGAGTAATTCGCTTGACCTCGCATTCGCCGAGGAGTATTCAGGAGTCTCGGGGGGGGCACGGAAATGGATCAAGAACCCAATGAGCGAGCCGCGATGTCGCCGCAAATGGACCAATCTGCAACCGGTCCGCGTAGTTCGGCGCTGTTTTTCTTGCTGCTTGGCGCAGTCGTCTCGCTGGGTTCAATGTACTGGGTTGGCCATCGCAATCCATCGCTCCTTTTGATGGCGCTTTTTACCGTCTGGGCGGGTCCCCATTCGCGGGAATGACCTTGATTCTTAAGCGATCGCTCCGCTGGCCGATCGCCCGCCAAAACGTGACTTGCAAGCAGATCCGGTTCATCAGCATCGCATCGGTCATAGCCTACGTGGGTGTCGGCCTTAAACACTTCGCAAAGCCGGCTGCACCATTTCTGGCTCTGCCTCTTGCAACTTGGTTGCTCATGGCCGTGTGGTTTTGGATGACCCGGCACACAAACGCCGAAGGCAGTGGTGAGACAAATGAGCCCACCGGAGCGGGAAGCAGTAGCTAGCTCCGGGGCCCCATCACGCGTGCAGTCCATCCCTCGAATCCGATTTGACATACGACCTGCTGCCCATCGATACTTCCATCAATGCCGAACTCAAAGAAACACGGAATTGCGGCCATGGCCATGTGTATGTGTATGGTCTGCGGACCCCTCCGTGCGGCTCGAGAACGGCGAATGCGCTAGCGCAACCGATCTTCAAGTCAAACGGCCCGGGTCCTCTAAAGGATGCGGGCCGTTTTTTTGATTCCTTTCGTAACACGCGCACTTTTTCCCGCCACATTCAATGAGCTTATTCACACGAGTCAAGTAACACGAATCTGAAGGAGCCAAACATGTCCGAACCGAAGCAGCATCAACTTGCCACTCTTGCCGTCCACGCCGGCCAGGTCCCCGACCCGGCAACCGGATCGAGGGCCGTGCCCATCTATCAAACCACCTCCTATCTCTTCCAGGATGCGGACCACGCCGCGCGGCTGTTTGCCCTCAAGGAATTTGGCAACATCTACACCCGCATCATGAACCCCACCACCGACGTCTTTGAAAAGCGCGTGGCGGCACTTGAAGGCGGAGTTGCTGGTCTCGCCACCGCCTCAGGCCAGGCCGCGGAAACACTCATCGCTCTCACCCTGGCCTCGGCCGGCGACGAGATCGTGTCCACTACGTCGCTCTACGGAGGCACCTACAACCTCTTCCACTACACGCTGCCCAAGCTCGGCATCATCGTTCGTTTTGTCGACGCCGACGACTTCGACGGCCTGCGCAAAGCCATCAACAGCAAGACCCGCGCCGTTTACACCGAGACCCTCGGCAATCCCAAGCTCGACATCGCCGACATCGAACAACTCGCCGCCATCGCCCACGAAAACAAGCTCCCGCTGATCATCGACAACACCTCCGCGTCGCCCGCGCTGGTCCGTCCCATCGAGTGGGGCGCGGACATCGTCGTCAACTCCGCCACCAAATTTCTCGGCGGCCACGGCACCACAATCGGCGGCATCATTGTCGACGCAGGCAAGTTCGACTGGGCCGCCTCAGGCCGCTTCAAGGACTTCACCGAGCCCGACCCCTCATACCACGGACTCTCCTTCACTGAGGCGTTCGGTCCCCTGGCATTCATCCTCAAGGCGCGCGTGCAAGGGCTGCGCGACACCGGCGCGGCGCTCTCGCCCTTCAACTCCTTCCTGCTGTTGCAGGGCATCGAGACGCTGCACCTCCGCCTCGAGCGGCACTCGCAAAACGCGCTTGCCGTGGCAAAGCACCTCGAGAAGCACCCGGGCGTCGAGTGGGTCAACTATCCCGGACTCGAGTCGAGCCCCTACTACGCCCGCGCGCAGAAATATATGCCCACAGGAAGGGGAGCGCTGATTACGTTCGGAATCAAGGGTGGCTTTGAGGCCGGCAAGAAGCTGATCAACTCGCTCGAACTCTTCTCCCTGCTGGCTAACATTGGCGATGCCAAGTCGCTGGTCATCCATCCTGCCTCGACCACGCATCAGCAACTCTCAGTTGAGGAACAGGCTTCCACCGGCGTTACACCTGAGCTGGTGCGGCTTTCTGTAGGCATCGAAGACATTCGCGACATCATCGCCGACCTCGATCAAGCCATCAAAGCTGCCAACGGTCACGCCGCCTGAAGCCTGTTGTGCACTATCGGGCGCTGCCCGCCCCATAGTGCATAACAGGCCCACGGGCACAACCGCGGGTCATGCTGCACAATAAGAAGTGATATGACCGAAGCTCGTATCGGGACCAGCGCCGCGCCTGCCGCATCCGCAGGCAAAACGAAGGTTCTGGATCCCACCTACGAAGGCGACTTTGTGCTCAGTCAGCACCTGTCGCTGGAGTGTGGCTGCACACTGGCCAATCCGACCCTGCATTACGCGGTCTACGGCCGCCTGAGCGCCGCCAGGGACAACGCCGTGCTGGTGTGCCATGCGCTCACCGGCTCGGCTCTGGTCGGCTCCTGGTGGCCGGAGATCTTCGCGCCGGGGGCTGTCCTGTCGCTGGAACACGACTTTGTCATATGTATCAATATGCTTGGTTCCTGTTACGGCTCCACGGGACCAGGCTCGGTAAATCCGGAAACCGGAGAAGCCTACGGGCCCGATTTTCCACTGGTTTCCGTCCGCGACAATGTCCGGGCACAGGCGCTCCTCCTTGATTCGCTCGGAATCCGCCGCCTTCGCCTGGTGCTCGGCGGTTCCATTGGCGGCATGCAAGCTCTGGATTGGACCATCCTCAATCCCGATCGTGTGCAAAGGGCGCTCATTATCGGCGTAGCCCCGCTCTCGGCCATGGGCCTCGCGCTCAACCACCTGCAGCGCCAGGCCATCGTGCACGATCCCGATTGGGCAGAGGGCCGCTACCTTCCCCAATGTCCTCCGCGGCGCGGCCTCGCGCTCGCCCGCCAGATCGGCATGATCAGCTATAAATCCGTGCCCCTCTTTGAAGAGCGATTTGGCCGCAATCCGAATCGCAATGGCGAGGACCCCTGGGCGCTCGGCAATCAAGAGGCAGGCCAGGGCGGTGGCCTGCTCGGCGGCCGTTTCGATATCGCCGGTTATCTCGACTATCAGGGCCAGCGTTTTATTGAACGGTTCGACGCCAACTCCTATCTGGCCATCATGCGCGCAATGGACACCTGGGATCCGCTGCGTGGCTACGCCTCGCCGGCTGAAGCCTTTGGTCGAATCTGCGCTCAGCTTAGTTTTGTCGGCATCAGCTCAGATTGGCTGTTTCCGGCCGAAACGGTGCGCAACTTCGCAGATGCAGTCCGTGCCGCCGGCGCCCATGCCGACTACCGCGAAATGACCAGTGACCATGGTCATGATGCGTTCCTTGCCGAGCAGGCCGACCTGGTTCGCCTTCTTCAATAAACCGAAATGCGGGACTTCGCACTGTCAGCCAAAAGTGGCCTTTTTTCTAAGCTATTTCACCTTTTCCGATGGTCTGGCCAATCCCGCCGGGGGCAGGAACCCTTTCATGCACCCCGGCGGCATGTAATTTGGCAAAATTCCCCCAACAACTTTGCTTGTCACCGGGGGCAGCAGGTTTCTATAATCCTCTCAACACCGCATTGGAAGCTGTGGTATCGTTAATCCGGCACCCCGGCGCATAACCTTCATCGTGAACGGTTGAACATTCCGCCAGCGAGTGCGCGAATATTGATCTCGACTTTGGAAATTCCCAGGAGCACTGCATGAAGAAGTTAGTCTTGGCATCGGTGATGGCTTTGGCGAGCATTAGCCTCGTCACCGCGCCCACGCTGCGAGCACAGGCTGCACAGAGTTCGGACCAGATCACCATTCAAAACCCTGCCGAATTCAATGCATATCAAACAGCAAGCACTCAGACAGATCCAGCCGCCAAGGCAAAGGCCCTGGAAGACTTTCTAACCGCCTATCCGCAAAGCGTGGTCAAGAAGGCCGTTCTGGACGATTTGATTGATACCTACCAGGCTATGGGCGACGCCGACAAGCAGCTCAGCGCAGCCAGCCGCCTGCTTCAGGTGGATCCCGCCAACATGAAGGCGATTTTTGTCTCCGTCCTTCTCAAGAAGGCCCAGTGCGGGAAGACCAACGATCCGCAGACCTGCGATGACGCTGCCGCGCTTGCCCAGAAGGGTTTAGCGGCACCCAAAGGCGCCGAAGTTTCCGATGCCGATTGGAAGAAGATGACCGGCGCAACTTACCCAGTCTTTGACTCCGCTATCGCCCTCGATTACCTGGTCTCCAAGAAGGACTCCAAGGCAGCCCAGGAAGAATACAAGAAAGAGCTGAATCTCTTTCCGTTGGAGGCGACGACCAAAGGTACTGCCCTCGTAGATACTCTGCAATTGGCCGAGGCGTATACCAAGGCAGATGCGAGAGACATGGTTCAGGCGGTCTGGTTCTACGCACGCGCATGGAACTTCGCTCCTCCGGCCTACAAGGCTCAGATCGAGCCCAAGCTCGAATACTGGTACAAGCGGTATCACGGCGGAGTTGATGGCCTGGACGCTGTCAAGGCTGCGTCAGCCCAGACGCTCTTCAAGCCGGATGCATTTACGGTCAAGCCGGCGCCCACCCCGCCCGAAATCGTTACCGGTGTCTTGGCTGCCACTCCCGACCTCACCAAGCTCAACCTTGAGGACAAGGAGTTCATTCTTGCCAACGGCAACCCGGCCGATGCCCAGAAGCTCTGGGCGGTGCTGCAGAATCAGGCAACCCCTGTCCCGGGAGTGGTAATCGACGCCTCCGCGACGGTGTTGAAGATTACCGCGACCACCACCCCTGCTGCCAAGCCAAAGGAATACGTCGTCAAGCTCACCACTCCCGTCGCTTGCAGTGCCGTTCCTCCGCCTCCCTCTGAGCTCAAGGTCAAGGAGGGGCAAGACTACATTCTGGCCAATGGCGTCAAGGCAGATACCGATGCGCTCGGTGACGTTCTTACCGGCGATGCGGCAAAGATCAAGAAGCTCACCATCGAGCATGCCGTTAGGTACATAAGGGTAGCCGTCACGCAGGACTCCAAAGACAACAAGAACGCCGACTTCATCGTCAATCTGAAGGCGCCGGTCGGTTGTAAGGAAGCTCCTGCTGCCGGTTTCGAATACAAACTGCAGCCTGCAGAAGAACTGGACGCCACCTACGACACATATACGGCGATTCCAGCCACGGCCACCAAGGCAGCAACCGCGCAGATTGTTCTTCGTGAGGGATTCATCCAGGCGGAAAAGAAGGCCGCCCCGGCGCACCATCCCGCCGCCAAGCCTTCGGCTGCGCACCACACGGCTCACTAATCAACCCGCCGGTCAGACGCCCTCATGGGCCGTCTTGACCGGCAGGCCACTTGTTCCAGTCATTTGTTTAGACCGGCAGGTAATCTGTTTCGACCGGCGTCTCCTGCCTGTTCCGGCACGCGTCGCCCGCACAATAAATCGTTCCTGGGATCATGAGGGGCAGCCTGCACAAGGCTACCCTTTTTGTTTTGATGACATTACTTTTGTAATGACGAGCGCTTCGTGACGATTGGGCTTACAGCATTTTCGAGTTGAGTGTTAACCCAACTTCGGGTGCCCCATCC